>NZ_JADOGI010000020.1 GCF_015645445.1 Nonomuraea cypriaca | reverse complement strand
GGGGTCTAAGCTGTCGTGGCATGGTCGCGACGCTCCTGCATGAGATTCCCCTGCAGGGCGGGGACGTGACTGACGGGGTGGTGCGGGTCGGGGACACCGTGCGCAGACCGGCCAGTACGTCAACGCCCGCCGTGCATGCCCTGCTCAGGCACCTCGAAGCCGTTGGGTTCGGGGGTGCGCCACGGGTGATCGGGATGGATCGGCTCGGGCGCGAGATTCTCACCTATGTTCCGGGTACGACCGGGCTCCGGCTCGACAGCGTGACCGATGACGCTCTGTGCGGTCTCGGGGTGTTGCTGCGGGAGTATCACGATGCGACGGCCGGGTTCGCGCTGACGCCGAACGGGTGGGCAGGCGGGTCAAATGACGACAAAGCGCCAGAAGTCATCGGTCATTGTGATTTAACGCCAGAAAACGTGGTTTTTCGCAGCCCAGGGCAACCCCACGCGCTGATCGACTTTGATCTGGCCCGCCCGACTACCCGGCTCTTCGACATCGTCACCACCCTCCGCCACTGGGCCCCCATCGCCGACCCCGTCGACCGCCACCCGCTCCTGCGCAACCTCGACATAGGCGCCCGCCTGCGCCTGTTCTGCGACGCGTACGGTGTCCCGCCCCGCGAACGCCGCCGCCTCCTCGAGCTCTCCAGGATCCGTTTCCACCGCTCCTACACCGCCATGCGCACCCGCGCCGCCGCCGGTGGCAACTGGGCGAAGATGTGGGCGGGCGGCGCGGGTGAACGCATCCGCCGTGCGGCCGCCTGGCAGGATGTGCACGAAGATGAGCTTCATGCCCATTTGGTGTAACCCCCTGGGGCTCGCTCTCGGCGTGGCCCTCGACCAGCTCCTCGCCGACCCGCGAAGCCCGGCCCACCCGGTCGCGCTGTTCGGTCGGGCCGCCGAGAAGGTGGAGAGCTCCCTGTACGCGGACAAGAGGTCGCGCGGCGTCGTCCACGTCGCGATCTGTGTCGGTGGCGCCGGCGTGCTGGGGGTGCTGGCCCAGCGGGTTCCGAGCCCGGCCGCGCGTACGATCGTGACCGCCGTGGCGACCTGGGCCGTGCTGGGCGGCACCACGCTCGCCCGCGAGGGCGCCCACATGGCCGACGCCCTCGAACGCGACGACCTGACGAGCGCCAGGGCCCGGCTGCCGCACCTCTGCGGCCGCGACCCCTCCCGCCTTGAGGCTGCCGAACTCTCCAGGGCCACGGTCGAGTCGCTGGCCGAGAACACCTCCGACGCCGTCGTGGCCCCGCTGTTCTGGGGCGCGGTGGCGGGGGTGCCGGGGTTGCTGGCGTACCGGGCGATCAACACGCTGGACGCCATGATCGGGCACCACTCCCCCCGCTACGAGCGCTTCGGCTGGGCGGCGGCCAGGCTCGACGACGTGGCGAACTACGTGCCCGCCCGGGTGACCGGCCTGCTCGCGGTGCTGACCGGCCCGAACCCCCGCCGCTCGCTCGCCGTACTGGCCCGGGACGGCCACCGGCACCCCAGCCCGAACGCCGGGCGGTGCGAGGCCGCGTTCGCCGGCGCCTTGGGCGTCACACTGGGCGGCACGAACGTGTACGGCGGCCGCACCGAGCACCGTCCCACCATAGGCGACGGCCCCAAACCGGAGGTCGGCGACATCCGCCGGGCCGTCCGCCTGACGCGCGCGGTGAGCCTGGCCGCCGCGGGCGCCGCCGTACTCACGGCCTGGGCCCTCCGCCGTCACGCCCGCGGCACCCCCGCGCCGCGCCTCCCCCACTGAGTAAATCGGCCAACGCCTGTTTCACATGACGCGGTTCAGGTTGAGCACGAGCCAGACCACGAACACCGCGATCACCGTGATACCGATCATCGACTTCGCGGCGTTGTTCGCGACCTCCTTGCGCGCCATGACCTGCCTGGCACTCTGCTTCCAGACCTGACGCATAAGGATCATGGTCTGGAAGCGGCGGCCCAGCGCGAACACCGCGAGCCCGATGATGATGAACAAGATGACACGACCGTCTGCGGGTTCCACGGAGATCCCCCCTGTGGGCCTCGAACCGAATAATGCCCCCGCACATTTTGAGAACTCAGGATACTCGGATGACCCCGGTTTGTGACTTGAATTACGGTTCGAGATCGACCACGATCGGCGCGTGATCGGACGGGCCTTTACCCTTGCGCGCCTCGCGATCCACATACGCCGACCGCACCCGCCCCGCCACCTCCGCGCTCGCGTACACGAGGTCGATCCGCATCCCCTTGTTCTGGTGGAACATCCCGGCCCGGTAGTCCCAGTACGTGAACGGATGCGGCCCCTTCATCGACATCGGCACCACGTCGTACAGCCCGAGGGCGCGCAGGTCGGCCAGTGCCCGGCGTTCCGCGGGCGTGACGTGGGTGGCGCCGGCGAACAACGCGGGATCCCACACGTCGGCGTCGGTCGGCGCCACGTTGTAGTCGCCGCAGGCCACCAGCGGTCCCGCGGCCAGCTCGGTCTCCAGGGCGTCGCGCAACGCCGCGAACCAGTCGAGCTTGTAGAGGTAGTGGGGCGAGTCGACGGTACGCCCGTTCGGCGCGTACAGCGACCACACGCGCATCCCGCCACAGGTGGCGCCGATCGCGCGGGCTTCCGGCCGGGCCGCGCCGACACCGTCGAGCTCGCCGAAGCCGGGTTCGCCGGGGAAGCTGAGGGTCACGTCGTCCAGGCCGGCCCTGGACAGCAGCGCGACGCCGTTCCACCTGCCGTCGCCGTGGGCCGCGGTGGCGTATCCGAGTGCGCCCAGCTCGGCCGCGGGGAACTCCTCCGCGGGACACTTGGTCTCCTGCAGGCAGACGATGTCGGGGTCGGCGGCGGCCAGCCATTCGAGCAGGCGGGGCAGCCGTGCCTTGACCGAGTTCACGTTCCAGGTAGCCAGGCGCATTCTCCCACCCTGCCACCAGAGCCCTCCTCAGAGCCCATCGGCCGGTCAGAGAGCCGGTCGGAGGCTGGTCGGAGAGCTGGTCGGAGAGCTGGTCAGAGAGCTGGTCAGAGAGCTGGTCAGAGAGCTGGTCAGAGAGCTGGTCAGAGAGCTGGTCAGAGACAGGGAAAAGCCGGGCGGCGACCGGCCGCCCGGCAGGAGGGACCGGTCAGCGGCTGGTCCAGAGCGGCTTGTTGGCGCTCGAGTAGATGATGACGCGGCCGTCGTTCGAGACCGACAGCCAGGCGCCCGGGTTGCCCGCGGTCTTGGTCGTCCACAGCGCCTTGTCGCCGCGGTCGACCACGACCCAGTTGCCCTCACGCTGCATGATCGAGCGGGCGCCGGGGTGCCCCGCCGTGGGCGTGGTGAACAGGCTGCGCTGCCCGTCGTACAACACCGCGTTGCCCTCGTCCTGCTGGATCAGCTTGTAGCGGCCGTTGCTCGACTGCACCCACTGGCCGGGCTTGAGCGAGTGGCCCGAGGGGAGCTTGCCGATGTACGCCGTCGACGACCACAGCGGCTTGTTGTCCCTGGAGTAGATGACCAGGTTGCCGCTCGCCTTCGGCATCAGCAGGTACGCGCCCGGGTTGCCGGCGGTCGGCGTGGACCACAGCGGCTTGTTGTCGGGGCCGTAGATGACGAGGTTGCCCTCCTTCTGCATGGCCGCCTTGGCGCCGGGCTTGCCCGAGGTGGGCGAGGTCCACAGCGCCTTGGTGCCGTCGTAGAACACCAGGTTCCCCTGGTTCTGCTGGACGAGCTTGAACCGGCCACCCCCCGAGGTCAGCGACTGTCCGGGCAGCAGCCACTCGCCGGGCCCGAGCCGGTCCTTGGCGACGACGGCGGCGTTGCTCGGCTGCGTCATGACAACGGTGGCTACCGGACCCGCGAGCAGGGAGCCTGCCATGACGGCGATCGCGGCCTTCTTCGTGATCAACTTTCTTCTCTTCCTGTTTCGACGGAAATCGGCGAAGATCGTGAAGCCCAGAACCCTGGCAGAGGCCGTTGGCGTTCTGTTGGCGTGTTTCGGTCTTTAGCCGTCCTTTAGCGCGCCCTGCCATCCTGTGATGAATGGATCACTTGGAGTTTCGCCTGCTCGGGTCCATCGACGCCTGTGTCGGGGGACGCCGCCTGGAGATCGGGCCGCGTAAGCGTCGTTACGTGCTGGCCGCGCTGCTGCTGGACCTGAACCGTCCGGTGCCGGTGGAGCGGCTGATCGACGCCGTATGGGAAGGCGACCCCCCGGACAGCGCGCGGATGACCGTGCAGGGACACGTCTACCGGTTGCGCCGCTCGCTGCACGGCGTGCGGCTGGAGAGCGACGCCTCGGGTTACGCGTTACTCGCCGACCCCGAGATCGTGGACGCGGTGCGCTTTCGGCGGCTGGTCGCCGAGGCCGCCAGGCGGGACGACGGGCCGGGCGCGGACCTGCTGGACGAGGCGCTCGCGTTGTGGCGCGGTCCCGCGCTCGGCGATTCCGGGGGCGGTAAGTCGCTGGCGGTGGCCGCGGTCGAGCTGGAGGAGGCGCGGCTGGCGGCGGTGGAGGAGCTGGCCCGCCGCCGGCTCAGGCTGGGGCAGCCGGAGCGCGTGGTGGGGCCGCTGCGCGCCGTCGTCACGGCCGAGCCGCACCAGGAACGGCTGGTGTCGCTGCTCATGACGAGCTTCTACCGGCTCGGGCGGCAGGCGGAGGCGCTGGAGCTGTACGAACGCACCCGCCGGGAGCTGGCCGACCAGCTCGGCGTGGACCCGGGGCCTGAGTTGCGCGCGACCTTCGAGTCCCTGCTGGCCTGTCAGGCCTGATCGGGCAGCAGGGACAGCGCGTCGGCCTCGTCCCACCGGTGCCCGAACTCCCGGTGCACCTTGACGGCCCTCCTGGCGTAGTCGTGCCCCGCGCCGGGCGAGCCGTCCAGCAGGTGTACGCGGGCGAGCACGGTGAGGGCCAGGCCCTCGAGCCGCCGCAGGCCGTACCGGGTGGCGCGGTCGAGCGCCTGCGTGGCGGCCGCGACGGCCGCTTCACGCTGGCCGCCGCTCAGATGCAGGCCGGCCAGCCAGACGCGGACCCGGGTGTCGAGGTAGGGATAGGTACGGTCCTGATAGGCGGCGAGCACTTCCTGCAGGATGGTGAGGCGTTCGGCGAGGTCGAGGGATTCGTCCACCAGGGCGAGCGTGCTGCGCGCCTCGTCGTACTCGCTCGTCAGTCCTCTCGCGCGGGCCGCGCGCACGGCACGGCGGGCCAGCTCGGCCGCGGTGGCGCCGTCGCCCCGGATGTGGTGCAGCAGCGCCACGCTCGACAGCGTCCCGGCCAGCTGGCCGCTCTGCGCCCACCTCAGGCCGTGCTCGAACGCCTCCAGGGCCGCGTCGAGGTCGCCGAGCGCCAGGTGGATGTCGCCGACTATGGAGTACGCCCGCGCCTTCCAGACCGGCGGCCCGCCGACCTCCTCCCACGTCCGTATGGCGCGTTCCTGCCGCTCCAGAGCCTGGCGGGCGCGCCCGGCCCGCAGCAGCACGATGGCGTGGTTCTCCAGCGTGGCGGCCAGCTTCGTCGAGGGTTCGAGCGCCTCCCAGAGCCGGACGATCCGCTCGTGCTTGTCCGCGCCCTCGTGGAAGTCGCCGAGGCTGGCGTTGGCCATGACGAGATTGGTCAGGGTCACCAGTGCGCCGATGTCCCACCCGATCCGCTCGTAGAGGTCGGAGGCGATCTCGTAGTGCCGGATGGCCGAGCGGGGCTCGTTCAGGAGGAAACGGGCGTTGGCCCGCGTGTGGTGCATGCTGGCCTGGCCGGCGAGGTCGCCGTCCCGCTCGGCGACGGCCAGCCCGCGGCGGGCCAGGGCGATGATCACGTCGGCCTGGTAGGTGCCGTACATGAAGGCCCGCAGGCTCTCGATCAACCGCCACAGGATGCGGCCTGAGGCGTGGTCGATCAGGGCCAGCAGGTTGTGCTGCTCGGCCTCCAGCCAGGCGGCCGCCTCGGCGGCGTCGGCGAACTCCTCCGCGTCGTGCGGCGGGTCCTCCTCCGTCAGCGGCAGCAGCTCCATGGAGGGCGCGAGCAGCGGCGCGGCGGCCCGCGCGGTGTGCAGATAGTACGCGTGCAGCGGCGCCGGATCGTCGTCGCCGTCCGTGCAGTGCTCTCGGGCGTACAGGCAGACCAGGTCGTGCAGCCGGTAGCGGCCGGGCGCGTGCTCCTCGACCAGGTGGGCCGTGGCGAGCCTGGCCAGCAGCCGCTTGGCCGCGGCCGGATCGGTGCCCGCCAGCCTGGCGGCGGAGCGCGCGGTGAAGTCGCAGCCGGGAACCAGCCCGAACCGGCGGAACAGCACCCGCGCGTCCGGCGCGAGCGCCGCGTACGAGCTGGCGAACGCGGTCGCGACCGTGGCCTGCGCGTCGCCCTCGACGGCCAGCGTGCTCCAGCGGTCGGCGTGCAGCTCCTCGATGTACTCGCGCAGGCCGGCCCGGCCGATGAGGTTCGCGCCGGCGATGGCCAGCGCCAGCGGCAGGTGCCCGCACAGCTCGGCCAGCTCGGCGGCGGCCTCGGGGTCGGCCTGGATCAGGTCGCGGCCCACCAGGTCGGCCAGCAGGTCGTGGGACTCGGCGGGGGTGAGCGTGGCCAGCCGTACGCCCTGCGCGCCCTGGAGCGCCAGGCCGCGCAGCGCGTCGCGGCTGGTGACGATCATCGCGCAGGACGAGCCGCCGGGCAGCAGCGGGCGTACCTGCTCGGCGTTGGCCGCGTTGTCGAGCACGAGCAGCACGCGCCTGGTGGCGAGCGTGGAGCGGTAGAGATCGAGCTGTTCGGCGCCGCCGGCCGGCACAGGTACGCCGAGCGCGCCGAGCAACCGGGGCAGCACGCGCTCAGGCGGCAGCGGTTCCCCCCTGCCATGGCCGCCCAGGTCCACGTGCAGCTGGCCGTCGGGGAAGTCGGCGGCGACCTGGTGGCCGACGTGCACGGCCAGCGCCGACTTGCCGATGCCGGCCGCGCCGGTGACCACGGCCACCCGGCCGGCGCGCAGCAGCTGCCGCAGGAGCTCGGCCTCCTCCTGCCTGCCGACGAAGCCGGGGACGTCTCTGGGGAGCTGGCGCGGCGCCACGGGCCGGTGGCCTTCGACGATGCGCTGGTGCAGGTCGCGCAGGCGGGGCCCGGGATCGACGCCGAGCTCCCTGGCCAGCAGCCGCTGCACGTCGTGGTACAGCTCCAGCGCCTCGGCCGTGCGCCCGTCGTGCCAGAGCGCCGTCATGGCCAGCGCGTGCGGCGTCTCCCGCAGCGGCTCCTCGGCCCTGAGCTCATGCAGGAGCGCGGGCACCTCCCGGTGGCGGCCAAGCTCGATCAGCGCGGCGGCCTGCTCCTCGATCAGGTCCCAGCGTTCGCGCAGCAGCGGGCCGCGTACGCGCTGCTCGACCCACGCGGCGCCGAGGCCCTGGAGGGGCTGCCCGCGCCACAGGCCGAGCGCCCGCGCCCAGGCGGCGGTCGCGTCCTCCGGGCGGCCGGCGGCCCGTCCCCGCGCGGCCAGGCGGCGGAAGCGCCCGAGGTCGACCTCCTCCTCGGGTACGGCTAGGGCGTAGCCGGCCGTCGTGCTGGCGATGCGCCCGCCCAGCGTCTTGCGCAGTTGCGACACCTTGAGCTGGACGATCGTCTTGGCGGTCTTGGGCGGGTCCTCCTCCCACAGCGCCTCGATCAGCCGGTCCACCGGCACGTACGAGCCGAGGTGCGCCGCGAGCAGGCCCAGCACGCACTGCTGCTGGGCCCCGTCGATCGGGATTTCAGCACCGCCGTCCCACACTTCGACCGGGCCGAGCACGCGGATGTCCATCCCGCCCGAGCATAATGGGTCAAACCGCCTTCATCAGCGCGCTGGAAACCGCGCTGAGCAGCCCCCCGGCGCCCGCGTCCATGGCCGCCTTGGCATGCCGCGCGGCGTC
Organism: Nonomuraea cypriaca; assembly: GCF_015645445.1. Taxonomy (GTDB): domain Bacteria; phylum Actinomycetota; class Actinomycetes; order Streptosporangiales; family Streptosporangiaceae; genus Nonomuraea; species Nonomuraea cypriaca. The sequence goes on along the minus strand of NZ_JADOGI010000020.1, from coordinate 65,829 downwards.
CAGGGCGTTGCCCGCGGCGCTGGGCGAGTCCTCGACGACCATGCGCACCGCCACTTCCACGGGCGAGCCGCCGAACCCCTCGCCGTCGAGCCGGATGTAGGCGACCTTGCGGTCCTCCATGAACGGGATGTACTGCGCGCCGACGTGCACGGACTGGCCGGCGCCCGTCGCCTTTGTCGCCTTTTTACCTCGCATCCGGTCGGCATCCTCCAGGTTCACGAAGTCCATGTTGCCGCCGCCGAGCAGTTGGTGGCCGCCGTCGAGCGCGACCCCGTTCTCGGTCAGGGCGTCGACGAGGGCGCGGTGCACGAGCGTGGCGCCGAACGAGCTCTTCAGATCATCCCCGACCAGCGGCAGCCCGGCCGCGGCGAAGCGGCGCCGCCATTCCGGCGAACGGGCGATCACGGCCGGCATGCAGTTCACGAACGCGCAACCAGCACCCAGCGCCGCCTCCGCGTACAGCTCGGTGGCCCGCTGCGCGCCGGACGGCAGGAAGTTCAGCACGATGTGCGTGCCGGTGGCCCTGAGGTGGGCGGCGACCTCGGCGGGCGTCGCGGCGCCGCGCGGGTCGATCAGGTCCGCCGAGCCGGGGCCCACGCCGTCGGCCAGGATCCCGTCCACGACGGGTACGCCGAGGAGCGGCACCTCGGCGAACGCGCGGGCGTTGTTCGGCGGTGTCCAGATGGCCTCGGACAGGTCCAGGCCGAGCTTTGCCGCGGCGACGTCGAAGGCGGCGGTGAAGCGCACCTGGGAGATCGCGTACCCCGCGCACACGGGGTGCCGCAGGCCGGGCGCGGCGCCGTCGCGGTAGTGCTCGACGCCCTGCACGAGGGAGGAGACGCAGTTGCCCACGCCGATGACGGCGACGTTCACGGTGCTCATGGGCCGATTAGATCAGCTCGTACGCTCGACGCCGACGGTGATCTCGTTGCCGAGTCCGCGGCCGGTGAGCAGGTCGAGGTCGTCGCCGCTCCAGAATCGGCCGGGGTCGTACCAGTTGGGGCGGCGGCCACCGGGCAGCAGGCCCATCTCCTCGTACGTGACCGCCACCACCTCGGCGCAGTAGGCGCTCTCCAGCGTCTGCTCCTCGCGGCGCCTGCGCGGAACGCGGCCCTTGGCCCAGCGCGCGGCCAGCCTGGCCGTCGAGGGGAACGGCGTGCCGTCGAGCCGCGCCACCGTACGCAGGGCCGCGTCCTCCATCTCGCCGGTCGCCTGCGGTTCGAGCTGGCGCAGCCAGGGGCGCTGGCCGTACCTGTCCGCCCAGACCGTCACCGCGTCCCGCAGGTCGTGCAGCTGCACCCCGCGATGGTGGGTGCCGGACCAGAGGTCGAGCAGGGACCTGCCGAGCTCGGCGTGCCACATCATCGGCGGCAGGTCCTCGATCACGATGGCCATGCCCACATGGTTGACCGGGCTGTTGGTCATGGTCTGGATCGCGCGATCCGGCATGGAACGCCCGCGGAAGATCCACAGGTCGCCGGTCCTCGTCACCCTGACGGCCTCGTCGAGAGTCAGCACACGGACTAGCGTAGGCACATGCGCTGGTGGAAAATGCTGGGTTTGGCCGGAATCATGGGCGTCGCGGCCACGGGCGTGGTGATCGCACGAGCCGAACGCCGCCGCCGCGCCTACACCCCCGAGGAGATCAGGACCCGGCTGCGCGAACGCGTCCATCAGGCTGACGGGCGGAGCTCGTAGACGAAGACCACGTCGGGGTAGGCCGGGTTGTCGTCGTAGCCGCCGACTCCGCCCACGTAGGCCCGCTGGTAGTTGACCACCCAGGGCAGCGCGGCGGCCGCGCGCTGGTCGAGGACCTGCGTGGTGGCCCGCTCGTACGTGCGCTGCGCCGCCGTCTTGTCGGTCACGGTCAGCTCGGGCACGGTGTCGAGCAGCGCGTCGAGGCTCGGGTCGCGCAGGTAGGCGAGGTTGAAGCCGGTCGGGTCGGCGCTGTGGAAGACGTTGCCGAACCACGAGTAGCCGTCGGCGTAGTCCGGATACCAGTACATGAGGAAGATGTCCTGGCCGCCCTTCCTGCCCAGCTCCCACTGCGCGTTCCAGGACATCGCCCTGGCTTCGAGCGTGACGTTGAGCGGCCGCAGCGCCGCCGCCAGCTTCGTGACGAACAGCCGCTGGTCGCTGTCGCCCTCCGCGTACGTCATGCGCAGCCGCAGCGGCTCGCCCTCCGGCCCGTACCCGGCCCTGGCCAGCAGCTGTGCCGCGCCGGCCGGGTTCTGGCGGGGCGAGCGGGCGGGGACGTGGCCGAGCAGCCCTCCGGGGATGACCCCGGCGTTCGGCGCGCCCGCGCCCCGCAGGTCCTTGATCAGGCCCCGGTAGTCGATGGCCTGCTGGATCGCGCGGCGCACCCGTACGTCCCGCAGCGGCCCGCTCGCGGTGTTGAACAGCGCCATCGCCGTCTGGAACGACGGCCGCTCCGACGTGCGCACGCCCGGCGTGGCCGACGCCTTGGCGAACAGGCTCGGGCTGAGCCGCTCGACGAAGGTCGCCTCACCGTTACGCAACATCCGCCAGGCCCGGTCGAGGTCGGGCACGACGCGGTACTTCACCGTGCTGTAGTGCGGCCTGCTCCACCCGCCCCAGTACTGGTCGTACGCCCTGAGGGTGAGCTCCTCCTCCTTGCCGCGCTGCCACTTCGCCACCGTGTAGGGCCCAGAGCCCGCGTCCCTGCCCGCACTGAACCACTTCCCGAGGTCGGGCGCGGCCTTCGTGTCGTAGATGTAGGCCGCGTACCCGGCCGAGGCCACCAGGTCCAGCGGCACCGGGTACTTCAGCGAGAACGTCACCGTCTCCGGGTCCTCCACCCTGATGGAGGACACCCCGTCCCAGATGTAGGACGCGCCGGTCCCGGACTTCATGGTGCGCTCGATCGACGCCTTGACCGCCGCCGCGTCCAGTGGCCTGCCGGTGTGGAAGGTCACGCCCGAACGCAGGGTGAACGTCCATGTCCTGCCGTCCGCAGACGACCGCCACGACGTGGCCAGGCGGGGCGCCGACTTCTTGGTGACCGGGTTCCAGAGCGTGAGGGTCTCGTAGATGTTCTGGAGCGCGATGATCTCGTTGGAGTAGGAACGGCTCGGGTCCCACTCCGTGATCACGTCGAGGTTGTCGACGTAGACGAACGGGGCTTCGCCGGCCGGGGCGTGGCGCACCTCCGGCGGGGCCGAACAGGCCGCGAGGAGCACCAGCGCGGCGGCCGCTGCGATACGACGGCGCAACGCATCTCCCTCTCTCACCGAACCACCCCGGGAAACCTACTGCATGATCATGAAAGATTGCCAAAAAGTCCCGAAAAATTGGGCATTCTGGTGATCGAATTGCTATCCTCAGGGCTTGTCCCGTCCGGGGTTGCCAGCAGGGGACCGACCGGAGTGAGGTGCCATGGGTCGTAGCCGAACGATCCGCATGAAGATCATCGGACTACTGCTGGTGCCGCTGACCTCCATGGTGGTGTTGTGGGGTGTCATCACCGCCGTCACCGCCAGTGAGAGCTTGGAGCTGCGCGAATACAAGACACTCTGGACGAACCTCCGCCTTCCCGCGTACAAACTGATCAGCGAGATCCAGCGCGAGCGTCTCGTCTCGGCCCAGCACCTGCGTAACACGTCGGAGGAGCCGGCCGTCGCCGCGCAACGTACCCGAACCGACGCCGCAAGGGACTCGTTCAGAAAGCTTTCCAGCCACTCCAAGGACAGATCGGAAGAGATCCGCACGCAGGTGGACGCGGTGTACACGCAACTCGACAGACTCGATGCGATCCGGGGAGAGATCGACACGAGTCTGTCCGACCGTCTGCACACGGCGGAGGCGTACAACACGATCACCGACACCATCTTCGGCCTGCACCGGCGGGTGGCGCTCATCGACGACATCCCGATCTACGAGCAGTCCCGCGTGGTCATCGACCTGGGCTACGCCAAGGAGCTGCTCACCCGGGAGCAGGCCATCGCGCTGGGGCCGACCACGGCCGCGGAGCGCAGGCTGTTCACGCAGCTCGTCGGCAACCGGCGGTTCGTGGTCGACCAGGCGCTCGGCGAGCTCGACCCGGTCATGCGCGACACCCACGTCGCGCTGATCACCTCCCCCGCGTACCAGCGGATGCGGATGATGGAGGACCAGGTCATCGCGGGCGGCACGCCGCAGGGCTGGCTCGGCACCACGCAGGCGCTGGCCAACTCCTTCCAGGAAGCGCAGATGCGGGCGAGCACGATGCTGAACGCCCAGGCCGACCCGGTGGCCGACAGGGTGCTGGAGCGGGCGTTCCTCCTGGCGGGCACGTGCCTGGCGCTGGTGGTCGTGTCGATCGCGTTCTCGTTGCGGATGGGCAACCGGCTCTCCAAGGAGCTGGGCGCGCTCCGGCTGGCCGCGCTGGAGGTGGCCCAGGAACGGCTGCCGCACGTCGTCTCCAAGCTGCGCAAGGGCGAGAAGGTCGAGATGCCCGAGCTGTCGGTGGCGAGCACCACGGTCGAGATCGACGACGTGGGGAAGGCCTTCTCCACCGTCCAGCAGACCGCCGTGGAGGCCGCGGTCGGGCAGGCGCAGCTCAGCGAGGGCGTCGGGCACGTGTTCCGCAACCTGGCCAGGCGCAGCCAGACCCTGCTGCACCGCCAGCGCATCCAGCTCGCGGACATGCAGCATCGCGCGACCGACCCCGAGGCGCTGGACGACCTGTTCAGGCTCGACCACCTGACGACCCGCATGCGCAGGCACGCGGAGGGCCTGATCATCCTGTCGGGCGCCACCCCCGGCCGAGGCTGGAGCAAGCCGGTGCCGCTGCTCGACGTGGCCCGCGGCGCGGCGGCCGAGGTCGAGGACTACCAGCGGGTCACCGTCGAGCCGATGCCTGGCCTGCGCCTGGCCGGGCCCGTGGTCGGCGACGTGATCCACCTGATCGCCGAGCTCATCGAGAACGCCACCGTCTACTCCCCCGCGCACACCCAGGTCATCGTGCGCGGTGAGCAGACGGCCCGCGGCTTCGCCTTCGAGGTCGAGGACCGCGGGCTCGGGGTGAGCGCGGACGAGCTGACCGAACTCAACGAGCGGCTGGTCAGCCCACCGGAGTTCGACCTGGCAGACAGCGACCGGCTGGGCCTTTTCGTCGTCTCCCGCCTGGCCGCCAGGCACGACATCCGCGTGACGTTGCGCGGTTCACCATATGGAGGGACCACCGCGATCGTGTTGATCCCGGCTGAGCACGTGGCCGACCCGGAACCGGAGGCTCGCGTGAAGGAGCCCGCTCGCCCCATGCGGGTGGTGCCAAGTGAATGACGAGCGCTGGCTGGACGAGGACGCCGGCCCGATCGTCCCCGCCTACCTGCTGACCAGGGGCCGTACGGTCCCCGCGAGCGAGGCCATCGACCTCATCGCGGTGATCATCACGTCCGGCGGCCTGACGCCGCCCGTGGGCCTCGGCCCCGAGCACCTGATCATCCTGCAGAAGTGCACCAAGCCGACCAGGCTCGTGGACGTGGCCGCCGAGCTGAACCTGCCGATCGGCGTGGTCCGGGTGCTGGTCGGCGACCTGCACGCGCAACAACTCGTGCAGGTCGAACTGCCGCCGCCCGCCCCCGACGCCAAGGTGCTGCTGGAGGTGATCAGCGGGCTGAAGGCGCTGTGAGCTCCTCCTGATTCAGGGGACTCAAGCCGCTGCGAGCGCCCTGCGGTTCAGCGCACCGTACGTGGCCGCGAACACCGCCGCCACGCCGCCCGCCACGGCGGCGACGCCGAAGACCCACTGGTAGCCGCCCTCGCCCGGCCTGGCGGCCAGGATAGCGGCGATCATGGCGCCCGCCGTGCTGCCGCCCACGATGCGCACCAGCGCGTTCACGCCGGCCGCCAGCGCGGTCTTGCCGGGGTCGACGTGCTCGATGGCCATCGTCCCCAGCGCCGCGTACCCGATTCCGAGACCGACGCCCATGATCGCGGCCGCCAGGTACAGGTCCGCCGGGCGGTCGTGCGCGATCAGCAGCCACAACCCGGCCAGGCCGGTGACCGCCGAGCCCGCCGCCACCATGGACGACGCCTGGAAGCGGCGCATGAACCGGCCCGCGAACAGCGAGAACACCAGCATGACCACCGTGCTCGGCAGCAGGAAGAGCCCCACCTGCAGGGTGGACGCGCCGAAGCCGTACCCGGCGCCGCCGGGGGTCTGGGCGAAGCTGGAGATGCCGGTCATGAGCGTGAAGAAGGCGAGGCCGAGCAGCATCGAGGCCACCGTCGCGCCGATCGTGCCCCGGTGCGCCAGCATCGCGATCTCCACCAGCGGCTCGGCCACCCGGCGCTCGACGAGGACCCAGACGGCCGCCAGCACCGCCGCGGCGGCGAAGAGCCCGAGCACGCCCAGCGAGGTCCAGCCCCACGAGCCGCCCTCGCTGATGGCCAGCAGCAACGCGACCAGCCAGGCGGCGAGCAGGGCGGCGCCGAGGAGGTCGGGCCTGCCCTTGCCCGCCGGGGCGTCGCCGCGTACGAGGAGGGCCACGATGACGGCCGCCACCAGCGAGATCCCGGCCGTGGCCCAGAAGACCAGGTGCCAGTCATCGGAGGCGAACCCGGCCATGATCATGCCGAGGCCGCTCCCGAACCCCATCGTCGCGCTCAGCACGCCGATGCCGGTCGGGAGCTGTTGCCGGGGCAGCGAGTCGCGCACCACCCCGATCGACAACGGCACCAGGGCGGAGACGAAGCCCATCAGCACCCTCGCCACGATCAGCCACGTCAGTGAGGTCGACAACGCGGCCAGCACCGAGCCGATCACCAGCAGGGCCATGGCGCCGAGGATCATCCTGCGCCGGCCGTACATGTCGCCGAACCGCGACAGCAAAGGGGTGGACACCGCGGCGACCAGGAGGTTCAGGGTGAGCGTCCAGCTCACCGCGGAGAGCGGGGCCTGCAGCTCCCGTTGCAGCACGGGAAGCAACGGGACCACCGCAGTGTTCTGCAGTGCGGCGATGGAGGCCGCGAAGGCCAGTGCCACCACCGCGGGCCAGGGATTCCGGCTCGACGTGTCTCGTGGTGTGGACACGACTGCTGTCGCCATCTCGGCTCCTTTAGATAACTTGGGTAAGTAACCGAGAAGCGATGATACATACGTAAGTTAGGTAAGCAAACAGTGGACCCACATCTCGTCACCACGGTGGCGGCCTTCCGCAGGCTCGTGAGCGCGATCAACCGCGGCAAGACGCATGCGCGGCTGACCGAGGCCGCAGGAGTCCGGCTGGACCGGCCCGACGTGCAGGTCCTCATCTGCCTGCTGGACGCGGACAGGCCGCTCAGGATCGGGGCGATCGCCGAAGTGTTGCAGGTGGAGAGCCCGCACGTGACCCGGCACGTCGCCGGGCTTGAGCGGCTCGGGCTGGTGCGGCGGGTACGCGACCCCGAGGACGGCCGAGCCTGGCGCATCATGCTGACCGACGACGGGACCGAGGTCGCCATGCGCTGCCAAAAGGTGACCACGGCGTGGTTCGAGGCGGCGGTGGCCGACTGGTCCGAGGCGGATCGTGCGGAGTTGGCCAGGCTGATGGGCATGCTCTCCGACGACCTGGGCGCGCACCTGCGCGACCAGGTGGTAGGTCAGGTGGCCAGGACGTCCTCGGCGCGGTGACAGGCGACCTGGCGGCCACGTACGTCCCTGAGCGCGGGCGCCCGCTCGCATTCGGCCACCGCCAGCGGGCAGCGCAGCCTGAACGAGCACCCCGTCGCGGCCGGCACCGCCTCCGTCCTGCCCCTGGCCTCGGGCGGGGCGCCGCCGAGCTTCGGCACGGCGTCACGCAGGGCCCTGGTGTACGGGTGTGCGGGACGGGCCAGGAGGTCGCCCGTGGGGCCCGACTCGACGACGCGGCCCGCGAAGAGCACGTGGGAGGTGCGGCAGAGCCGTTCCACGACGGCGAGGTTGTGGGTGATGAGGAGGCGTTCGGTGTCGAGAGCCGCCAGCAGGTCGAGGATCCTGGCCTGAACCGTCACGTCCAGGGCGCTCGTGGGCTCGTCGAGGATGAGCAGGCGGGGGCCCACGGCCAGAGCCCTGGCGATCACCACGCGCTGGCGCTGGCCGCCGGAGAGCTGGTGCGGCCTGCGGGTGGCCAGGGCGGGGTCCAGGCCGACCTGTTCGAGCAGCTCGGTGACCCTGGATCGGGCGCTCCGGGGCAGGCCCTCGGCCACGGAGGCGCCGACGCGCATCCTGGGGTCGAGGGCTTCGGCCTGGAAGACCGGCTGGACGTCCTTCCGGAACGTCCGCATGTCCGCTTTTTTCAGGGTTTGATCGCCGTACCAGATATTTCCGGACATTGGGGCCAGGAGCCCAAGGAACGCGCGGGCCAGCGTCGTCTTGCCCGAGCCGCTCTCCCCGATCAGGCCGACGCCGCCCTCGGTGATGTCGAGGCTCAGGTCGTGGACCACGGGGCGCTTGCCGTACCCGAGCGTCACCCGCTCGGCTCTGAGCACGGTCACGGCAGCGCCTCCAGCAACTCGCGGGTGTAGGGGTGGTCCGGGTCGGCCAGCACCTTCGCGGCCGGGCCCGACTCGACCACCACGCCGTCCCGCATGACCAGCACCCGGTCGGCGATCGTCGAGACCAGGGCCAGGTCATGGGAGACCAGCAGGAGCGCCAGGCCGCGGTCCCGCCTGAGCCGGCGCAGGACGCCGACCACCTCCGCCTGTACGGTCACGTCGAGGGCGCTGGTGGGCTCGTCGGCAAGGATCACCTCGGCGCCCAGGGCGATGGCCAGCGCGATGGCGAAGCGCTGCGCCTGGCCGCCGGAGACCTCGTGGGGATAGCGGCGCAGGATCTCCCGGTCGAGCAGCACCGCCTCCAGGGCCTCCGCCATGATCTCGGCCGGCCTCCCCACACCGTGCAGTTTGAGCGCGCGGCGCATCAGGACGCCGAGGCGGGTGGCGGGGCTCAGGGCGGCCTGCGGCGACTGCATCACCAGCGCCACCCTGGCGCCGCGGATCTCGCGCAGGCGGCGCGGCGCGGCGGTCATGACATCGACGCCGCAGACAGTGACATGTCCGGAAACAGTGGCGTCTGGGATGAGGCCGAGCAGGGACAGCAGCGTGGTCGACTTGCCCGACCCGCTCTCCCCCACGATCGCCACGCACTCGCCCGCGCCCACGTCGAGTTCGGGCACGTCGGCCACGACCCGGTCGCCGTACCGCACCTGGAGGTCGCGTACCTCGATCATTTCGCCGCCCTCGTGTTCATGGTCGCGGCCGCTTCGGCACTCGTTGGCTCCTTCGTCGCTCTCTCCTGCCGAGCTCCTCCGCTCGTGTTCATGGTCGCGGCCGCTTCGGCACTCGTTGGCTCCTTCGTCGCTCTCTCCTGCCGAGCTCCTCCGCTCCGGGGTCCAGCGCGTTGCGCAGCCCCTCACCCAGCACGTTGAACGCGAACGCCGTCACCAGGATGGCCAGCCCTGGGAAGGTGACCACCCACCAGTTCGTGGTGAAGAGCGTCTGCCCCTGCTGCACCATCAGCCCCCACTCCGCCGTCGGCTCCTGCGCGCCCAGCCCCAGGTACGACAGCGCTGCCGCGGTCAGAATGACCCCGCCCGCGTCCAGGGAGATCTGGACGAGGACGGGCGTGAGGGAGTTCGGGAGCACGTGCCGCAGGATGATCAGCGGCGCGGGCACACCGAGGCAGCGGGCCGCGTCCACGTAGCTCCGGGTGGCGATCGACGCGGCCGAGGCGGCGGCCAGCCGGGCGTACCACGGCCACCACGTCACCGCGATGGCCAGCACGACCGTGCTGACGCCCGGCTGCAGCACGACCGCCAGCGTCAGAGAGAGCAGCAGCGCGGGGAAGGCCAGGAACACGTCCGTGACCCGCATGATCACGTCTCTGAGCCAGCCGCCCGCGTATCCGGCCACCACGCCCAGCGTGACGCCGGCCAGCGCCGACACCGCCAGCACGGCCACGGCGATGAACAGCGAGGTGCGGCCGCCGTACAGGATCCTGGTGAGGACGTCCCTGCCGACCAGGTCGGTGCCGAACCAGTGGGCGGCGCTCGGCGGCTGGAGCTGCTCGGCCGGGTTCAGCTCGTCCACCGGGTACGGCGCCAGCCACGGCGCGAGGACGGCGGCCAGCACCACGACCACGATCAGCACGGCGCCGAACGCGGCGAACCTGTCGGGGATCCGCGGCAGCGTGCGGCGCAGTGGCGCGGCCGCCTGGTTCACCTCTGTCATCGGGACCTCGCTCGCGGGTCGACGAAGCCCTGGAGGACGTCCACGACCAGGTTGGCCAGGGTGTACACCAGGGCGACCAGCAGGGTGACGCCGGCGATGGCGGGCGTGTCCAGCGACCGGATCGAGTCGGCGGCGTAACGGCCCAGGCCGGGCCAGTTGAACACCGCCTCGACCAGGAAGCCGTTGACGATCGCGTACGCGAAGACGAGGGCGATCAGCGACAGCACCGGGCTCAGCGCCGGCCTCAGGGCGAACTTCGTCAGGATGGACGTCTCGCCGAAGCCGAGCGCGCGTCCGAGCCTGGCGTGGTCCTGGCCGGACTCCTCGATGAGCGCGGCCCTGGTCATCTGGGCGATGACCCCCATGGGATAGGCGGCCACGACCAGGGCGGGCAGGACCAGGTGTTCGAGGGTGCTGGTGAAGATGGGCCAGTTGCCGGTGATCAGGGCGTCGACGACGGTGATGTTCGTCCAGAGGGTGAGGGGGCTGGTGGTGTCGAGGGAGGAGTCGTACTCACCGGCCACCGGGAACCAGCCCAGGTTGCTGGCGAACACCACCTGCAGCGTCAGTGCCAGCCAGAAGACCGGTACGGAGACGGCCAGCATGCTGGTGAAGCGTACGCCGAGGTCAGGCAGCCGCCGCTGGTGACGGGCGGCGAGCACGCCGACCGGGACGCCGACGGCGACCGCGAGGACCAGGGCCGTGCCGACCAGCTCCAGCGAGGCGGGGAAGGCCAGATAGAGGTCCTCCCGCACCGGCTGCCTGGTGTGCAGGCTGGTCCCCCAGTCGCCGGTCAGCAGGTCGCGTACGTAGTCGAGCAGCTGCACGGGCAGCGGGTCGTCCAGCCCGAACCGCTCGCGCGCCGCGGCGAGCTGCTCGGGCGTGGCCTTCGGCCCGGCGAACGCGACCGCCGGGTCCCCAGGCACCAGCCGCATGATCGCGAACGTGAGCACGACCACGCCGGCCACGACCAGGAGGGCCTGGCCGAGCCGCTGGGCCAGATAGCGGAGCATGGTCAGCTTGCGCGCTTGAGGTCGTAGAAGAAGACCACGTTGGGATAAGCGGGATTGTCCACATATCCCTGCACATCGGCAGTCAACGCGCGCTGGTATGTCTGCACGTACGGCACCGCCACCGCCGCCTCCTCCTGGATGATCTTCTTCTGCAGGTCCTCGTACTCCTGATCGGCCGCGAGCTTGTCGGTGGCCGTGAGCTCGGGCAGCTTGTCGATGGCCGCGTCGATGTCGGCGTTCTTCAGGTACGACAGGTTGAACTGCGGCTCGTCAGCGCTCTTGAACACGTTGAGGAACCAGGAGTAGGCGTCCGGATAGTCCGGATACCAGTACATGACGAAGATGTCCTGGCCCTGCTTCTTGCCCAGGTCCCACTGCGCTCCCCAGGTCATGGGTCGGGCCCGCAGGGTCACGTTGAGGCCCTTCAGCGCCGTGCTGAGCAGCGTGACCAGCAGCTTCTGGTCGTCGTCACCCTGGGCGTAGGTCAGGGTCAGCTCCAACTCGGGGTTGTCGGGGCCGTACCCGGCCTCCTGGAGCAGCGCCTGGGCCCTGGCCAGGTCCTGCTTGGGCGCCAGCTCCGCGGCATGGCCGAGCAGCCCCTGCGGCACCAGGCCGCTGGCCTTCTGCCCGGAGCCCTTGAGCGCCGCCGCCAGCCCGTCGTAGTCGATCGCGAGCTGCAGCGCCTGCCGCACCCGGACGTCCTTGGCCGGCCCGTCGGCGGTGTTGAACAGCAGGAGCAGGTTCTGGAACGACGGCGACTGCGTGGTCTGCACGCCCTCGGTCGTCCCGGCCTGGGCGTAGAGCTGCGGGTTCAGCCGTTCCACGAAGTTCACCTCGCCGCGCTGCAGCAACTGCCACGCGGTGGTGATCTCGGGCGTGACCCGGAAGGCGACCTTCTTGTACTGCTCCGGCTTCCAGCCGCCCCAGTAGCCCTCGAACGCCTTCAGCGTGAGCTCGGTCTCCTTGCCCTTCTGCCAGGAGTCGATCGTGTACGGGCCGGTGCCGGCGGTCGTCTTCCCGTCCGCGTCCACGGCGTCGACGTCGTAGATGTAGGCGGCGTAGCCGGAGGAGGCGACCAGGTCGAGCGGGGCGGCGTACTTGAGGGTGAACCTCAGCGTGGCCGCGTCCACCGCCTCGATCTCGTCGACCGGGTCCCAGATGTAGGCCGCGCCGCCCTTCTTCTCGATCGTCCGCTCGATGGCCTTCTTGGCGGCCTCGGCGTCGAGCGTGGCGCCGGAGTGGAACTTCACGCCCTGCCGCAGCTTGAACGTCCACTCCTTGCCGTCGCCCGAGGAGGTCCACTCGGTGGCGAGGAGCGGCACGGCCTCTCTGGCCTCGGCGTCGTACCTGGTCAGGCCCTCGTAGATGTTCGACATGGCGACGATCTCGTTGGAGTAGGAGGTCGCCGGGTCCCAGTCGGTGACCACGTCGAGGTTGGGCGCGTAGACGAACGTGCTGTCGTTGGCCTGCCCGGCCTGGGTGGCCGCGCTGCCGGCGGTCTGCGGCTGGGGCGTCCCGCCGGCGCCGCGTACCTGGCCGCCCGCGCACGCGGTCGCGGTCAGGGCCAGGGCGCCGGTGAGCCAGGCGACGAGCAGGCGCTTGTGCCAGCGCATGGTGGGGGGATCCTTTCGATCTGTCACCGGGCGAGGGGTCCGGCGGCTTTGACGTGTACCCGCACGGCGGGCTCGGAGAGGTAGCTCAGCGGCACCTCGAGGAGATCGACGATCTCGACGCCGGAGGGATCCGCTCCCGCCGCGACGGCCCGCGCCGCCGCCTCCTCCTTGACCTTTCTTATCGCTTCCGACCGGCTTTCTCCCGCCGGCAAGATCGTATCGACTCTGCCGCTCGCGAGGGCGATGGCGGCGCCCACGGCGTTGGCCACCTCGGCGTGCTCAGGACGGATCACCTCACTCGCCCCCGGGATGCGGCCTGGCAGCAGGAACGCGCCGCCGCCCACGGCGACCAGCGGTCTGCCCGACCTGCCGAGCGCCATCCTGTCCACGGCGTCGATGACCATCTCGTCGGCGACGGCCACCGCCTTCTCCATCCCCGGTGCCCTCTCCAGGCGCCACTCGGGGGCGTCGCGCGGGATCCGGCCCACCGCCACCGCCGCGTCCGTCATCGTCGTCGTACGCCCCCCGAACACCAGCGCCTCGTTGACGATCCGGTAACCCACGGAGTCCGGGCCGATGCCGTGCTCCCGCACCACGGTGCCGCCGCCGAGCGCGATGGCCAGGATGTCCGGCATGCGGAAGTTCGTCAGCACGCCGCCGATCTCGACGGCCGCCGCGGACTCGCGCGGGAAACCCCCGGTCAGCACGCCCAGGTCGGTGGACGTGCCGCCCACGTCGACCACGATCGCGTCCGCCACGCCGGACAGGAACGCCGCTCCGCGCAACGAGTTCGCCGGGCCGGAGCCGATCGTCGAGACCGGCAGTCGCGCGGCGTGCTCCACCGTCATGAGCGTGCCGTCGTTCTGCGCCAGGTACGGCGTCGCGCCCAGCCCCCGCTCGGCCAGCGCGGCGACCAGGGCGCCGGTCACGTGGGCGGCGACGCCGTAGAGGGCGGCGTTGAGCACGGTGGCGTTCTCGCGTTCGAGCAGGCCGAGCGAGCCGATCTCGTGGCTCACCGAGACCGGCAGCCCGTACTCGGTCCTGATCAGCTCCTCGACGCGGCGTTCGTGCTCGTCGCCCGCCGGGCTGAACACGCTGGTGACGGCGACCGCATCCGCGCGCACGCCGTCCAGGAAGCGGCGGACCGCGCCGAGGTCCGGCGGGCTGATCTCGCGGCCGTCCACGTAGTGACCGCCGGGCACGATCGCCTCGCCGGCGGAGACGGCCTCGCGCAGGTCGTCAGGCCAGTCGGAGAGCGGGGGCACCGAGGTGGTCGCGGGCGCGCCCAGCCGCAGCACGGCCACCCGGCCGAGGCTCCTTCGCTCCAGGATCGCGTTGGTCGCGTGCGTGGTGCCCAGCATGACCCGGGCGATCCGCTCCTGTTTCGTGTCCAGCGCCGTCAGCACCGCGTCCAGCGCGGCCGTCAACCCCTCGGTCACCTCGGGGGTCGTCGGCCGCTTGGCCTTGGCGACCACCCTGCCCGCGGCGTCGAGGACGACCGCGTCGGTGTTCGTGCCGCCGACGTCGATCCCGATCCGCAGATCACCCATGCGCCATCAGCTCCTCGACGGGAACGTAGTCCAGGTCGTACCCGAACGCGCGCGGCCCGGCCGTCTCCAGGCCCCTGGGGGTGCGCCAGAGCGGGTCGCACGGCCAGGCGAGCACCGTGACGCGCTGGCCGTACCTGAGGCTCTCGGTCTGTACGGCCCCGGCGGTCTCCGTGTCGACGACCGTGATCAGGTCGGGCACCATGGCCAGCGTCCTGCCCTGCTCCCTGGCCACCAGGTTCTCGTTCTGGAGCTCCATGGTGAGCGTACGGCCGCGGTCGTCACCGGTGCCCTCGATCGTGGCCGTCCCCCGGACGAACCCGCCCGTGGTGCGCCGCTCCACGTCGGTCAGCTTGCCGGTGATCAGCCTGGCGGCCCCCAAACGGGCCTGGAGCGCCCCGAGCGGGTCCCTGGCGCCCTCGGTGGCCCTGCCGATCTCGAGAGCGCGCGTGACCGTGCCCTCGATGACCGCCCCGCGAGCCTGGGCGGCGGTGAGCACGTAGTCGGCCATCAGCGCGCTCGAGCCCGCCGCCACGCACACGGCCCTGGCAAGCCGTTCCGACCAGAGCCCGTCGACGGGGCGGATGGTCACCACGTTCCCCGCGACGTCGGACATGATCACCAGGTCCGCGGGCAGCCCCGCCACGTACATCGACACCATCTGGACCTCGGGGAACGCCCGGCCCATGCCGTCGGCGTCGAGCAACGGCAACCCGAGCCCGGCGGCCCAGGCGACGGGCGCGACCCCGTTGGAGCCCCCGATCTCGGAGGACATGACCGCGCTCGGCGGCCGGCCGAACAGCCGCTCGATCTCGTCCGCGATGCGTCCGGGCTCGTCCACGCTGTGGATCATCTCGTGGCTGACGGTCGGCGCCCCGATCCCGGACAACGGCACGACGAGCGCGTCTTCGGGCAGATCTCCCAGCCCGACCAGCTCGACCGCGCCATGCTCCCTGATCGCCCGTACGGCGGCCAGCGACCCGGTACGCACGTCTCCCCCGCCCCCGGTGCCCAGGACCGCGCATCCCCGGGCGAGGGCCGGAATGTCGCTCACATCAATAGTCATATGGCGACACAACCAAGCACATACCACCTCAATGCGCTAGTCCCGGCTCCTGTGGCCAGGAGTAAATCCGTTGCGCCACCCGATCTGCCACGGGCAAGATCGGATTCGGCAAAGGACCTCATCTCGGAAGGACATCCCATGGACGGGCGGCGAATGCGCATGCGGCGCCGTACCGGCGTGTCCTGGGATGCCCGAGCCTGACTCTCGGCGCCAGCCCAGGACGTTTCCTGAGGCGGGTGAGGGTGCTGGTGTGCCCGGCTGTTTCATACGCAGCTCCAGGCGGGTTCGATCCCCGCACCCGCCACGAGTCCCGTTTTCGGGTAGATGTGGGGGCGAGGAAGGGAGCGCGGATGCGGATCTCGGTGGCGGCCGACAGCAAGGACGGGGTGGCCGAGCTGGTCGTGGCGGAGTTGCGGCGCCGGGGGCACGAGGTGGTGGCGCACGGCGCGCTCAGCGACGACGAGCGCGACGACTGGGCGTGGGCCTGCGAGCTCGCCGCCAGGGACGTCGGCGAGGGGCGGGCCGACCAGGCGGTCGTCTGCTGCTGGACCGGGACGGGCGCGTCGATCGCGGCGAACAAGGTGCCCGGCGTGCGCGCCGCGCTGTGCGTGGATGCGTACACCGCCGACGGGGCCCGCAAGTGGAACGACGCCAATGTGCTGGCGCTCAGCCTCCGGCTCACCTCCGACGTGGTGCTGGCCGAGATCCTCGACGCGTGGCTCGCCGGCCGGCCGAGCGCGGACGCCGCCGACATCGCGAACATCATCCACGTGGACGAGATCTGACTACACTCGTGCGGCATGTCGTCATTAAGGTGTACGCATTGCGGGGAAGAGTCGCTTGAGACCGGGTTCATACTGGACACCGGCCAGAGCGCCTCGGGTTTCGCCGAATGGGTCGAAGGGCCGCTCCAACGCGGCGTCTTGGGCGGCGCCAAGATATTCCGCCGGCCGAAGTGGGAGATAGACGCCTACCGCTGCCGCCACTGCCACCACCTTGAGCTCTTCGCGAACCACCCGGCCTGATCCCGCCTCCCGCACCTCCCGACCCAGCACCAGCCTTGGCCCCGGTTTCGTCCCAGCCACCGGCCTTCGTCCCAGCCCCAGCCGCAGCCCCAACCCAACGAATGGGACCACTTTTTCGCTTTTGGGGCGCGCCGTTTGTCTGGATGGCTTGACGGATTGGGCACCGTCGCAGTTGACGCGCCGAAATCGTCGGTGCCGCCGTTTAGGGTGCTGGGCATGACCGACGTACTGCTCCGCGGCGGACGCCCCTGGGGCCTCGACGCGCCCGCCGACCTCCTGGTGCGCGGCGCCCGGATCGAGCGCGTCGCCCCGGGCATCGACGCGCCAGGCGCCCAGGTCGTCGGCGTCGAGGGGCAGCTCGTCCTGCCGGGCCTGGTCGAGGCGCACTGCCATCTCGACAAGACCCTCTACGGCGGGCCGTGGGTGCCCCACTCGGCCGACGACACGCTCGCCGGCCGGATCGGCGACGACCTCGCCCGCCGGGCCGAGCTGGGCGTCCCGAGCGTCGAGCGGATCGGCGCGCTGCTGGCGCGGATGAGCGCGGCGGGCACCACCCACGTCCGCACGCACACGGACATCGACCCCCTGGCCGGGCTGCGGGGTGTCGAGGCCGTGCGCGAAGCCGCCGCGACCTCCCCCGTGGACGTGCGCCAGGTCGCCTTCCCCCAGCACGGCGTGCTCACCAACCCGGGCACCGCCGAGCTGCTCGAAGAGGCGCTGAAGAGCGGCGTCGAGGCGGTCGGCGGGCTGGATCCCGCGGGCATCGACCGCGATCCTGTGCGCCACCTCGACCTGATCTTCGCCCTGGCCGAGCGCTACGGCGCGCATCTCGACATCCATCTGCACGACGGCGGCTCGCTGGGCGGGTGGGAGCTGGAGCTCATCACCGAGCGCACCAAGGCGCTCGGGCTGGGCGGCAGGGTGACGGTCAGCCACGCCTACGCGCTGGGCCAGCTCGACGAGCCCTACCAGGACCGCCTGGCCCAGGGCTTCGCCGAGGCGGGCGTCGCGCTGGCGACCGCGGCCGTCTACAGCTTCCCGGTGCCGCCGATCAAGAAGCTGCGGGCCGCGGGCGTCACGGTCGCCTGCGGCCACGACGGCATCCGCGATCTGTGGGGCCCCTATGGCAGCGGCGACATGCTGGAGCGGGCGATGCACGTGGCCTACCGCAGCACGTTCCGCAGGGACGAGAACATCGAGCTGGCGCTGGAGGCCGCCACCTACGGCGGCGCCCGCGCGCTCGGCCTGGAAGACTACGGCCTGGCCGCCGGCGACCGGGCCGACCTGGTCGTCGTGCCGTGCGGGGGGCCGGCGGAGGCGGTGGTCGTTCACCCTGCGCGCACTCTGGTCATGAAGGATGGCGTTGTCCTGCACAATTGACCGGCGGGACCATCGAAAGGCAGGCAAGTGCTCTCTATTCACCAGCGAATCGCGGAAGAGCTCGGCGTACGCGACGGGCAGGTGCGGGCGGCCGTCGAGCTGCTCGACGGCGGCGCGACCGTGCCGTTCATCGCGCGATACCGCAAAGAGGCCACCGGCACTCTCGACGACGCGCAACTGCGCACGCTCGAAGAGCGGCTGCGCTACCTGCGCGAGCTGGAGGAGCGCAGGACGGCGATCCTGGAGTCGATCGAGTCCCAGGGCAAGCTCGACGACGAGCTGCGCGAGCAGATCATGGCGGCCGAGACCAAGGCCAGACTCGAGGACATCTATCTGCCCTTCAAGCCCAAGCGGCGCACCAAGGCGCAGATCGCCCGCGAGCTGGGCCTGGAGCCGTTGGCCGACCAGCTGCTCGCCGACCCCTCGCTGGATCCCGTCGCGACGGCCGAGGGCTTCGTCGCCGAGGGCGTGGCCGACGCGGGGGCCGCGCTGGAAGGCGCCAGGGCCATCCTGATCGAGCGCTTCGCCGAGGACGCCGACCTCATCGGCGGGCTGCGGGAGCAGTTGTGGAGCCGCGGCCGGCTGGTGTCCAAGGTCCGGGAGGGCAAGGAGGAGGCGGGGGCCAAGTTCTCCGACTACTTCGAGTTCGGCGAGCCGTTCACGAAGCTGCCCTCGCACCGGATCCTGGCGATGTTCCGTGGCGAGAAGGAGGAGATCCTCTCCGTCGCGCTGGAGCCGGACGACAGTCCCGACTACGAGCTGCGCATCGCCTCCCGGTTCGGCGTCTCCGACCAGGGGCGGCAGGCCGACCAGTGGCTGGGCGAGACCGTACGCTGGGCCTGGCGCACCCGCATCCTCGTGCACCTCGGGATCGACCTGCGGATGCGGCTGTGGCAGGCGGCCGAGGACGAGGCGGTCAGGGTGTTCGCGGCCAACCTGCGCGACCTGCTGCTCGCCGCGCCGGCCGGCACCCGGGCGACGATGGGTCTCGACCCCGGGCTGCGCACCGGCGTGAAGGTGGCCGTGGTCGACGCCACGGGCAAGGTCGTCGAGACCGCGACGATCTACCCCCACGAGCCCAAGCGGCAGTGGGACAAGTCGCTCGCCGTGCTGGGCGCGCTCGCGCAGCGGCACGGGGTCGAGCTGATCGCCATCGGCAACGGCACCGCTTCCCGCGAGACCGACAAGCTGGCCGGTGAGCTGGTTCAGCACATGCCGTCGGTCACCAAGATCGTGGTCTCGGAGGCGGGGGCCTCGGTCTACTCCGCGTCGCCGTACGCGTCGCAGGAGCTGCCCGAGCTGGACGTGTCGCTGCGGGGCGCGGTCTCCATCGCCCGCCGCCTGCAGGACCCGCTGGCCGAGCTGGTCAAGATCGACCCCAAGTCGATCGGCGTCGGCCAATACCAGCACGACCTCGCCGAGTCCAAGCTCTCCCGCTCGCTCGACGCGGTGGTCGAAGACTGCGTCAACGCCGTGGGCGTCGACGTCAACACCGCGTCCGCGCCCCTGCTCACGCGCGTGTCCGGCATCGGGTCCACGCTGGCGGAGAGCATCGTCCGCCACCGTGACGCCAACGGCCCGTTCAGGACGCGCGGCGCGCTCAAGCAGGTGCCCAGGCTCGGCCCCAAGGCGTTCGAGCAGTGCGCGGGCTTCCTGCGCATTCCGGGCGGCGACGACCCGCTCGACGTGTCCAGCGTGCACCCGGAGGCCTATCCGGTGGTCCGCCGCATCCTCACCTCGGTCAAGACGGACCTCAAGTCGCTGATCGGCAACACGGGGGCGCTGCGCACGATCAGTCCGGAGGAGTTCACCGACGACACGTTCGGCCTGCCGACGGTCACCGACATCCTGCGCGAGCTGGAGAAGCCGGGCCGCGACCCGCGTCCCGGCTTCAAGACCGCCACCTTCAAGGAGGGGGTCGAGAAGCTCTCCGACCTGGTGTCGGGCATGATCCTCGAAGGCGTGGTGACCAACGTGGCCGCCTTCGGCGCCTTCGTGGACGTCGGCGTCCACCAGGACGGCCTGGTCCACGTTTCGGCCATGTCCCAAAATTACGTCAAGGACCCCCGAGACGTGGTCAAGCCCGGCGACATCGTGCGCGTCAAGGTGCTCGACGTCGACATCCCGCGCAAGCGCATCTCCCTGACCCTGCGTCTCGAGGACGAGACCGCCGCACAGGCTTCGGGCGACGGCCGCAAGGGGCCCGCCCGCCAGGGCGCTGGTCGCGGCGCGGACGGCCGCGGAAACGGCGCTCGCGGCGAGGGCCGCGGAAACGGCCCGCGCGGTGACGGCGCCCGTGGTGACGCGACTCGTGCTGACGGCGCCCGTGGCAATGGCGGTCGTGGCGAAGGCGGTCGTGACGGCGGTCGTGGTGACGGGCAGCGTGGTCGTGACGGCGGTCGTGGTGACGGGCAGCGTGGTGGAGGCCAGGGCGGTGGAGGCCAGGGTGGTCGCGGGGGCCGCGGTGAGGGTCAGCGCGGCGGCCAGCGCCGCCAGGACCGGCCGGCTCCGACGGGCGCCATGGCCGAAGCCCTCCGCAAGGCGGGCCTGACCGGCGACGACCGTTAGTCCGGCACACGCCCCTGGGCCGATGGTGTCCCTTGCGTGGCCGCTCGTTCGTCGTTCAGATGAGAGTCCACTGCCCCGGAGGTAGCGATGCAGTACGCCCTGATGATCTACAACGAGTCCGGCTACTTCGAGGCGCTGTCGGATGCGGAACGTGACGCGGTATACGCGGAGTATTTCGCGTTGGCCGACGACGAGC
Organism: Nonomuraea cypriaca; assembly: GCF_015645445.1. GTDB lineage: Bacteria > Actinomycetota > Actinomycetes > Streptosporangiales > Streptosporangiaceae > Nonomuraea > Nonomuraea cypriaca. Next base: position 45,230 of record NZ_JADOGI010000020.1, on the reverse strand, counting down.
GCCTCGTCAGCGGCGCGCAGCTGCAGCCCGCCGAGACGGCCACCAGCGTGCGCGTGGCCGGCGGCCGGACGCTGATGACCGACGGCCCGTTCGCGGACACCAAGGAGGTGCTCGGCGGCTTCTTCCTGATCGAGGCGGCCAATCTGGACGAGGCGATCGAGCTGGCGGAGCGCATCCCGGCCGCCAGGCTCGGCGGGGCGGTGGAGATCAGGCCGGTGGTGCGGCGCTGACCACGCTGGAGGAGGTCTTCCGCGACGAGTGGGGCCGGGTGCTGGCCTCGCTGGTCGGGTTCCTCGGTGACTTCGACCGGGCCGAAGAAGCCGCGCAGGAGGCGTTCGCGATCGCGGCGGAGCGCTGGCCCGCATCGGGCATGCCGGCCAACCCGGGCGCGTGGCTGGTGACGACGGCCCGCAACCGGGCGATCGACCGGATCCGCCGGGAACGCACCCTTGCCGAGAAAATCCACCTGCTGCCGGTGCCGGAGACCGCCATGGAGGAGTTCGACGACGGCGTGATCAAGGACGAACGGCTGGAGCTGATCTTCACCTGCTGCCACCCGGCGCTACCGCTGGAGGGACAGGTGGCGCTCACGCTGCGGGCCCTCGGTGGCCTGGAGACCGCCGAGATCGCGCGCGCCTTCCTGGTCTCGGAGGAGACCATGAAGCGGCGCCTTTCGCGGGCCAAGGCCAAGATCAAGGCGACCGGGATCCCGTTCGCGGTTCCCGGCACGCATCTGCTGCCCGACCGCCTCGACGCGGTGCTGGCCGTGATCTACCTGATCTACAACGAGGGCTACCGCGGCCGGGTCGACCTCGGCGCCGAAGCCATCGGCTTGGGGCGAGTGCTCGCCGCGCTCATGCCGGACGAGCCGGAGGCGCACGGGCTGCTGGCGCTGATGATGATCCACCACGCCCGGCGGCGGGCCCGCTTCTCCGGCGAGGACCTCGTCCTGCTCGACGACCAGGACCGGTCGCTGTGGGACATGCGCCAGATCGCGGCGGGACGCGCGGTGCTCGACCGGGCGCTGGCGCTGGGCGGGCGCGGCGCCTATGTCGTCCAGGCCGTGATCGCGTCGCTCCAGACGCACGAGCGGATCGACTGGCCGCAGGTCGCCGCGATGTACCGGCGGCTGGTCGAACTCACCGGCTCCCCGGTGGTCGAGCTCAACCGCGCCGTGGCGATCGCCCAAGCCGGCGACCCCGCCGCGGCGTTGCACGCCGTCGACCGCCTCGACCTGGACGGCTACCTCTACTTCCACTCGACCCGCGGCGAGCTGTTGCGGCGTCTCGGTCGTGACGCCGAGGCCCGAGCGGCGTACCGCCGGGCGCTCGAGCTGACCACCTCGACCCCTGAGCGGCGATTCCTGACCCGGCGGCTCGAACAACTGTGACCCGGGCTGTCCCCCGGGCGGGTGCTCGTTCGTCGCCTGGGTGTGAGCGACAACCGTTCCTGCCTTCCGCCGGCCCGACGACGGCTGGGTCATCGGCCGCGAGCTGACGTCGCGCGGCGTCAGCAGGCCGATGGACGCCGTGGCGTCACGGCCGGCGACAAGGTGCCGATCAGCCTCGAGATCGAGGCTGTCTTCCAGAAGTGACCAGGCCCGGACGGGCTGCCGCAATCACCCGAATGTTCATCTCGCCCCGAGGAAGTCACATGTCAACAGCCCAGGCAGCAAGCAACAAAGCGACGTTCAGCCGCTTCCATGACGCCACGAACTCCCGCGATCTGGAGATCATCTCGAAGACGATCGACGAGCTCGTCGAGCCGGACGTGCTGTTCCACGCGCCGGTACCGAGTGATGTGACGGGGGCAAAGGCGCTCAAGCACGTGTGGACGGTGCTCCTTCGCGCGTTCCCCGACATTCACGTCGAGATCGAGGATGTGATCGCGGAGGGGGACAAGGTCGTCTGCAGGAACACGGTTACCGGGACCCACCAAGGCGAGTACCGGGGCCTCCCGCCGACCGGCAAGTCCGTCGCGTACAACGAGATCTTCATCGCCCGCTTCGCCGACGGCCGGATCGCTGAGATCTGGGGGGTTGTCGACGTCTTCACACAGCTGCGGCAGATCGGCGCCATTCCGGCCTAGCGCGGCCGGACTCGAGGTGACACAGATCACATTCCTTCCGTCCCATCGTGCGAGCTGTCTCGTCGGTGGGCTGTAACAACGAACACAACAGAGGAGTTCACCATGGACGCCCGTCTCGACTACTCCAGCAACCCGGTCATGGCCAAGCTCGTGAAGCACCTCGTCTCCATCTCCGCGAGCAAGGTCGTGCATGATTCGGCCCTGCCCGTCACGACGCAGGAGCTGGTGTCGCTCCGCGTCAGCCAGATCAACGGCTGCGCCGCCTGCATCGACATGCACACCAAGGACGCCGCGCACGCGGGGGAAACGTCGGTGCGCCTCAACCTGGTCGCGGCCTGGCGGGAGGCGACGGTCTTCACCGACGCCGAGCGGGCCGCCTTCGAGCTGGCCGAACAGGGCACCCGCATCGCCGACGCCGCCGGTGGTGTCACCGACGAGGTCTGGGCCAACGCCGCCAAGCACTACGACGAGGACCAGCTCGCCGCCCTGGTGGGCGTCATCGCCCTCATGAACACCTGGAACCGCCTGAACGTCATCACCCGGCAGCCCGCCACCGGCGACTACCAGCCCGGCCAGTGGGGATAGCGACACCGATCCGCGTAAGGCTGGGTGGGACGAGCTCCAGCAGCCCAGTCCCACCCCGCCTGACGCGCCACCGTTCAACGCCTCGGGCCTGCGTCAACGCCGTCGTCGGGGCCTTCGAGCACCTGCTGCGACCGGGCTGACCGTCGAGCGTGCCACCGACATCCATCGGGGGACGTTCAGCGTCCAGCCCGCGGACGCGTTCACGACCGACCTGGGGTGGACCGAACTGTCTGGTCGACGCCATGAACCGGCTCCTGCCGCGCCGATCCCGCGCCGCTGCGGCGTGTCGCTGTGGCGATACGGTTGAGGTGTGAGCACGACGACGTTCGACACGGCGGTCACCCAGGCGCGCGACCTGCTCAGGTGGCACTCCCCCTTGCGGACGGAGCTCTGGGCGGCACGGCTCACGGCCGATCTGGAGCCGGACCAGGTGAGGCCGTTCCTGGGGCGGCTGACGCAGGACGGCAGCCCGGAGGCACGCCTGACCCTGGCCGCCCTGGCCGCCGTCAACCAGCCCGCAGAAGCGGCCATCACCACGCCGGCCGAACCCGACAGCCAGCCCGCCATCGCAACGCCCACCGAACCCGGCGGAAGGCCCGCCGACACGACGCCGGCCGAACCCGGCGGAAGGCCCGCCGACACGACGCCGGCCGAACCCGGCGGCAGGCCCGCCGGCGGCACCACGGCCGATGGCCGGCTCGCCGAGGCCGGCGGCACGGCACCGGTCGGGGGCGGCGAGGTGGACGCGGGGGTGCGGCCGTACACGGTGGCTGGGAGTGGGATGGCGGCGACGCTGGCCGGGTGGGTACGGCGAATGGGGCGGGTGAGGTGCGAGGGCGCCTGGTACGGCAAGGCCGACCCCTACGGCGAGCAGACCCTGGCCGTCCTGTCCTTCCGGTACGAGAACGGCAAGGAGCCGCACATCCTCGTCGTCGGCATCGACCAGCCCAACGGCGGCCTGGCGGTGGACGCCCTGGTCGAGGAGGTGAAGTTCCTCGACGACCTGGGCCTGCGGGCGGCGGACCCCGGGGTGGTGGGCGGCCGGATCCTGGACGCGTTCGAACTGGGCGACCAGATCATGGGGGCGATGGTGGCCGACACGCTCCCCGCCGTGCGGGCGCTCGCGATCGCTCGGGCGTACGCGGTGCCCGGCCTCGTACGCGGCGCGGCCGATGACACGGCGGCGCGGTTCGACGACCTGCCGGACCTGCCGGGCGCGCGTGAGGCGTTCGAGAAGCTCACCGAGTTCGTCGGCGATCGGCCGTTGTGGTGGAGCCCGGGCCGGGTCTCGCAGTTCTTCACGTCGTGGCTGCCCCGGGAGGCGATCCTGACGGACGAGGCGATCGCGGCGATGCCGGCGGTGGTCCGGGCCTGGAGCAGGTTCTCCGGCGACCACCCGGCGGTGCGGCGGCAGATCGACGAGGACGCCCCCCGCCTACCGGCCCTCATGGCCGACGACTCCCTGCCCAGCCTGGCCAAGCGCATCGCCCAAAACCGCCTCTGACACCCTCTCCCACCGCACCACCGACCGGCGGGGTGGAGGCGGGGAAGCGGGGCTCTAGTCGGTGAGCTGGGCGGAGGCGCTGGACAGGAGCATGTCGAGGGCCGTGGGGTAGGCGCTGTCGTTCATGCAGGCGACCAGGAGCGGTGCCGTCGCGGCGATGTTGGGGTGCGTGGCGGCGGGCAGCCGGGCGTACGTGGCCTGCCACACCTCCTCGTCCGCCTCCCGCGCCGCCCTGGGCAGGGCCAGGGTGGCGGCGTCGAGGATGGCGAAGGCGAGACTCTGGTCGATGAACGCGTGATAGATCCGTACCGCGTCGGCGTCCGCGAAACCGGCCCCGCGCAGGACGCCGAGGATCGCCTCGTCGCTGGCCACCTCGTTCGGCCGCCCCGTGACCCGGCTCGCGGTCAGTACGGCGGTCTGCGGGTGCGTCAGGTACGCGTGATGAATGCGCAACCCGAGGTCCCGCAGGTCGGTACGCCAGTCACCGGTGGACCGCCAGCCGGCCATCGCCATACCGAACAACTCGTCCGCGATGGCCAGGATCAGGTCATCCATACAGCGGAAGTACCGGTAGACGGTGCTGGCGTCGGCGCCGAGTGCGAGGCCGAGACGCCGGGCGGTGAGGCCGGCCGCGCCGTGCTCGCGCAGCATCCGCAGCGCGGTCTCCACGATGAGCCGGTGCGTCAGCACCTGCCCCTGCTTGGTCGGACGCCGCCGCCTCCGTCCCGTCTCCGGCACCACCCGCTTGGCCATGGACCGACCCCTTATGCCAACGCCATTGACGTTGACGAGCATAGTCACGTTGGATGAGCACAACACCCCCAAAACACCCCCAAATGCGTATAAAAGGGGACTCATCGGTATGCGTATCCTTCTCGTCGGGGCCGGCGGCGTGGGCACCGCCATCACCCGGATCGCCGCGCGCCGCCCGTTCTTCGACCACATGGTCGTCGCCGACTACGACCTCCCCCGCGCCGAGGCCGCCGTCGCCGCGCTGGGCGTGCGCTCGGACAGGTTCACCCCGGTCAGGGTCGACGCCGCCGACCAGGCCGCCGTCACCACACTGCTGGCCGAGCACCGCTGCGACGTCCTGCTCAACGCCACCGACCCGCGTTTCGTGCTGCCGCTGTTCGAGGCGGCGCTGGCCGTGGGTGCCGACTATCTCGACATGGCGATGTCGATGTCCAAGCCGCACCCCGAGCGGCCGTACGAGGAGGTCGGCGTCAAGCTCGGCGACGACCAGTTCGCCCGCGAACGCGAGTGGGCCGCGTCGGGACGGCTGGCGCTGGTCGGCATGGGCGTCGAGCCGGGCCTCGCCGACGTCTTCGCCAGGTACGCCGCCGACGACCTCTTCGACGAGATCGACGAGATCGGCATCAGGGACGGCGCGAACCTGACGGTCGACGGCTACGAGTTCGCCCCGTCGTTCTCCATCTGGACCACGATCGAGGAGTGCCTCAACCCGCCGGTCGTCTACGAGCGCGACCGCGGCTGGTACACCACCGAGCCGTTCAGCGAGCCCGAGATCTTCGACTTCCCCGAGGGCATCGGCCCGGTGGAGTGCGTGAACGTCGAGCACGAGGAGGTCCTGCTGGTCCCCCGCTGGGTGAACGCCGGCCGGGTCACCTTCAAGTACGGCCTCGGCGAGGACTTCATCGGCACACTCAAGACCCTGCACGCGCTCGGCGTGGACAGCACAGAACCGGTCACCGTCAGGACCGACCAGGGCACCGCCCGGGTGTCCCCGCGTGACGTGGTCGCCGCCGTACTGCCCGACCCGGCGGAGCTCGGCGACCGCATGCACGGCAAGACCTGCGCCGGCACCTGGGTGAGGGGCGTCAAGGACGGCAGGCCGCGCGAGGTGTACCTGTACCACGTGGTGGACAACCAGTGGTCGATGAGCGAGTACGGCTCCCAGGCCGTCGTCTGGCAGACCGCCGTCAACCCGGTCATCGCCCTGGAACTGCTGGCGAACGGGGCCTGGAAAGGGACGGGCGTGCTGGGGCCCGAGGCGTTCGAGCCGGTACCGTTCATGGACCTGCTGGTCGAGTTCGGCTCACCATGGGGGATGCGCGAACATTGAGGGCCGGTGAAAGCCGTCCCGACATGTCGCAGGATTATGGGAGTCGCCAGACCTGTGACACCGGAGGAACCTCTTGAGCATCGCCGACGATCCCGACCGCGCACCGGCCCGCTCCCACCTGTACGCCATGGGCATGTCGGAGGAGGAGATGCGCCGCCCCACGGTGGGCATCGCCACCACCTGGACCGGCACCATGCCGTGCAACCTGACCCACCGCGAGCTGGCCGCCCACGTGGCCGACGGGGTACGGGCGGCGGGCGGCATGCCGATGGAGTTCAACACCATCGCGGTCTCCGACAACCTCACCATGCACACGCCCGGCATGCGTACGTCCCTGATCAGCCGCGAGGTGATCGCCGACTCGATCGAGCTCATGGGCCGCGCCCACGGCTTCGACGCCCTGGTGGTGATCGTGGGCTGCGACAAGACCGTACCGGCCGCGATCATGGCGCTGGCCCGCCTGGACGTGCCGTCCGTCGTCCTCTACAGCGGCACCATGATGCCGGGCCGCTGGCGTGGGCGGGACGTCACCATCCAGGACATGTGGGAGGCGCTCGGCGAACGCGCCGTCGGCCGTCTGGACCAGTCCGACCTGGACGACCTGGCCAGGCACGCCTGTCCTGGTGCCGGCACCTGCGCGGCCCAGTACACCGCGAACACCATGGGCAGCGTCGCCGACTTCCTCGGCCTGGCGCCGTTCGGCCTGGGCGACATCCCGGCGGTGGCCGAGGGCAAGAACGCGGCGGCGCGGCGGGCCGGCGAGATCGCCATGGAGGCGCTCGCCCGCGACGCCCGCCCCTCGCGCGTCCTCACGCCGGACGCGCTGCACAACGCGATCGTCTCGGTCGCGGCGATGGGCGGCTCCACGAACTCCGTGCTGCACCTGCTGGCCATCGCCCGCGAGGCGGGGCTGCCGCTGCGGATCGACGAGATCGGCGAGGTCTGCCGCCAGGTCCCGATCATCACCGGGCTCAAGCCGAGCGGCGGCGACTTCACCGCCGCCGACCTGTGGCGGGCCGGTGGCACCGCGCTGGTCGCGCGCCGCCTGCTGGAGGCGGGACTGCTGCGGGAGGACGTCACGCTGGTGGACGGCCGTACGCTCGCCGACGTCGCGGCGGATGCCGAGGAGGCGCCGGGCCAGCAGGTCGTGGCCGGCGTGGACAAGCCGTTCAAGCAGCGCGGGGCGCTCGCCATCCTGCGGGGCTCGCTCGCCCCCGACGGCTGTGTGCTCAAGCTGGGCGGCAAGGACGACTTCCGCCACGAGGGCCCGGCCAAGGTGTTCGACTCGGAGGACGAGTGTTACACCGCCATCCAGGAGGGCCGCATCGTAGCCGGGGACGTGATCGTCGTCCGGTACGAGGGCCCGGCGGGCGGCCCCGGCATGCGCGAGATGCTCTCCATCACGGGACCGCTCGTCGGCCGCGGCCTCGGAACCTCGGTGGCGCTGGTCACCGACGGCCGGTTCAGCGGGGTCTCCCATGGGCTGGTGATCGGTCACGTGACTCCGGAGGCGTACCACGGAGGGCCGATCGCGCTGGTGCGGGACGGCGACACGGTGGTCGTCGACAGCGCGGCGGGGACGCTCGACCTGGTGGTGCCCGAATCGGAGCTGGCGGAGCGCCGCGCCTCCTGGCGGCGGCTCGAGCGGACCGTCGAACGGGGCGTGCTCGCCAAGTACGTCGCCACGGTCGGCTCCGCCTCGGACGGCGCGATCACAGTCTGACCACGGCCGGCTCCGCCTCGGACGGCGCGATCATGGTCGGACCACGGTCGGCGCGATCATGGTCGGACCCTGAGCGGCTCCGCCCCAGGACGCCGCGATCACAGCCGACCGCGACGGACCGACCAGGAGGTGGGGGCGGATATGCTGCGCAATGACGTTTGCGCTGCCCGACCCGGGCGTTCCAGAGGGAGACTCACGCGATGTACAAGGAGTTCGCTGTCGAGGTAGTGATGTGGCTGGTCCCGGTCGTCGTGCTGATCGGGCTGGCCCTCCTCGTCACCGCGTGACGCCGGGGGCCCGAGCCGGCCCCCGGCTGTCAACCTCAGCGGTAATACCGGTAGGACACGTTCGTCCTGGCGTGCCGGTAGTAGCGACCATGGTGGTCGATGAAGTTCGACCACATCCGGGTCAGGGTGCGCGTGCGTACGGTGCAACTCGCCCAGCGCACCTTACGCGCGTTGATCCTGCCGACGTTGTCGTAGCAGGCCCCGGCCTTCCTCCCGTTGATGGTGAGGTTGACGTTGAGCTTCACGTTGAACAGGTTCTTGCGCGAGACGTTCGTGATCCGCACCCTGACGCGGCACGTGTCCTCGCAGTGCCCCCAGTAGCTCTTGGTACGGATCAGCTGCGCCTGGGCGGCGGCTGTTTCGGCCGCCACGGACATGCCTGACGACGCCGCCACTGACGTGCCCGAGGACGCCGCCACGGATGTGCCCGACGACGCGGTGGCGGGCGACGCCATGAGCGTGGCCGCGGCCGCCGCCACTAAGACCGTGCCGGCAAGACTTCTCATCATTGAGCCCCCCAAAGTGGAGTGAGCCGCTCCCCCCTGTCGGCAGCGGCTCATAGATGATCGAGTACACCAGGGCACGAAAAATCATCGTTTGCCGCTGAAGATCCGATACGAAATGGTTACTCGGTTATGCGTGGCTTATATGTCTAGGAGGCCCACGCCATCAGGGGCCCGCCCTCCCTGAGTCGTTTCAGCGCCTGCTTCTCCAGCTGCCTGATGCGCTCCCTCGTCAGCCCGAGATGTGCCCCTATTTCGGCATAAGTCATGATCTTCTGGCCCGCGAGGCCGTACCGGAGCCTGATGACGAAGGCTTCGCGTGGGGGAAGAGTCTTGACCAGCCGGTTCAGCTCGGCGCTCAGGGCGCGCCGCTCGGTGATCTCCTGCACCTGCGGGCCGTCCTCGTCGGCGATCATGTCGCCGATCCGGCCGCCCTCGCCGTACTCGCCCACCGGGAGGTCCAGGCTGACGATCTCCCGGCTCAGCGCGCGTAACGCGGCCACCCGCAGGGGCGACCACCCCGCCACCGCGCCGAGCTCGGCGTCCGTCGGGTCGCGCCCCAGGTCGGCGCCCAGGTGCCGGGCGACCCTGGCCAGCCGCGACACGTCCTCCGCCACGTGGATCGGCAGGCGTACGGTACGGGTCTTGTCATGGAGGCCGCGCTCGATGGCCTGCCGAATCCACCACATCCCGTACGTCGAGAACTTGAAGCCCCGCGTGTAGTCGAACTTCTCCACAGCCCTGATGAGTCCGAGGTTCCCCTCCTGGATGACGTCGAGCAGGGGCAGCCCCCGGTGGGAGTAACGCCTGGCGGCGGACACCACCAGCCGGAGGTTGGACCTGATGAGCAGGTCCTTGGCACGTTGCCCGTCTCGGACGATCTGCTCCAGCTCCGGCGTGCCCGCGCCGCGCTGAACCAGATGGGCCGCGTACAGGCCTGCCTCGATCCGCCGGGCGAGGTCGACTTCGTCCGCGGCGGAGAGCAAGGGGGTCTTTCCGATCTGCTCCAGGTACATGCCGAGCAGATCGGGCGCTTCGGCCGACATGCACGGGGACTACCCGGTAAACGGCGGCGAATTCCCCGCGTCGTTGAGTTCGGCGATGGCCAGCTCGGCCGTGGTCCTGATGTCGAAGAACTTGTCCAGCGCGGTGATCGCGAACAGGTGCTTGCACCTGCCGTTGAGCCCGGACAGCAGCAGCCGCCCGCCCGAGGCGGTGACCGCCTTGTGCAGGTAGACCAGCACGGAAAGGCCCGAGGAGTCGCACACGCTCACGGCCTGCATGTCGATGACGAGCAGCGGTGGCTGAGTGAGATCGAGCGCCTTGGTGACGCGGTCGCGGACCTCCGCCGCGGATCCGAAGTCGAAGTCCCCCGTCAGCCGCGCGATGACGCAGGGTCCCTGGAGCCCGAGGCTTATCGACAAGGCCTGCTCCGAAGTCACCCAGCTCCACCTACCCGCATTGCTTTCCCGATCCACCCACTTTACGAGAAGTAGCGCTTCGGGTTGAACACCAGCATCTGCTCAATCTGGTCGTCGGTCACACCCGAGTCCAGGAGTGCGGCCAAGACGTCGTCGTGAATGTGATCGTAGCGCCAGTTGGGCGCGAGCGTTGGCCGGGTCTCGTCCCAAGTGCCGCCGAAGTAGTCCATGAAGCAGGCGGCGTCGTGGCTGAGGACCATCCGGTCGGCGTAACCCCGCTGGCACAGCGCCGCCACCGTGGCCACGCGGCGCGCGGTCGTGTTGTAGGCGTCCAGGCCGAACCGGTCCATGCCGAGCGTCGCGCCCGTGTCGGCCAGCCGCATGAGGTAGTCGAGGTCGTTGCTGTCGCCCGCGTGCCCGACGACCACCTTCGCCAGGTCGACGCCCTCCTTGGCGAACAGGTCGAGCGCGAGCAGCCCACTCTGCGTGTACGCGTGCGTGTGCACGGTGATCGGCGCACCGGTGCGGACGTGCGCCTGGGCGACGGCCCGGCAGATGCGCTCGACGCCGGGCGTCAGCCCCTTCTGCTCGACCACGCACTTGAGGAAGGCCGCCTTCACGCCGGTGTCGGCGATGCCGTCGGTGAGGTCGCGGACGAAGTCGTCGACCATCGGCTCGGGCTGGTCGATGACCAGGCCGGGGCCGCGGTGCTCGTACTGGTGGGGTAGTTCCTCGAAGCAGTAGAGGCCGGTGGCGACGATGATGTGCAGGCCGGGCACCTGCTCGGCGATGCGCTGGATGCGCGGCAGGTATCTGCCCAGCCCCCACACCGTCGGGTCGACGATCGTCCGCACGCCCTTCGCGGCCACCGCGCCGAGCTTGGTGACCGCGTCCGCGACCCGGAACTCCTCGTCCCACCAGGCGCCTCTGCCGTAGTTGTCCAGATGCTCGGTGGACACGACGAACACGTGCTCGTGCATCAACGTCTGGCCGAGGTCGTCCACGTCGACGGGGCCGCGGACGGTGTTGACGGTGGGCATGAGGCGCCTCCATACCGGGTGGTCTGTGGTGGCCAACCCTAGGCTTACCCACAACCGCCGTCTACAGGCCCGCTCATGCGGCCACGGTCTACTCGGCCGGGCGGGCCGCGCCGTCGGACAGGCGTCTGAACAGCGGCTCGGGAGCCGGCAGCCGTTCCCCGCGCACCGCCGCCGCCACCCGCGCCGCCGCCGTGGGCAGGAAGGGCTCCAGTTGTACGGCCAGCGTCCTGCACGCCCCCACCAGCGCCCAGCGACACCTCCCGGTCCGCCGGGTCCTGCTGCCACGGCCGGGTCCGCTCGACGTATTTGTTGGCCTGCTCGACGACGCCCCACACGGCCGCCGCCGCCCGCCGGAAGTCGAAGTCCTCCAGCGCCTCGTGCACCGCGGCCTCGACCGCCCCCGCCTCCTCCGGGGGGCCGGCCGGGCTCCTGGGCGGCCGCGGGAACCCGGCCGTCCAGGAACCGGTGGACCATGGTGACGACCCGGTTGACCAGGTTCCCGATCCCGTTGGCCAGGTCCTCGTCGGCCCGCGCGACCAGCCGTTCCACGGTGAAGTCGGCGTCCCCCACGCGCGGCACCTCCCGCAGCAGCCACCACCGCACCGCGTCCACCCCGTACGCCTCCACGAGCGCCACGGGGTCGGCGGTGACCCCCGACGACTTGCTGATCTTGCGACCGCCCACCGTGAGGTAGTCGTGTACGAAGATCTCCGTCGGCAGCGGCTCCCCCGCGGACAGCAGCATCGCCGGCCAGTACACCGCGTGGAACCGGATCACACCTTTGCCCATCAGGTGCGTCTTACGCCGCTCTGAGACCCACCATCGCTCGTAACCGGCGTCGTCGAGCGCGGTGACGTAGTTGGCCAGCGCGTCCCACCACACGTACACGACCTGCGCGGGATCTCCGGGCACGGGGATCCCCCACCCGCGGGCCCGCGCGGCCGATCGCGAGACGCTGATGTCCGCCAGTCCCGCCTCGACGAACGCCAGCACCTCGTTCCGCCGCGCGACCGGCTCGATCCTGAGCCGTCCGCTCCTGATCAGCTCCAGCAGCGGCTCCTGGTAGCGGGAGAGCCGGAAGAACCAGTTCTCCTCGGACACCCGCTGCAACGGCGGCTCGTGCCCGTCGGGACAGGGCCCTTCTGGATAGAACTGCTCGCAGCCCACGCAGTAGAGCCCCTCGTAGTGCCGCGGGTACAGATCGTGCTCGACGGCCCGCCAGATCCGCTCGACCCCGGGACGGTGCCCGGGATGACCGCTCGTCCTGATGAACGCGTCGAACGACAGGTCCAGTCGCTCCTTGAGCCCCTCGAACGCGGCCGCGTTCCTGTCCACCAGCTCGCGCACCGGCACGCCCTCGGCCTCGGCGGCCAGCACGTTCTTCAGGGAGTTGTCGTCGGTCCCGGTCTGGAACCGTACGGGCTCACCCCGCCGGCGGTGGTGCCTGGCCAGCACGTCCCCCTGGACGATCTCCAGGGCGTGGCCGAGATGCGGGCGGGCGTTGACATAGGGGATGGTCGTCGTGATGTACATCGGATGCCTCCCAAAGGGGCCCCGAACACGACGAGAGGCCCCGGTTCGCAGGGCCTCAACGCGACGTCGCCGAAGAACCCCCTAGGGGGCCATCGTCTTCAGGCAGGTCGTCATGCCACCCATGCTATCCGGTCCGGTACGGGTCGCGCAGCGACGCCTCAGAGGCCCGCCCAGCGCGCTCAGGAAGGTGGGGCGGTGGAGGAGCGGACGATCAGCTCGTGGGGGAACAGGAGCCGTTCCGGCTTCGCCACGCCCCCCGACAGGAGCAGCCGCCCAGCCTTCTCGCCGATCTCCTGCTTGGCCTGCCGGACCGTGGTGAGCCCGGCCTCCTCGGCCGCGCTGTCGGAGAAGCCTACCACCGACAGGTCCGCGGGCACCGCCAGGCCCAGGTCGGCGGCCGCGTCGAGCACCCCCAGCGCCAGCACGTCGGTGTTGGTGAGGATCGCGGTCGGCCGCGGCTCCCGCCCCAGCAGCGCGTGCCCCGCCTTCCTGCCGGCCTCGCGTGAGTTGCGCGCCACCTCGTAGAACGGCACGCCCGCCCAGTCGAGCCCCGCCTCCTCGCACGCCCGCTGGTAGCCGCCGCGCCGTGCCCGCATCGCCTCGAACGTCGCGCTCTCCTGCCGCGCCCGATCCGACCAGCCGGTGTGTCCGTCCTCGTGCAGGCCCACCATGGCCACGCCCAGCCGCCGATGCCCGAGCTCCAGCAGGTGCCGCGCGGCGGCCGCGCCGGCGGCGGGCTCGTCGATGCCGACGAACGGATGGCCGGGCACGTAGGGCTCGTCGACGACCACGACGGGCAGCCTGCGCGCGAACACCTCCGCCAGCGCCGGATGCCCGTCCGGCAGCGACATCACGCAGAACGCGTCGACCACCGCGTCCCTGACGGTCTCGCTGCGCCGGTCGCCGTGCGGCAGCGGCAGGATGAGCAGCCCCACCCCCGCGTCCTCGGCCGCCGTGGCCAGCCCCTGGAAGAAGCCGACCGCGTAGGGGTCGGCGAACGCGTACGCCAGCGTCTCGCTGAAGATCAGGCCGAGCGCGCCGGCCCTACCCAGCCGCAGCGAGCGGGCCGTCGGGTTGGGCCCCGCGTAGCCGAGTTCGTCGGCCACCTCCATGATCCGCTGCCGCAGCGCGTCGCTGAGCTGGTCGGGGCGGGAGAAGGCGTAGGAGACGGTGGCCCGGGACACGTCGCGGGCGAGGGTCCGGATGCGGCTCGCGTACTCGCTCAGGTGGACCGCCGACCGGCTGGATCCGGCGTGCCGTACGATGTGATGCCGCACAATGTGAGCGATCGATTACCCACCGCAGCATCGGCCGGAGGACCCCATGTACGTCGCCTGGATCGTCGCCGCCGTGGTCGCGACGGCCCCCCTGGCACCGGCACCGGCCAGGCACAGCTCCCTGACCTGTGCCGTCACCACCCCCGCCGGGCGGCCGCTGACCTTCACCCCGAGGATCGGCCTGACCGTCCGGCACGTCACCGCGCGCGGCAACCTCCAGCTCACCGGCTGCACGGGTGCGGCCACGCAGCTGAGCTCCGGCTGGGTCAGCGTGCGGGCCACCGCGCAGGCGTCGTGCACCAGCGCCAGGCACGTACGCGGCCGGGCGATGATCACGTGGTTCGGGGCGACCGGGCGCCCCCTCGGCACCTCACGGCTGCGGATCAGGGCTGACCGCCTCATCGCCCAGCACCCGGCCGACACGCTGCTCACCGGCACGATCGCCAGGGGGGCGCTCTCGGGCGTGCCCGTGCGTGGCAGCATCACACCGCCCACCGCCCTCCTCGGCTGCGCCACCCAGGGCATGGGCACCCTGCCGGGCGACGGCCACATCACCTTCGGCTGAGCGACCGGCGAGGCAGGGCCGCCGGGTCAGGACGCCCGGCGGCTTCCGACGCCGAGTGACGAGCTCGACCGGCCCGCTCCGCAGTCCGCCGACAAGCAGTCGAGCAGCCGCCCCCAGTCAGCCGAACGGCAGGCGGGCAGCCGCCCGCGGTCAGCCGAACGGCAGTCGAGCGGCCGCCCGCGGTCAGCCGAACGGCAGTCGAGCAGCCGCTCGGCGGTCAGGCGAGGGTGATCTGCCTGCCGGCGTGGTCGAGCAGTCGCTCGGCGGTCGTGAAGCGGCGATCGTCCGCGGACTCGCCGAGCAGCACGCCCACGACCAGCCTGCCGTTCCGCTCGCCGGCGAACAGCAGGCAGTAGCCGGCCGCTCTGGTGTAGCCGGTCTTCACGCCGAGCACCCCGTCCGCCCGCGAGAGCAGCTTGTTGGTGTTGCGCCAGGTGTGCGCCCGGTGCACCGCCGTCTTGGCGACCTTGTGCGTCTCCTTGCCGACCACGGTCATGAACGTGCCGCTCCCCAGCGCCCGGTACGCCAGCCTCGCCTGGTCCACGGCCGTCGAGTAGCCGCCGTTGGCGGGCGTGGGCATGCCATCGGCGTTGGTGTAGCGGGTGTCGGCGAGGCCGAGGTCGTGGGCGGTGCGGTTCATCTTGGCGACGAAGGCGGTCTTGCCCGGCCCGTAGCGCCGGGCAAGCGCGTTGGCCGCGTCCGCGCCGGAGGGCAGCATGAGGGCGTACAGGAGGTCCCTGACGGTGAAGCGCTCCCCCGCGCGCAGGCCCGCCGTGGCGGCGCCGCCGGAGGCCGCGTACCTCACGTCGGTCGCGGTGATCTTGATGGTGTCGGACAGCCGGGCTTCGCGCAGCACGACGTACGCCGTCATGATCTTGACCAGGCTGGCCACCGGCGCCCGCTTGGTCTCCCGCTTGCCGAAGTGGATCGTTCCCGTCGAGTCGACGACGTACGCCGACCTCGCCCGCACGGAAGGAGCGTCCGCGGCCACGGCGGGGGACGAGACCCCCACAAGAACGGCGACCACGGCAGAGCCAATGAAACCCCCAATACGCATGGGAAACATGGTGGCAGCTGATCAAGGGTTCGTTTGCTGAACTCGGCCATAAGGCACCATCAGATGGGGGTAAATCATTAATGGATCCGATGAGGCGGGGGGCGGCGGCCATGGCAGGCAGGTTCGTCATCAGCAGGGACGAGCGGGGCGGGTTCCGTTTCGCGCTCGTGGCGAACAACGGGCAGACACTCGCGGTCGGCGAGGGCTTCCCGACCAAGATGGCCTGCGTGAACGGCATCGAGACCGTACGCAGGAACGCCCCGGAGGCCGTCATCGACGACCAGAGCAGGCAGCCGCAACAGAAGGAGGTCTAGGAGACCAGCGCTTCCTTCTCCTCGGAGGCGCGCCGCTTCCTCCTGCGCCGCACGGCGAACCACGACACGCCCGCGACCGCGACAACGGCGACGACCGCCGCCGTGACGGGTGAGCGCGCGGCCAGTTCCAGCCATCCCCACACGATCGCCGTGAGGCCGAACCACCAGATCGGCGCCCAGGTCAGGCAGCCGAGCGCGCTGGCGACGACGTACCAGGGGTAGGACACCCGCAGGGCCCCCGCCACCCACGGCAGCGTGTGCCGGAGCATCGGCACCCAGAAGCAGCCGTAGACGGCCAGCGCACCCCACTTCTCGACGACCCGCTCGATCTTCGCGATCCGCTCGCGGCCCAGTCTGACGCCGACGCGCGAGTCGTAGAGCCTCTCGCCCAGCCTGCGCCCCACCCAGTAGTAGACCTGGAACGCGCCGAACAGGGCGAGGATCAGCACCGCGCCCACCAGCCAGTACGGCAGGCCGAACCAGGACGGCCTCGCGGGGTCGGGGATCATCCGCGTACCACCAACCCTTCTCGAAGCCTTAGGTCAGGCTTACCTTAGTTCAGCCTGCAACCGTTCGCCAGCAAGGCCCCCGCAAAAGGTGCAAGCGCCTGACAACCAGGACTCAATCACCCTGTCTCACTCTAAGGGTGAGCCAAGAGGGGTGTTGCAGATGCCGACGAGAAGCGCAGCCGTCCTTACCAGCGGGACCGCGAACGCGGCCAGGCTGTTCGTCGCCGCCCTCGCTTTCACCAGCGCCTACGTCGGCTTCTCCGCCTACAACAACGCCGGCTCCGCCGCCGCCGAGCCGCCCCGCACGGTCACTCTGGCGGCCCGCGACCTGCCGATCACCGAGCAGATCACCGAGCCGATCACCGTGCCCGCCAAGGCAGGCGAGGTCTTCGTCAGCCTCGTGACGGGCGGCGCCGACTGCCTCAAGACGTACGTGGCCCGCGGCGTCGTCGTCAACGCGGGCCAGAGCGTCGCCTACGGCTGGAAGCTCACCCGCTGGAGCCCGGCCACCAAGACCTGGCGCACCTACCTGGTGGAGTACGACGGCTTCGCGGGCGACGCGAAGACCGTCGAGTGGCGGCCGCAGGTCACGGGCAACCCCGGGTGGTACCGCGTCGAGCTGACCGCCGAGGGCGCCAAGACGGTCAGGAGCGAGCGTTTCCAGGTCAGTTGCTGACCGACCGCTGCGCCGCCTCCACCCACCGCGGCACGCCGACCCGCTCGGCCACCTCCAGGGCCTTCTTGTAGTGGTCGCGCGCGGCGTCCAGCTGCCCCAGGCGCACGGCGAGGTCGCCGAGCGTCAGCGCCACCGGCCACAGCGCCACCACGCCGGTGCCCGCGCCCGCCACCCGGTCGGCGAACGGCTTGAGCTTGTCGTAGCAGTCGACCATCCGCTCCCGGTCGTCGAGCAGCATCCCGGCCAGCGCCCGCCAGGTCATGGCCAGCTCGTAGAGGAAGTCGGGCCGCACCGGCGGCCGGGTGGCGGCCACCGCCTTGGCGTCGCTGATGTGCCCGGCAGAGGCCAGCGCCAGCGCGTAGGCGTCGAGCGTCCACTTGGCGCCACTCAGATGCTTCTCGGACAGCAGGTCGACCGTCTCCGCCGCCCGGCCGTCCACCAGGGCCAGGCAGAACGTGGTGATCAGCTGGAGGTCCTGGCGCCCCTCCAGCATGCCCGCCCTGGCGGTCATCCTGGTCGCGTCGCGGTAGGCCCGCTCGGCGCCCGCGTAGTCGCCGGCGATCATGAGCCGCTGGCCGGTGTACCAGACGACGACCGCGGCGGGGGCGGACAGGTCGTACTGCTTGGCCAGGCGGTCGGCGGCGGCCGCGTGCTCGTCGGCGACCGCGAACTCGCCCCTGGCCGCCGCGCACTCCAGCAGCACCAGGTGCGCGAGCGCCTGGGTGGCCATCTGCCCGGAGCGCTGGGCGACCTCCAGCAGCTCCCTGCCGATGCTCTCGCGCGTGTCCACGGCGGGAATGTCGTACGACTGCCGCAGCCGCCCGCTCAGCGCCGCCGCGATCAGCGTCGGGTCGCCGCTCTGCCTGGCCAGCTCCAGCGCCTCCAGCGACGCCTGCCGCCCGCGCTCGGGCGAGGAGGAGCCCTCCAGCTCCAGGGCCAGCGTGGTCAGCAGGCTCGCCCGCAGCCGCTGCTCGCCCGCGGGCAGCTCCATGAGCGCCCGCTCGGTGACGTCCACGATCTCCCACGCGGTGCGGGTGAAGTCGCGTGCCATGCCCTTGTGCGGCACGGCCAGCGACGCCGCCACCTTCGCGGTGATCTCCAGGTCGCCCAGCGGCAGCGCCGCGTCCATGGCCTGGCGGCGCAGCAGCCGCGCCGCCGTCATGTCGCCGCACAGCGCCAGCGCCCTGATCTGGCGCAGCATCAGCCGCAGGCGCTCCTTGGCGCGCTCCGGCTCGTGCTCGCCGCCCGGCTCGTCGCCCCGCGAGCGGTCGAACGCGGCGATGGCCTGCTCCCACAGCGTGGCCGCCTCGCGGTGCGCGAAGCGCCGCTCGGCCTGCTCGGCCGCCAGGCCCGCGTAGTGGACCGCCTTCGCCGCGGCGTCGGCGAGGAAGTAGTGGTGGGCCAGCGCGGCCACGTCGGACGGCGTGCGCTGCTCGATGACCGCCGCCACGGCCGCGTGCAGCCTCGTGCGGCGCAGCCTGGAGGCGTCGGAGTAGATCGTGTCGCGCACCAGGTCGTGGTCGAACCTGAGCATCCCTGGACCCGGCTCGGTCACCAGCCCGGCCAGCAGCGCCGCCTCGACCGCCTCGATCACCGCATCCTCGTCGCCCGCCACGGTGACCAGCACGTCGAGGTCGACGTCGCGGCCGATCACGGCGGCCTGCAGCAGAATCTGCTGCGCGCCCGCGGGCAGCCGCGAGATGCGCCGCCGCAGCACGTCGCGCACGCCGGAGGGCACCCGCGAGAGCACCTCGGTCGCGCTGGCCTGGTCGGCCGCCGCCTCGGAGTCGAGCAGGCGCACGGTCTCGCGGACGAAGAACGGGTTGCCGCCCGTGCGCTCGACGATGGACTCGACCGCGTCCTCGTCGATCTCGCGTACGCAGGTCGCCCTGACCAGCTCGGCCACGGCCTTCGGATCGAGCCCCGACAGGCCCACCCGCAGCGGGCCCAGCCTGGCCAGCGCGGCCAGCACGTCGGACTGGCGGTCGTCGAGCTCGCTCTCCCTGCACGTCACCACGAGCAGGACCCGGCTGGTCGCCAGCAGGCTGGGCAGCGCGCGCAGCAGCGCGAGCGTCTGGTCGTCGGCCCAGTGGAGGTCTTCGAGGGTCAGCAGCACCGGCGCGCGGCGCGCGACCCCGGCCAGGTAGCCGCCGACCGCGCGGTGCAGCCGGAAGCCGCCGGACACCTCGTCCTCGTCGGGGTCGGGGGCGGCGTCGTCGAGCAGCGGCGCGAGGAGCTGGGCGTATTCGCCCGCGCCGGTCATGCCGATGAGCGCGCGCAGGATCTCCACCCAGGCCCAGCCCGGCGGGGTGGCGCTGGAGTCCGGGCAGGCGCCGGACGCGGTGATCCAGCCGTCGCCGCCGAGCCTGCCCTCGAGCTGGCGCAGCAGCGTGGTCTTGCCCGCGCCGGCGACCCCGGTCACGATCGCGACCTGGAACCTGCCCGTGCGCGAGGCCGCCGTGGTCAGCCGGGTCAGCTCGGCGTCGCGGCCGACGAACGGCTCGGGCTCCAGCGGCGGCGGCTCGACGGGCGCGGCCGGCCTGGGCGGCCAGGTGTCGGTGACGGGCGCGGGCCTCGGGCTGCGCGCGGGCACGGCGAGCTCCAGCTCGGGCGCCTGGGCCAGGATGTCGGACTCCAGTTTGCGCAGCGCGGGACCGGGGTCGATGCCGAGCTCGTCGGCCAGGATGTTCCTGGCCCTGCGCAGCGCGGCCAGCGCGTCGCCCTGCCGGCCGCAGCGGTAGAGGCCGAGCGCCAGCAGCCGCCAGCCCTCCTCGCGCAGCGTGTGCTCGGTGGTGAGCGCCTCCAGGTCGGGGACGGTCTCGGCGTGCATGCCGAGCCGCAGCCCGGTGTCGGAGTGCCGCTCGCGGGCCACGAGGCGCAGCTCGGTCAGCCGGTTGACCTCGGCCTCCGCCCACTGCTGGTCGGCGAAGTCGGAGTAGGGGGTGCCGCGCCACAGGCCGAGCGCCTTCTCCAGGCGGGCCCGGGCCGACTGTGGATCGCCTTCTTCGAGGTGCTCGCCGGCGGCTCGTACGAGCTGCTCGAACCTGAGCGCGTCGACCTGGTCGGAGGCCACCCGCAACGCGTAGCCCGACGCGACCGTCACCAGCAGCCGGTTGGGCCCGCCGCGCGGGCGTCCTGGCTCCAGGACCCGGCGCAGGCGCGAGATGTAGACCTGCAGGCCGGACTGCGCGCCCTTGGCCGCGTCGTCGTCCCACAGATCGTAAAGAAGCGTGTCAACGGGCACGACCTGCCCTCTGGCCACGAGAAGGCGGGCGAGGACGGCCCGCTGCCGCAAGCCGCCGAGGTCGAGTTCGTCGTCGTGTTCGTACGCCTCGACTGGCCCCAGAACTCGGAACGCCACCATGTCAGCCGCCACGCTATGCGGGCCTGCGAAACATGCACAAGTCCCGTGGTTGATTAACATGCGGGGGCTTCGGGATTGTCACTGAGGGGCCTTCGAGATCGCGGACGTGGACTCCGCGGCGGCGTTCCGGCCGTTGCGCCTGCGCAGGAACGCCCATGCGCCCAGGGCCAGGCCGCCGAACGGGATCTCGATAGTGTAAGTCCAGAAGCCGAAGACGAGTGCGGTCGCGATCGCCGGAGCGTCCGGCACGCCGAACGCGGAGATCAGCAGGGCCGCCACCCCGCCCTCCATGATCCCGGCCCCGCTCGGCGTGATCACGGCGCTGGTGAGGACCCTCGACAGGGCGAAGACGGCGATCGACTGGGCCAGGCCAGGCCAGGCGCCGATGGCCTGCATGCAGACGGCCATGATCGACCACTGGAAGCCGAGGAAGAACACCATGCCGAGCGACAGCCCGAGCCACCTGCTCCTGACGACCCCGGCGGTGTCGGCCCGCAGCCGGTGGAACGCCTCGGAGGCGTGGAACCTCAGCCGCAGCAGCCGGGTGATCCCGTCGAGCGCCCGGCCGAGCAGGACGGCGGCGCGCTCCCAGTAGAGGGCGACTGCCATGATCAGGCAGAGCACCAGGATGGAGATCGCGCCCGTCCAGGCCGCGTTGGCGACCGTCCCGTTCGGGACCTCGCCGGCGATCAGCAGCGCGATGATCCCGACGGCCGGCAGGGCGAATCTGAACAACGTGTTCCAGATGCCGCTGACCAGCGCCATGACCACGATCGACCGGCTGCCGAACCCCCAGCCCTTCGTCATCGCGAACGACACCGCCACCCCCACCGCCCCGCCGAACGGCAGCAGGTTGCTCACCGCGCTGCCCGCCGCGTTGAGCGTGAGGCCCTGCAGGTTGTTGAGGCCGGGCAGCGAGTTGGTCAGCACGAAGGTGTAGGCCAGCAGGCTCAGCAGCCACAACGCGGCCATCATGGCGACCTCGCCGAGGCCGAGCGAGCCGAACACCGCGCCGATCTCCGCCCAGGAGACCGGTTTGCCGGTGAGCGCGCGGACGATCTGTGGCAGGAAGACGACGAGCAGCACGGCCAGTCCGAGCGACAGCACGGACAGGGTGATCTGGAGCCACTTGTTCTTCATCGGGTCCAGTCTGCCGCGTCATGGCACGCGGGCTCGTCGTTCTGAGGTATCAGGGAGGCCACCGGTCGAAGGGATGAGAGAGCCGCGCGCCCGGGGGAAGGTCGCGGCGGACGTACCACTCGGTGCCGAAGACCAGGCGGTAGAGCGGTCCTGGGACCTTCAGCATGACGGCGAGTGTGCGGTCGCTGTCGCCGCCGCTGGCCTGGGAGACGTGCGCGGCCATGGCCGCCCGCTTCTGCCTGGTGTATTTCCGCACGTTGACCCGGTGGGTGATCGTCTCACTCGGTGAGTACGCGCTCTCGAACGCGCGTACGTCGAACTCGGGCGGGAACTTGTAGACCCTGCCCCCCACCCGCAGCAGCCGGACGAGCGGATCGCGGTTGACCGTCGCCTCCAGGACGATCTCCGTGCCCGCGATCTGCGCGGCCCGCTTGCCCACCCGGTGCACCTGGACGTGGTCGGGATGCCCGTAGCCGCCGGCCGGGTCATAGATGGTCAGCAGGTCGGCCTGCTCCTCGTGCAGAATCGTGGCCAGCGCCTTGGCCGCCGACTCGCTGTCGGCGTCGATGAAGGCGTTGTCGGGCCGCTCCTCGGCGCTGCCGCCCTTGGGCCGCAGCCCCGAGTCGCCGTAGCCGAGACACTCGACGCGGGCGCAGCCGAGCGCCGCGGCCGAGGTGTAGAGCTCGTCGAGCCGGGTCCGGCCCAGCGCCTCGCCCGGCTCCATCTCGGCCAGGCCACGCTCCCCCGCGGTGGCCACCACGAGCACCACGCGGTGTCCCTCGGCCGCGAGCATCGCCATGGTGCCCGCCGTCAGCAGGGCCTCGTCGTCGGGATGGGCATGGAAGAACACTGCGGTACGTGGAGGCACACGCCCAGATTAGTCTGGGAGGGGTGCGGATCTTTCACGTGAGTGACTGTTACCTGCCGCGACTCGGAGGGATCGAGGTCCAGGTGGCCGATCTCGTACGCGTGCAGCGGGAGGCCGGGCACACAGTGTCGGTGGCCACGGCGACCCGGGGCGAGGAGTTGCCCGGAGTGCACAGGATCGTCGCGAGGATGCCGTTCGACCTGCCGGTGCACCCGTTCGGGGTCGGGCACATCACGCGCCGGCTCACCTCGGTGCGTCCGGACGTGGTGCACGTGCACATGGGGGCGGTCTCGCCGTTCGCCTGGATGGGCGTGCGGGCCGCGACCCGGGCCGGCGTGCCGTGCGTGGTGACCGTGCACAGCATGTGGGATCCGCTCACGCGGGCGGCGTACCGGCTGTTGCGGCTGGCGTTCGGCTGGCAGGGGTGGGGCCTGGTGGCCACCACGGTCAGCAACGCCGCCGCGGCGCCCATCCGCGGGGTGGCCGGTCCCGGCGTGCCGGTGCGGGTGGTCTCCAACGGCCTCGACCTGTCCGGCTGGGCGCCGCCGCCGGGCGAGCCCGACCGGCGTGCGGAGGTGCACCCAGATGTGCACATCGTGGCCGTGGGGCGGCTGGCGCCGCGCAAGCATCCGGTACGCCTGCTGAAGCTCCTGGAGGCGGCCCGCGCGCGGGTGCCCGCCCGGATCCCGATGCGCGCCACGATCGTCGGCGACGGGCCCGCGCGCGGTCAGATGGAGCGCTTCCTCGCCCGGCACGGGATGACCGGCTGGGTCTCGCTGCCCGGCCGCCACTCCAGGGAGCAGATCGCCAAGGTCCTGGAGACGGCGGACGTGTTCGTGGCGCCCGCGCCCAGGGAGTCGTTCGGCATCGCGGCGCTCGAGGCGCGCGCCGCCGGGCTGCCCGTGGTGGCGAGGGCGCAGAGCGGGGTCGCCGACTTCGTCCGCGACGGCACCGAGGGGCTGCTCGGCCGCACGCTCGGCGACCTGGCCCGCGCGGTGGCCCGCCTGTGCGTGGACTCCGGGCTGCGCGAGTCGATCGCCGCCCACAACCGCGCCACGCCGCCGTCCGCGGGCTCGTGGCCCACGGTGCTGGGCGGGTTCGAGCGGGCGTACGAGCAGGCTCAGCTGCGGCGCAGGACCACGTAGCCGTCGCGCTCGTACACCGTCACGTAACCCTGCGCCCGCAGCTCCTCGACCTCGGCGAGCTGCTGGCCGGGCGAGCCGAAGGGAAACTCCCAGCGCGCGGTGTCCGCCACCACCCACGGCGAGCCGTGCGACTCCCCCGTCCACAGCAGGACCGTGGCGCGGGAGGACAGGGCGGGCCCGAGCGAGTTGACCGCCTCGACGGTGACCCCTGAGGGGACCCTGCTCAGCGCCTCGGCCGCGGCGGCCGCCTTGGGGTCCTGGTAGAAGGCGGGATGATAGAGCTGGTCCAGCGCGAATTTGGGCACCAGCGTGAGCGCGACCGCCAGCACCGCCGCCGACCAGGCCAGCCTGAGCGAGGCGTGTTTGTGGTCGCGGCCGCTTCGGCACTCGTTGGCTTCGCTCTCTCCCGCCGAGCTCCTCCGCTTGTCGTCGAAGCGCTTGATCAGGCGCAGCAGCCTGGCCAGGCCGTCCACGCCCGCGCAGAAGAGGATCATCACGGTGAACGCGCTGTACTGGAAGTCGGCCTGCCACCACTGGCCGCGGTCGGACAGCATGCGTTCGAGCACGTGCGGCAGGGCCGCCAGCGACAGCGGCGAGAGCAGGCACAGCAGCAGCGTCGGCCACACCATCAGGAACAGCGTGTCGACCTTGGCCTCCTCGCTGAACGGCAGCAGCACGGCGGCGATCGGGTCGCGCAGCAGTGTCAGGATCGCGCTCGTCATGTCGGGCCCGAGGTGGTTGTAAGCCCAGAAGTCCTTCGCGTCCCCGCCGGCGTACGTGATCAGCATGCCGCGGACGAGCAGCACCGCGCCGAGCCCGAGCATCACGCACAACAGGCCGCGCCACCGGTCGCCGATCACGACCAGGCACAGCCCTGCGCCGATCACCATGAGCCCCATGTCCTCCTTGACCAGGAGGAGCGCGAGCATCGCGAGGAACGCGGGCAGATTCCGCCCGGCGTGGTAACGCTCGATCATGATCGCGGTGAGCACGGGGACGAACATGACCTCGTGCGCGTCGAAGGCGACCGCCTGCGCCACGGGCCACGACAACGCGTAGGCCAGAGAGACCAGGTAGGCGGGCCCGGCGCCCAGCACCCGCCTGGTGTAACGCCACAGGAACGGGACGGCGGCGGCGAACAGCACCGCCTGCGCGACGATCAGCGTCTCGGGCCCGTCGTGGATCCAGTAGAACGGCGCGAGCAACGCGTAAATGGGCGAGAAGTGGTCGGCGAGCTGCAGGTAGTCCATGCCGCGCCCGTGGAACACCCCCAGCACCGGGATGTACGGCGGCCGCAGGTTCGCGTAGCTGCGCACGGCCTGGTCCACGATCACCAGGTCGAACGTGGTCGCCCGGTAGGTCGCCAGCTTGACCAGGCCGAGCAGGGAATAGACCGCCGCGGCGGCGAGCGCGATCGCGCCCACGCGCACGCGGTGGCCGGAAACCAGGAACCGCCAGGGAGGTGCGGCGCTCTCCCCCGATCGCGCCACAAGCGTGTCACCCGTCACGAGAGGTAACCCTAGAACGATTCCGTACGAACGCGACGCGGCCGCCGCGCCAGCCTGCCCCCCACAGGTGGCACGGCGACCGCGAGTCCGTCAGGAGCAGGCAGACGTGATCTTGCTCACGAAGCCGTTCGCCTTACCGCTGAACTCCGTGACGCTGTTCAAGTCGCCACCCTCCATGGACTCGAACCCAGTGGCGAGGTCGTTCAGCGCGGCGCCGACTTCGCCGTCGTATTTGCCCGCGAGCTCCTTGGTCTCGTCGGCGGCCGTCTTCGAGGCCGTCTGGATGGCGTCCTGGTTGGACACGTCCTTCGTGACTGCGGTGCTCCACTCGGTTGCGATCTTGCTTGCCTCCGCGGCAGCGGTGTTGCAGTCAACGGCCTGGCCGAGCGCGCCGCACGCGGTAGTGAGGACGGCAAGAGTCAGCGTCGCGGCCGCGACGGCCAGACGACGACGAGGGGGAGTCATTTCCGTGCCCTTCGTAGGTTTAGCGAACGAAGGGAACATTATGGGTCCGGACTTGATCGTCACTTGCACCCCACTAACACCACAGGCATCAGCTCGGCGTAAAGCCATGCAGCAGGACCTGCACGATCTCCTCCGGTTCCGGCAGGGGAAGATCCAGGAGCCCCCGGTAGGCGACGAATCCGGTGAACAGGTCGGTAAGTAGCCAAAGGTCTGCATTCGGGGGCAACTCACCGCGTTCGATGGCGCGCTCGTACACCACCCACGAGCGTTCCATCCTGGTGCGCATGCCGGTGCGGATGATCTCGGCGACCGCGGGGTCCCGGCCGGCCTCGCCGAACACCTGTTTGGCCATGCCGGCCACGCCGGGGCGCCGCCAGAGGGCGAGGGTGTCTGCGACCACGACGCGCAGGTCGCCTTCCAGCGAGCCGGTGTCGGGGATGGCGACGTGCGCGTTCATGAATCCGCCGATGGTCTCGAGGAGCATGTCACGCTTGGTGGCGTAACGGCGGAACACGCTGGCCCGGCCCACGCCTGCGGCCGCGGCGACGTCGTCCATGGTGAAGTCGAACCCGCGGGAGAGCACCAGAGCGGTGGCGGCCTGCCTGATGCGGTGGTCGACCGTGGGATCGGGCTTGCGGCCGCGCGCAGACATTGTGATACTCCTAGTATCTGATATCGAGAGTCTCAAAAATAGGGAATGCTATGAGGGTAATCGTGGTGGGGGCCGGTGTCGCGGGGCTCGCCGTCGCACGCGGCCTGCTCGGCGCCGGTCATGACGTGGAGGTGTACGAGGAGGCCCCCGAGCTGCGTACGGCCGGCGGCTCGGTCACGCTCTGGCCCGGCAGCACGGCCATACTCGACGAGCTCAAGGTCGGCTACGCGGGGATCGGGCACCGGCTGGAGACCATGGAGTCGTGGGACCGCGACGGGCGCAGGCTGCTCACGGTGGACCTGACGGCCGCCGAGCGCCGCTACGGCCATCCGACCGTGCACATCGCCCGCGGCGAGCTGGTCGAGTTACTGGCGGACGGCATGCCGGTGACCTACGGCATGCCGGTCGAGCGGGTGGTGCCCGAACGGGCCGAGGTGCGGCTGGCCGACGGCCGTACCGTGCGCGGCGACGTGCTCGTGGGCGCCGACGGCCGCTGGTCCGCGGTGCGCAGGGCGATGTGGGGCGACGATCCGGCCAAGCTTAGCGGCTGGGCCACCTGGCAGGGCTTCACGACAGTGCCGACCGCGCTGACCGAGCAGCACAGGGCCGTGATGATCAGCGCCATGCCGGGACTCTGCGGGCTTATCCCGGCGGGCGCGGGCCGACTGCTGTGGTGGTTCGACGTCAAGGCCGCGCCGGGCGGGCCGTACTGGAGCGACGACCCCGGCATCGTGGACCGGCTGCGCGAGCGGTTCGGCGGCCTGGCGGACCCGGTTCCCGGCATCCTGGAGACGATCACGGACGTCGACTTCTTCCCCCACCACCGGCACGCGATTCCCACCGTCTGGGGCAAGGGGCCGGCCACGCTGGCCGGCGACGCCGCTCACACCATGCCGCCCACCATGGCCCAGGGCGCCAACCAGGCCCTGGAGGACGCCTGGCTGCTCACCTGCTCCATCGGCGACCTGCGGGCGTACGAGCGGGCCAGGTCGAAGGTCGCCCGCAGGCCCGCCAGGCTGGCCGCGACCGAGGTCACCAACATGCAGAGGCCGATCGTCGGACTGGTCTCCGACGGGAGCGCCACCAGGCTGTACACGGCGTTGCTCCGCAGCTTCAGCAGCTACCTCTTGACAGCGTCCTGAGGGCCGCCGCACCATGTCGCATATAGAGCAACTCGGTGCGTAATACGCAACAAGAGGTGTTGGTTGACCACCACGTCGAGCTTGATCTCCACGCTTCCCGGCCGCTCGTACACCGACCACGAGGTGTTCGAGGAAGAGCAGGCCGAGATCTTCGAAAAGCTCTGGTTCTGCGCGGTCCGGGCCGAGGATCTGCCGACGCCGGGGGCGTTCAGGACGGTCCAGGTCGGCAGGGAGAGCGTGATCGTCGTACGCGGCCGCGACGACCGGCTGCGCGCCTTCCTCAACATCTGCCGGCACCGCGGCGCCCGCCTGTGCGCGGAACCGGCCGGCGAGGTCAAGCGGACGATCAGGTGCGCCTACCACGCCTGGTCCTACGACCTCGACGGCCGCCTGGCCGCTGCCCCCAATCTGGTCAAGATGCCCGACGTCGACCGGGTGGCGTACGGCCTGGTGCCGGTGCACCTGCGCGAATGGCTGGGGTACGCGTGGGTGTGCCTGGCCGCCGAGCCGCCCTCGTTCGAGGAGACCGTGACGCACGCGGCGACGGAACGCCTCGGCGACCCCGCCGCCATCGAGCGCTACCACGTCGACGAGCTCGCCCTCGGCCGCCGGATCGTCTACGACGTCAAGGCCAACTGGAAGCTCGTGGTCGAGAACTTCATGGAGTGCTACCACTGCGCCACCATCCACCCGGAGCTGACCGCCGTGCTGCCGGAGTTCGCGGGCGGGTTCGCGGCGCAGTACTACGTCGGCCACGGCGCGGAGTTCGCGCAGCGCGTGGAGGGTTTCACCGTGGACGGCAGCGCGGGGTTCGGCAGATTACCCGACGTGTCCCAGGACCAGGACAGGCGCTACTACGCGATCACGGTGAAGCCGCAGGTGTTCGTGAACCTCGTGCCCGATCACGTGATCGTGCACCGGATGTTCCCGATGGCGGCCGACCGGACCGTGATCGAGTGCGACTGGCTCTACCACCCCGACGTGGTGGCCTCAGGAGCCGACCTGTCGGCTTCCGTCGAGTTGTTCCACCGGGTCAACGAGCAGGACTTCGACGCCTGCGAGCGGACGCAGCCCGGCATGTCGTCACGGGCCTACAGGGACGGCGGGGTGCTCGTGCCCAGCGAGCACCACATCTCGATCTTCCATCAGTGGGTGAACCAGCGCTTACGCGGATAGCGCACCGTGAGCCCGCCGTACTTCGCCCGGCCGCTGATCACCACGTAGAGCGCGCCTGGGCGGGGCCTGCTCGGCACGCCGGAGGTCGAGCTGCTGCCCCAGTCGCTCTGGAACCCGTCCACGTTCGCCACGCCGCCCTCGGGCAGGACGATCTTGGCGGAGCCGTACGTGAGGTCGAGTTCGACCTCCACGACCGGGTGGGTGGTGACCGCCTCGGAGAAGTCGAGGTCGACGCTGCCGTACTTGGAGGTCACGCGCAGCCGGCGCGGCACGGCCCAGTCACCGGAGCGCTTGACGTGGCCGTTCTTGCTGCCCAGCTCGAGCACCTCGTCGGCGCGCGGCTCGACCGGCAGGTCACTGATCACGGCGAGCAGGTCGCCGTAGGTCTTCGCGGCCAGTGCCGTTCCGAGCCGGTCTTCGAGCTCCAAGGGGTTGAGACGACCTTCACTGAACGCATGCTGCAACTGCTGCGTGGTGCGCTCCCGGTCCTCGTCGGAGACCCTCATCTGCATTTCCGACATGTACCGAGCATAGTTTCATAATGCTCAGAACGGGAGGCGCCTGCCTGAAGGCGTACGCAAATCGAGCGGGAGTTGCCGGCGTCCCCGGCGCGGACGGCGGATGACCTGGACTCTCTTCACACTGTTCAGGTACCCAGCGAGTGGCCTCGAAGTCGCCATTCTTGGGTAGCGTGAATGCTGATGTTGGCGCAACCGTTCGCGCACCCGGCCCTCTTCTACCGAAGCGACCGGGAATACGCCGCTGCCACCAGCGCCTTCGTCCGCGAGGGGCTGGCCGCCGGCGAGCCGGTCGCGGTCATCGTCCCCGCCGCCAACCTCGCCCTCATCCAGGCCGAGCTCGGCGCGGCCGCGGAGTCCGTCCTCATGGCCGACATGCGGGAGGCCGGGCGCAATCCGGGGCGGATCATCCCGGCCGTGCTGTGCGACTTCGCCGACCGGCATCCCGACGACCACGTGCGGATCATCGGCGAGCCGATCTGGCCCGAGCGCACCGCCGTGGAATATCCCGCGTGCGCGCAGCACGAGGCGCTGATCAACCTGTCCTTCGCGGGGCGGCGGATCACGATCCTGTGCCCGTACGACGCCGTGGGGCTGGCGCCCGAGATCATCCGTGAGGCGGCCCGTACCCATCCGGTGCTGCGCGACGCCTCGGGGGAGCGGCCGAGCGCGGACTACGCGCCCGGCCTGGTGGTCGACGGGCACAACCGGCCGCTCGACGAGCCGGACAGGCACGTCTCGGTGCGGTTCGACCGGGACAACCTGTCCGAGGCGCGATGCCTGGCCGCGCGGGAGGCCGCCGCCATGGGGTTCAGCGGCGACCGGCTCGACGACATCAGGCTCACGGTGTCCGAGCTCGGCGCCAACAGCCTCGACCACGGCGGCGGCGCCGGCACGATCAGGGTGTGGGCCGCGGACGGGCGGCTGGTGTGCGAGGTCAGCGACGCGGGGCACATCACCGATCCGCTGGTGGGCCGCAGGCCGGTCGATCCGCGCTCCGCCGGCTCGCGGGGGCTGCTCATCGTCAACCTCCTCAGCGACCTCGTACGCGTCCACACCCGGGCGGGCGCGACCGCGGTCCGCGTCTACTTCGACGCACCCTGACCACTACTTCGACGCCCTGACCCCAGATCAGTGCCCGATCTCCGACATGTCGGGATAACGAGCGCCGCGTACCGCGTCCGCAGGCACCGCCGCCGCGAGCGCGTCGAGCTGACCGGCGGTCAGCGTGATGCCTGCGGCGGCCGCGTTCTCCTCCAGGTACTTCAGCCGCTTCGTGCCCGGGATCGGCACCACGTCGTCGCCCTGGGCGAGCACCCAGGCCAGCGCGAGCTGCGCCGCCGTGACGCCCGCCGCGTCGGCGATCTTCCGCACCTCCGCCGCCAGCGCCGCGTTGTGCTCGGCGTTCTCGCCGACGTTGCGCGGCATCCGCTTGCGTACGTCGTCGTCCGGCAGCTCGGCGGCCGGCGGCAGCGTGCCGGTCAGGAAGCCCCTGCTGATCGGCGAGTACGCCACCAGCGCGATGTCGAGCTCCCTCGCCACCGGCCGGATCTCCTCCTCCACATCTCTGGCGAACAGGGAGTATTCACTCTGCAGCGCCGCGATCGGGTGGACCGCGGACGCCCTGCGCAGCGTCTCTGCGCTCACCTCCGACAGGCCCAGGTGGCGCACCTTGCCCGCGGCGACCAGCTCCGCCATGGCCCCGACCGACTCCTCGACCGGGACGTCCGGGTTGCGGCGGTGCATGTAGTAGAGGTCGATGTGATCGATGCCGAGGCGGCGAAGGGAGGCGTCGCAGGCGGCCCTGATGTACTCGGGGCTGTTCTCGACCGTGCGGGATCCGCTCGCGTCGCGCTTGATGCCGAACTTGGTGGCCAGCACGACCTCGTCACGCCGATCCTTGATGGCCCGGCCGACGAGCTCCTCGTTCGCCCCCAGACCATACGCATCCGCCGTGTCCAGAAAATTCATGCCAAGGTCGAGAGCGCGATGGATGACCGCTATCGACTCTTTCTCATCGCCTTTTCCATAAAAGTCGGACATGCCCATGCAGCCGAGGCCCAGCGCGGAGACCTCAGGGCCGCCGTTTCCAAGAACGCGCCTCTTCATGTCTGCTCCTCCAGGTAGCACCTGACCGCTGCGCGGCCTCTGGATCGTCATGGATCCAGCGTCCCTCTTCGAGCGCGCTCTAAGTCAAATCGGGTCCCCCTGACGGAAACCCGTACCGACCCTGAGGGGGTGTGCCCTACTCAGGGTTGTCATGGCACAGGTCACCGGGTTGGTGAGGGTTCGCTCAGTCCAAAGTATTAAGGGATACTTCAGGGCCGGTTGGGGCTGATCTCCGATACTCCGGAAGCTCGCGTTCCACGAGCTTTGAGGCATGAAGGGATTGCTTGTCAGTGGATTCACGGCCATCGGCACCGGGACCGGCGCCATGCTCACCCTGCACGCGGAAGCCGGCCTCGACCCGATGCACAGCGTCATCAGCGAGTACGCCTTCCACGCGGGCGGCTGGCTGCTGCCGGCCTCACTGACGCTGTTCGCGATCGGCTCGGCGCTGATCGCGGAGGCCGTGCGCCGGGCGGGCATGAGCCGCTGGGCCGTCGCGCTGCTGCTGGGCTGGGGGGCCAGCATGTTCATGATCGGCGCCTTCCCCACCGACCGGCCCGGCGTGCCGCTCTCCCTGTCAGGCGGTATCCACCGCTACGCCGCCTTCGCCGCCTTCCTGATGATGCCCCTGGTGGGACTGCTGCTGGCCAGGGCCGAGATCCGGTACGCCAAGGCGATGCGGATACTCAGCGGCCTGGCGCTCGGGGCGCTGCTGCTGGTCGTGATCCCGTACGTGGTGCGGATGGCGGGCATCCCGCTCGCCGACGACGACATCCCGGCGGGACTGACCCAGCGAGTCGTGGTCGTCACCGAGCTGGGCGTGCTGGCGCTGGCCGGGTTGTCACTGCTCAAGCCGTCGGCCCGGCGCTCCCAGGTCTCCGCCGTCCTGGCCTAGACGCTTCAAACGGGCCGCTCGGGTAAGGGGTACTGATCCTGAACCCGTCAGGGGAGTGGCTCGAATGACGATTCTGATCGCGTACGACGGTTCCGACGACGCCAAGGCGGCCATCGCCTTCGCCGGCGAGCTCCTTCGCGGAGAGTCCGCCGTGGTGCTGACCGTCTGGGAACGGGTGGCGACGACCTCCGCCCGCGCCTCGGCCGGGCTCATGATGACGCTCGACCACGCGGGAGCGGAGGACGAGGCGATCGGGGAGGCGATGCGCGACCTGGCCGAGCACGGCGCGGACCTCGCCCGCCAGGCCGGTCTGGCCGCCACGTCGCGCTGCGAGGCGGACTCGGTGGCGGTGTGGGCGACGATCGTGGACGTGGCCGACGAGATCGACGCCACGCTCGTCGTGACGGGGACGCGGGGGCTCGGCGGGATGCGTTCGCTCCTGCTCGGCAGCACGTCCGACCGGGTCCTGCACCACACGCACCGCCCCGTCCTGGTGGTCCCCTGCTCCAAGCCCGACGACGCCTAGCGCTCCCACGCCTCCCCGCCCCGCCGTGCGCACCCACTGATCGGAGCCCGACCGGTCATCGGCTCCGCATCAGACCATGGCAGGCGATCGCCGCGGCGGCCACCACGTTCAGCGAGTCGACACCGGCGGCCATCGCCGCCGGGCTCATCGGGATGCAGACCGCCTCGTCGGCCTCCTCCAGCCAGTGCGACGACAGGCCGTCGCCTTCCGAGCCCAGCAGGAGCGCCACCCTGTCGCCCAGCTTGACGGCGTCCATGGGCGTCGCCCGCTGGTCCGGGGTCAGGGCCAGGGTCCGGTAGCCGGTCTGCCGGACCTGGGCGAGTCCGGCGTACCAGTCGTCCATCCGCGCGTACGGGATCGAGAACACCGCCCCCATCGACACCTTCACCGCCCGCCGATAGAGCGGATCCGCGCACCGGGGCGACAGGACGATCCCGTCCACCCCCAGCGCCGCGGCCGACCTGAAGATCGCGCCGACGTTGGAGTGGTCGACGAGGTCCTCCAGGACGAGGATGCGTCCTCCGGCCGCCTTGAGCAGCGTCTCGACGGAGGGCAGCGGGGTGCGGCGCATCGAGGCCAGCGCGCCCCGGTGAACCGGGAAGCCGGCGACGCCCGACATGATCTCGTCGGTCACCACGTAGACGGTCGCGTCACCGAGCACGTCCTCCAGCTGCGTCAGCCAGCGGCGCGTGGTGAGGACCGAACGGACGGGGTAGCCGGCGCCGATGGCCCGCCTGATCACCTTCTCGCCCTCGGCCAGGAAGAGGCCGCGCTCGGCTTCGAGGCTCTTGCGCAGCTCCACGTCCCGCAGCCGGGTGTAGTCGGACAGGCGCGGGTCGTCGGGGGCGGTCACGTACTCAAGCACCTTCTGATACTGCCATGCGCCGCCTGACCTGCCAGACCACCGCATAGCAGGTGAGCACGAGGCACAGGCCGATCAGCGTGCCCGCGCCCGTCTTGGTGAGCACGCTGGGGATGCCGAGGGCGGGGGTGGGCTCGTCCACTAGGGGCCACAGGAACGCGCCCGCGACCGTCCCCACTGAGCAGCAGGCCAGAACGGTCCATCGCACCCGCGGCGAGATCCGCAGCCGGTCCGGTACGGCCCCCGCCGCCATCCTGGACAACCCACGCCACGCCCACCACACCATGACGGCCAGCCCGATCGCGGACGAGACGTACTGCAGCAGGCGGAAGAGCCTGATCACCCCGAAGACGGACACGGCCAGCCAGCCGCCCCACTGCACCGGGCCGGAGGAGTGCGTGAAGGAGTCCCAGAAGATGTGCGTCGCGGTGCCGATCACGGAGCCGACGGCCATGGGCAGCAGTCTGAGCCTGGCCGGGCTCAGCAGGGCGGCGCGGCCTCCGAGCGACGGGGGCAGCAGCGAGATCAGCGGGTCGCGGAAGACGCCGTGGAACAGGGGCAGCAAGATCAGCACGGCGGCGAGGTCGATGGTGACCACGCCGCGCCAGGAGTGCCAGATGTCGTAGTCGGGCATGAACGGCAGGAAGACCGGCAGGTCGGGCACCATCGCGCCCATCGCCAGCGCCCATGGATCGATGAACCTGCGTACCGCCGGTGACGACATCAACGGCACCACGGCGGCCATGTGGCTGGGCGTGAACGGCACGACGACTCCCCCCTCGATGATCACGCACATTATGCGGGGAAGCTTGTCCTTCCTTTACCGAAGTGATCCGAAGTGACTCTCCGTAGTGGGTACGGTACGTATCGCTGTCGACGGCCGGATAGCCGGAGATTCGGGGGGTCATGGTGCCTGACCAGCGAATTCATGAGCGTCCGGCCGCGTCAGCCGAATGGCTGCGCGCCGCCCGCGCGGCCCGCTCACTCTCCGTGGTCACGCTGGCCTGGCTCGGGGTGGAGAGCGCGCTCGGCCTCGCGGCCGGCCTGTCCGCGCACTCGGTCGCGCTGATCGGGTGGGGACTGTCGGCGCTCGTGGAGGCGGCGGGCAGCCTCATCGTGGTGTGGCGGTTCACCGGCGCGCGCACGCTGTCGCCGAACGCGGAGAGCACCGCCAGACGGGCGATCGCGCTGAGCTTCTGGGCGCTCGCGCCGTATCTCGTCGCGCACGTCGCGTACGACCTGGACGCCGGGCATCGAGCCGTGCCGACCGTGCTGGGGATCGTGGTGACGACGTTCAGCCTGGTCAGCATGCCGGTGCTGGGGTTGGCCAAGCGGCGGCTCGGCAGGCGGCTCGCGTCACGGGCGACGACCGGCGAGGGGACGCAGAACCTCATGTGCGCCGCCATGGCCGCCGGCGTCCTCGCGGGTTTGTGGCTTAACACCGTGGGGTGGTGGTGGGTGGACCCGGCCGTGGCGGTGGCGGTCGCGGTGGTCGCCGTACGGGAGGGCTTCCGGGCTTGGCGCGGTCACGCATGTTGCCACTGAACGCCACAGTACGTAGTTGCTGCACCAAAAGGACTGTTTTGCCACGGTGACTACACCGAGTATCGTTCCCGGAGTATTGCGGAGCATCTCCCGCTAGGGTCTCCGGAAGGTCTCAACACACCTAAGAGGACATTGTGGGGCGACACCGCACAGACGAGCTGGACGGCGGCTACCGAGCGAATGAGCCACCACCCCGCAGACGGTCCAGGGGAAGCGGCCGGGGCCGGGTGCTCGTACCGCTGGCCGGCGCCGTCGCGCTGGCCGTGCTCCTCGGCGTCGCCGCGTTTGTGATCTTCAACCGCAACCACGACTGCTCCGGCGGCAAGCTGGCGCTGCGCGTGGTGGCGACCCCGGACATCCAGCCCGCGCTGAACAAGATCGCCGGCAACTACAACAAGGCCATGCACTCGATCGACGGCAAGTGCGTCGAGGTGACGGTGGCCAAGGAGGCGGCGGCCAGGACCGCGAACGCCGTGGTCGCGGGCAAGGCCGACGCCGACTTCTGGGTGGCGGACTCCAGTCTGCTCCTGGAGAGCGTGCGGCAGAGCGCGGGAGACGCGCTGCCGCAGCCCGAGGGCTCGGTCGCGGCCTCCCCCGTGGTGCTCGCGGCGGCCAAGTCGGTCGCGTCGAAGCTGTCGGGCAGCCTCAAGCCGAGCTGGGGATCCATGGTGGCGGCGGCGAACGTGGCCGACCCCGACGGGCCGGGCAGGAAGCTCCGCGTGCTCGCCCTCGACCCGCAGCAGAACTCCGCCGGTCTGGCCGCGCTGCTGGCCGCGGCGGGCACGGCCAAGGAGACGGGACAGGACAAGGCGCTCGTGGGCGCACTGAAGGAGCTGTCCGGCCAGCTCGCCTCCGACTCGACGGCGCTGCTGGCCAGCCTGACCGTGAAGTCCGGCAGCAGGACGCCGGTGGGCGTCACCTCCGAGCAGTCCATCCATGCCCACAACGCGAAGAAGCCGGAAGCGCCGGTGGTCGCCCTCTATCCGGAGGAGGGCACCCTGAGCCTCGACTACCCGGTCACGATCCTGGCCAAGGACACGGCGGTGCTGAAGGCGGCCGCGGACTTCAAGCAGGACCTCGCCACGGAGTCGGCCAAGAAGGTGCTGCGCGCCGCAGGCTTCCGCAGCCCGGACGGCAAGGCGGGCGACGCCCTGTCCAAGGACAAGGGGTTCGCGCCGGAGACGCCGCCCGCCTTGGAGCCGCCGGACGGCGCGACCGTGGCCAGGATGGTGCAGACCTGGTCGCGGATGAACCTCGGCTCCCGCCTGCTCACCCTGCTCGACGTCTCGGGAACGATGGCGCTGCCCGTACCAGGGACGGGCATGACCCGCATGCAGGCCATCAACAAGATCGCGACGGAGGGTCTCTCGCTCTTCCCCACGACCTCCGAGCTGGGGCTGTGGACGTTCTCCACGCATCTGGACGGGCAGGGCAAGGACTGGAAGGAGCTCATCTCCATCGGGCCGGCCAGCGAGACGGTCAACGGGGAGCTCCGGATGGAGTCGCTGGTCAAGGCGTTCGCCTCCACCCAGGCCAAGGCCACGGGCGACACCGGGCTGAACGACACGGTCAAGGCCGCCTACACGGAGATGACGAAGACGTACCAGGAAGACAAGATCAACACCCTGCTGATCCTCACGGACGGCGCGGGCAACGACGACCCCGACGGCGGGGTCACGAACGCCCAGCTCCTGCAGTTCCTCAAGAAGACGTACGATCCGAAGCGGCCCGTCGCCATCCTGCTCATCGCGTTCGGCCCGGAGGCCGAGCAGGGCAAGCGGCAGATGGACGCGCTGGCCAAGGCCGCGGGCGGCGAGGCGTACATCGCCAAGGACATCCTCCAGGTCCGCGACTTCTTCCTCCAGGGCATGGAACGCCGCCTCTGCCAGCCCAACTGCGACGGCTGAGTTCATGGCCTCCACTGAGTGGAGGCGGGCTGGTACGCCCGATGCCGCCTTCAACACCTCATGCCTGTTGGGCATGGGCGGTTAACCCGGTTGGGTGAGGGGGCGTCCTCTTCGCGTGGGGCTTGAGTGCCCGTTCCACCCGCGGGGAGGGAATCCGTGCCTGGATGGCCGACCGTCGATCGTGCCGGTGATCACGAGCTGGTCGCGGCTCTGCGACGCGCGGACGCCGACGCTCCCGCCCGGCTGTACGACTCCTACGGCGAGCGGCTGCACGACTTCGCCTTCTCCCTGGCCGGGGACGGGAACGTGGCTGCGGACGCCGTACACGACGCGCTCGTCACCGCGCAGGGGTGCGTCGACCGGCTGAAGGAGCCCGGCCGGCTGCGGGCGTGGCTGTACGCGCTGACCAGGTTCCAGGTGCGGGCCAGGATGGCGCACCGGGGCGGCACCCCGGCCGACGGGCTGCCCGAGCCGGTGCTGGAGGAGCTCGACGACCCCGAGTTGGCCGACCTCGTCGGCGAGACGCTGCGCGACATGAACGGGCACGACCGTGAGGTCCTGGAGCTGTCGCTGCGCCACCGGCTGACCCCGTCCGAGGCCGGCGCGGTGCTGGCGCTGACCTCGCGGCAGGCGGCCACCAGGCTCGGCCGGGCCCGCGACCAGTTGGAGAACGCCGCCGCGGCCGTGGTGCTGGCCAGGATCGGCCGGGCGCACTGTCCCGACCTGTCGGCGATGGTGGACTCGTGGGAGGGGCCGCTCACCCCGCTGCTGCGCCGGCGGCTGTCGGGGCACATCGGCGGGTGCGAGGTGTGCACAGAGGGGCGGCACCGGCAGGTCTCGGCGGGGCGGCTCCTGGACATGGTGCCGGTGGCGTTCCCGCCGATCTCGCTGCGCCACCGGGTGATCGACACGTGCGTCAACCCCCAGCGGGACCAGACCCGTACCCTGATCACGGATCGCGGGGACAGCTTCGACCGGACCGGCTTCCCCGTGCCGGCCGAGCGGGGCTCGCGCCGGCGCAGGCCGCGCGAGAGCCGGCGCCGGCCGCGCCGCCTGGCGCCGGTGGTGCTGGCGGGCGCGTGCGTCCTGGCCGCGACCGGCGCCATGGTCGCGATCAACGGCCGCGCCGCCTCCAACGGCACGGAGCTACGCCCCGACCCCGCTCCCACGGCCGCTCAGAGCCCGGCGCCGGAGGGCGTACCCGAGGCGGACGAGCCGACGCCGCCGCCCACCCCTACGCCAACGCCAACGGCGAGCCGTACGCGGTCCGCCGCGGTCGCGTCGCGGCCGCCGGCGGCGCGCCCGG
Source organism: Nonomuraea cypriaca (assembly GCF_015645445.1). Taxonomy (GTDB): domain Bacteria; phylum Actinomycetota; class Actinomycetes; order Streptosporangiales; family Streptosporangiaceae; genus Nonomuraea; species Nonomuraea cypriaca. The sequence goes on along the minus strand of NZ_JADOGI010000020.1, from coordinate 6,937 downwards.
CCAGTAGGCCGGCCACTGGGCCCACGGCCACCCGCCGCCGTCCGGCGCCGCCGCCCGCCAGACCGGGCGCCAGGCTGGGCGCCTCGTGCCCGCGGGGCATCGAGGGGGTGGCCAAGATCGGGCTCAGCGCCCGCAACGCCGCGGTCTCCTGGGTGGCGACCGCCTCGCAGGGGCTGGACGTGTCCCCGGCGAGCGGATCGATCAAGGCCGGCGGCTCCGTGGCGATCTGGCTGACGGTGATCGACCCGACGAGCTCCGGCAGCGGCCGCGTCGCCTTCACCTCGAACGGCGGCACCGCGACGTGCTCGCTGTCCTGGGACGGCGACCTGCCGCCGATCTCGGAGCCGCCCACCGACCCGCCGACGAACTCCGCCGAGCCGACCGTGTCGCCCACCGGCACGGATACCTCTTCCGGTGCCTCTTCGGTGAACACCGCCGAGGCCGAGGCACTCACAGAGTAAAGTCAGCGTAAAGTAAGGAAGATCGACATATTTAGTCGACAAACGGGGATAAATCGGACCCCGACTCGAAGACACTAGGCCACATAGGGCATTCTGGTGTGCTTGGGGACCACATCCGGGCCGGAGACCACTTGACCGTGTGTTGAACCTCACACGAGAAATCTTTGTGTGCCGGTAAACCGGAGCGGGTCACCAAGCGTCGGCATTGACGTGTCCGGGCGCGGATTGATCCCATGAAGTGCGATCATTCGCGCTTTCACCAGCAAGAGCAGGAGAGAAACAGGAGATGCTCAAGCACCGCAGAGCGCTGGCATGGCTGCTGGCGTTCGCCTGCATAGCGGGAGCGGCGGTCGCGCTGTTCGACATCGAGACGCCGCTGCGCCCCTTCCTGATCTCTCTGTTCCTTCTGGTGGTGCCAGGGGCCGCGGTCGTCGGACTGTTGCGTGATCGTGATCCCCTTGCCGCACTATCAGTAGGAGCCGCGGCAAGTCTCGTGATGAACGTGCTTCTGGCACAGGCCATGTTGCTGTTCAACGCGTGGTCGCCGCGGGCCGGGGTGGCGACGGTCGCCGTGCTCGGCGGGTTCATGTACGTGCTTCGCGTGTTGTACCGGGGGAAGAGCATGAGGACCGAGGGGGCCAGGGCAAGGTGAAGATCCAGGTAGTTCGGCCGAGAGAACTCGGAGACTCCGAACGTGCCCGGTGGCGCGAGTTGCAGAAGTCCGACCCGAGTCTGGACAACCCCTTCCTGTCGGTCGAGTTCGCCGTCGCGATGGACCGCTTGCGCGACTACGTGAGGGTGGCGGTCATCTCCGACGGCAGCGGCATCGCCGGGTTCTTCCCGTACGAGCGGCACAGCTTCGGCATCGGCAAACCGCTCGGCGGCTTCCTCACTACGTGTCACGGTTTGATTTCACTTCCGGAGCTCAAGCTCGACGCCAAGGTCCTGTTGCGGGCCTGCAAGCTCAGTGTGTTCGACTTCGACCACCTCGTGGCGGGTCAGCCCACCTTCGCCCCGTACGAAGCCGATGTCCGGCCCGCGCCGGTCATGGACTTCACCGCCGGCTTCGACGCCTGGATCGACCAGGTGAAGTCCAACTCCCCGAAGAACCTCAAGACCGTCCGCTACAAGGAGCGCAAGCTCGGCAGGGAGCAGGGTGAGCTGCGCTTCGAGTGGGCCTCGGCCGACCCCGAGGTGCTGCGCACGCTGCTGGCCTGGAAGTCCGACCAGTACCGCCGTACCGGCCGGGTGGACAGGTTCGCCCAGCCGTGGATCGTCGAGCTGACGGACATGATGCATGCCGAGCAGTCATCGGACTTCGGCGGTGTCCTCACCATGCTCTATGCCGGGGACGTGCCGGTGGCCGGGCATTTCGGCCTCCGTACGGCGACCACGCTCGTCGGGTGGTTCCCCGCCTACGACACCGAGTTCGGCCGTTATTCGCCGGGCATCGTCCATCACCTGCAGATGGCCGAGGCCGCCGCGAACGACGGTCTGCACATGGTCGACATGGGCAAGGGCGGCAAGGAGTACAAAGACTGGCTCAAGAGCGGGGTCCTGTACGTCGCGGAAGGCCGCATCTCGAGACCGTCCCCCACGGCGGCGGTTCACTGGATGGGCCGAACTCCTTTCAACAAAGCCCGAACAATTGTCATGGAGCGACCGTCTCTCTATAGGGCGGCCGACCGTGTGCTCAAGGGCTTTGGTCGGGTGCGCGCCTCAATGCAGCAACAGGAGTCACCCAACGCAGTCAAGGAACCAACCGGAGCACGCTGAGCGCTCCACCCCGGCAGATACACCCTCACTCCACAGGACCCTCTACATGCACAGCTCACCGGCTTCGCCGTTCCCGCAGCACCCGGGAGCGGCCGCGTCCGGTTCGCATCGCGGGGGTCTCGGAAGGATTTCCCTCGCTATGAGTCCCGAGATCACCAAGCACAACGGCAAGCACCAGAGCGCCCCACTGCGCTCGATGCCGCCGCCATCCAGCTTCACGCCCGTCACGCCGCACCTGGCCATCTCGCCCACGGTGAGCGTGGTCGTGCCGGCGATGAACGAGGCCGAGAACCTGCCCCATGTCTTCGCCACGATCCCGCAGTGGGTCGACGAGATCGTGCTCGTCGACGGCAACTCCGTTGACGACACCGTGGCGGTGGCCAAGCGCCTGCGGCCGAACGTGAAGGTGATCATGCAGACCGGAAAGGGCAAGGGCGACGCCCTGTCCGCCGGTTTCGCCGCGTGCACCAGCGACATCATCGTGATGATCGACGCCGACGGCTCGACCGACGGCCGCGAGATCATCTCGTTCGTCGGAGCGCTGGTGACGGGCGCCGACTTCGTCAAGGGCAGTCGCTACGCCGCCGGCGGCGGCAGCGACGACCTGACGCTCAACCGGCGCCTGGGCAACAAGGTGCTCACCGGCATGGTCAACGTCATGTACAACACCAAGTACACCGACCTGTGCTACGGCTACAACGCCTTCTGGGCCCGTCACCTCGACGCGCTCGACCTCGACTGCGACGGCTTCGAGGTGGAGACGCTGATGAACGTGCGCGCGGCCAAGGCCGGGCTGAAGGTGCACGAGGTGCCGAGTCACGAACGCAACCGCATCCACGGCGAGAGCAACCTGCACGCCGTACGAGATGGCTTCCGCGTGCTCAAGACCATCCTGAAGGAGTGGCGACGCCAGCCCTCTCCCCCTCAGCCTGAGCCGACCGCCACTCCCGCCGCTGACCGAGGCGTCGCTTAAAAAGGACCGTTGTGAACACGTCTGTTGTCATCTGCGTCTACACCGAGGAACGGTGGGAGGACATCAGGCAGGCAGTCGAGTCGGTCGAGAACCAGACACGCCCGGCACACGAGCTGATCCTGGTAGTCGACCACAACCCCGACCTGCACCTCAAGCTCAAGCACGAGTATCCACAGGCCATCGTGGTGGAGAACACGCACGAGCAGGGGCTGTCCGGGGGCAAGAACACCGGCGTGGCCACGGCCAACGGTGAGGTCGTCGCGTTCCTCGACGACGACGCGGTCGCCGATGCCGGGTGGCTGGAGGCTTTGGAGGAGGGCTTCCAGGAACCCGGCGTGGTGGGCGTGGGGGGCCGTACCGAACCCCTGTGGGCGTCCGGCACGCGGCCGCGGTGGTTCCCGTACGAGTTCGACTGGACGGTGGGGTGCACCTACCGCGGCATGCCCGCGGTGCGCGCCCCGATCCGCAACGTGATGGGCGGCAACGCCGCCTTCCTGCGGGACGTCGTGTCCGAGGTCGGCGGGTTCCACAGCGGCATCGGGCGCAGCGTCCAGGGCCGCAAGTCGCGCCCGCTGGGCTGCGAGGAGACGGAGTTCTGCATCAGGCTGAGCCAGCGCAAGCCGGGCTCGGTCATGCTGTTCGAGCCGCGCGCGCTGATCGGGCACAAGGTGTCCGGGCAGCGCGAGCGGTTCGCCTACTTCAGGTCCAGGTGCTACGCGGAGGGGCTGTCGAAGGCCCTGGTGACGCGGGAGGTCGGCACCCAGGACGGGCTGGCCAGCGAGCGGGCGCACGCGTTCAAGACGCTGCCGCTCGGCGCGCTGCGCGGGGTCGGCGAGACGCTGCGCGGCGACGTGGGCGGGCTCGGCCGGGCCGCCGCGATCGTGGTCGGCCTGGCCTGGACGGCCTGGGGTTACGCAGTGGGGTCCGTACGACTGAGAGGGGCGGCGCGATCATGATCCGGGTTCCGATCCTGATGTACCACTCCGTCACCGACGGCCCCAACGACGACACGCGGCCGCACGCGGTGCGGCCCGGCGACCTGGCCGAGCAGCTGGCGTACCTGTCGGAGAACGGCTTCACCCCGCTCACGCTGGGTGACCTGGTGGCCTCGCTCAACAAGAACAAGGGCCGCTCGGTGCCAGACAAGCCGATCGTGGTGACGTTCGACGACGGCTACGCCGACTTCCACAGCCACGCGCTGCCGCTGCTCGAGCGCTACAACTTCCCGGCCACGGTCTTCCTGACCAGTGGCTGGGTGTCAGACGCGGGCGGCGACGCGGCGGGCCGCCCGCTGGACGACATGTTGTCCTGGGGGCAGGCCCGCGAGGCCGCGCAGACCGGCATCGAGATCGGCGGCCACAGCCACAGCCACCCCCAGCTCGACCAGCTCCGCACCGAGGACCTCCGGCAGGAGCTGCGCAAGAACAAGGGCCTGCTGGAGGAGAAGATCGGCGCGCCGGTGGCCACCATGGCCTACCCCTACGGCTACTCCAGCGCCCGGGTCCGCCAGGAGGTGCGCAAGGCCGGCTACTTCGCGGCCTGCGCCGTGGCCAACACGATCGCCGCGGACCGCCACGACATGCTCGCCATCCCCCGGTTGACGGTCGGCAAGGGCACGACCATCAACATGTTCAAGCGCGCCGTAGAAGGCAACGGCGTACCTCTCATCTACCTGCGCGAGCGCATCCTCACCAAGGGGTACGCGGTCGTGCGGCGGACGAGGTACGGGCTGCAGCGGGTGCGCGGAAATGTCTAGGATCTGGAGCAAGATCCTGATCGACCTGCGTAACCCGCTCTTCCGCCAGGGTTACGCGCTCATGTCGAACACCGTCATCACCGGCGTGCTCGGCATGGGCTACTGGCTGCTGGCCGCCCACTTCTACACGCCAGAGGAGTTCGGCCGCGGGCAGGCGGTCATCACGGCGATGCGCCTGTTCGCGTCGCTGACCGCGCTCGGGTTCGTCGGCGCTCTGGCCCGCTACCTGCCGGTCGCGGGCCGCCGCACACCCGAGCTCATCCTGCGCGGGTACGGCCTGGCCGCCGCCACGGGCGGGGTCGCGGCCCTCGGTTTCCTCCTGACGTTGCCCATGTGGGGCAAGACCTACTCGGTGCTGAACGGATTCGGGCCCGGTCTCTTCTTCCTGGGCTCGGTGGTCGTGTGGGCCGTGTTCACGCTGCAGGACGTGGTCCTGACGGGGCTGCGCAGGGCCACGTTCGTGCCCATGAACAACCTGATCTTCGGCCTGGTCAAGATGGGGCTGCTGGTCGCACTGGCTGGAGCGCTCCCAGCAGGCGGGATCTTCGTGTCCTGGGTCATCCCGACCGCGCTCGCGCTGATCCCGGTCAACTGGCTGATCTTCGGCGTGGTGGTGCCCAGGCACATCAGGCAGGCCGACGCCGTCCAGGAGCCGCCCAGGCTGCGCGAGATCGGCCGGTTCCTGGCCGGGGACTTCCCCGGGGCGCTGTCCATCCTGGCCATCGTCTACCTGGTCCCCGTGGTGGTCGCGACGCAGGTGGGCGAGGCCACCTTCGGGCGCTTCTCGATGGCGTTCACGCTGGCCAGCATGATCGAACTGCTGGCCATGAACATGGCGGTGTCGCTGACCGTCGAGGGCTCTTTCGAACGGTCCAAACTGGCCCAGAACTCCCGGCGGGCGCTGCAGCGGGCCTTCCTGATCGTCACGCCGATCATCGCGGTGTCGATCATCGGGGCGCCGCTGATCCTGACCATCTTCGGATCCGCGTTCGCCGAGGAGGGCACGACGCTGCTGCGGCTGATGTCGCTGGCCGTGCTGCCCCGGGTGCTGATCGAGGTCTATCTCAGCGCGCTGCGGGCGCAGAGCCAGGCACGGCGGCTGGCGGTCGTCCAGATCGGGTTGGCCGTGATGGTGCTGGTGTCCACTGTGGCGCTGTTCCCGTACGCGGGGGTGAACGCCGTAGGCTACGGACTGCTCTCCAGCGAGCTGCTGATGGCACTTTTGATCTTTAGAAATCTGCGTAGAATTCTCAAATTCGGCGAAACCGGGAAGTCGATTGTCACCCAGGGGTCGCCCGGGGCCGCATGATGGTCAACGTGAGGCAACGGGACGGCGATGGCATGACAACGGGGATCACCGGATCCTCGAACGTGCGCGGGGACAAGGAGGAGTCAGACGTGCCCTTCGATCCGGAGGCTACCGGGGTCATCCCGAAGCTGACGTTCGAGACCGACGAGCCGCCCGCGAAGGGCTCCGACTCGTCCGAGGGCTCTTCTGAGCGTGCTGAGGGCGCCGCCGAGGAGGCCGAACGCCCCGAGCCGACCGTGGACACGACCACGGCCTTCCGGCTCCCCCTCCCGCCGACGGAGAAGGGCGGGACCACACCCACCCAGTCCCCAAGCCCCCAGCCCAAACGGGGCACCCCAACGCCCAAGCCGGGCACCTCCAGCACCAAGCCGGGCGCCCCAGGCACCGCGCCGGGCGCCTCTGGACCCGCGCCGGACACTCCGGGATCCGCGCCGGGCACCTCTGGAGCTGTGCCGCGCACCTCTGGAGCTGTGCCGGGCGCCTCGGGAGCGGCGTCCAAGCCGGGCGCCCGGGACACCGGACCCAGGCCGGGCGCTCCGGAGACCACGCCCCAGCCGCGCGTTCGAGCACAGCCCGCCAGCGGCCCTCATTCGGGCGTTCGGCCGCAGCCTGCCAGCGGCGCCCAGCCGACCGCGCGGCCACAGCCCCCGAGCGGCCCAGGG
>NZ_JADOGI010000002.1 GCF_015645445.1 Nonomuraea cypriaca | reverse complement strand
TCATCAAGCACCATCTCAAGCGCCTGCAATACCGGCCCGACCTGCTCAACGCCATCATCGCCCAGACCGAACTGATCCTCGAACCCGAACCGCCGTAACGCGAGAAGCCAGCCTTTCAACCTCTGTATATCTCTCGGGGGCTACGTGGCTGCGTCGTATAGGTGATACGGGACGACAAGTGAAGCCTCTCGCTTGAACTTGATCTCTTTGCAAAGACCAGTTCTAAAGCGCCTATCCAGAAGTTCTGCGCGTAACGGGTGGTGAGATCGCCGAGGCGGATGGGGATTGACATGGGCCTCGCCGGGGGTTGGATCGAGGTTGCTCACACCGTCTCTCCGGCCCCGGCGAGGTCATGTCAAAGGAGAGGGCGGGATACCCTGCCTGCGGTGCCTCGAACCACGTGACCGGAGGAGTCGATGCTGAGATGACGGCAGGGCGACCGATGCCCACACAGGACGACGTGCTCGGGTACTTCAACACGCTGTCGAACTGGGGACGGTGGGGCGACGACGACGAGCTCGGCACTCTGAACCACATCACCGACGACGTCCGGCTGGCGGCGGCGCGGGCCGTGCGCCACGGCAGGAGCGTGTCGTGCGCATGGGAGGTTGCCGTACCGGAAGACATGGAGCGGTCGACGACGACGTGCCCGTGCGCCGCCGACATGCCGGGTGCCGAGGACATGCCGGTGCCCGGATTCCGCAACGACCGGCGCTGGGGCTTTTCGTCCGAGCGGCTCGGCATCACGTTCCACGGCAACACCCTCACCCACGTCGACTCGCCGTGCCACATCTTCTGGGACGGCACGATGTACAACGGGCGGTCGCACTCGCTGGTCGACGCCGCAACGGGATCGGCGTGGGCGACCGTCACGGCGGCGGCGAACGGGATCATCACGCGCGGTGTCCTGCTGGACATTGCGAGGGTCCGCGATGTGCCGTGGTTGGAACCGGGGCAGGGTGTGTTTCCCGACGATCTCGAGGAGGCGGAGCGTCGCCAGGGTGTGCGGGTGCGATCCGGCGATGCGGTGCTCCTGCGGACCGGCTATGGCCGCGTCCGGCACGAGGCCGGTGCGGCCGGCGGTTTCACGCAGGCCGGGTGGCACGCGTCCTGCCTGCCGTGGCTGCATGAACGGGAGGTCGCGCTGATCGGCGCTGACACCCCCCAGGACGTTCAGCCGTCGGGGTACGAAGACGTGTTGATGCCGGTTCACGCCGTGAGCCTCGTCGCGATGGGTCTGTGGCTGCTCGACAACTGCGATCTGGAGGTGTGCGCGAGGACGGCTGCCGAGCTCGGCCAGTGGGACTTCCACCTCGCAGTCGCGCCGGTCCGCTTCGCCGGTACGTCCGGCAGCCCGGTCAACCCGATCGCCACATTCTGATCGCGGTTCACGAGGGGGTGCGATGCCCGCAACCGCGATCGAGCTAATTAGCAGCGGCTTCACTCATGTCTGCGGCCTGGAGGCGAGGCACGCCCGGGGCTACCCAGCGTGATCAAGGCTCACCGGGAAAGGTTCATTGAGGATCAGGATCCGGCCCAGGAGTTCGCGACGCAGGGTGCCGAGAATAGGGATTCTGTCATGTGACATCCACCGAAAAATCGAAGTGCTGTTTCACGCCGCTCGCGGCGGTTCCTGCAAAGTCCTGGATACTTCACCAATGAATCGCCCGAGGCCCACCCGGGCGGTGAGCACTGAAATTCCTTGTTCGGCCAGCAGCGCGGGTATTTGCTTCGACATCCAGGCAGTAATTCTTAACGGGGGCAGAGGAACCAGGATGCGCCCGTACACCGAAAACCGTCCAAAAGGATTGGTGGAGGTGGCGGGCAAGAGTATATTCCATTGGCAGGCCGGCTGGCTGGCCCACTATGGCGTCCGGGACATAGTGGTGTCGGCGGGTTATCACGGGGAGATGCTGGAAGTGGCCGCGACCGAGGTCATGTCGGAGCTTCCTGATCTCAAGATCAATGTCGTAAGAGAGACTACACCGCTGGGCAGGGGAGGTGGTCTAAAGCATGCGGCGAAGGCGCTGCCATTCGATGAGCCGTGGTTCGGGATCAATGGCGACGTTATCACCGACATGAATCTCTCGGAACTCGCCGAACAGCGTAACCGAAGCGGCACTATCGGGACGTTGACGTTGGCCCGTTACCATTCTCACTTGGGTGTCGTCGAGGTCGATGAAGTGCAGGGACGGGTGCGGGGATTCACGCAAAGTCCGCAGCTCCCGTACTGGATCAATGCGGGGATCTACTGCTTCAGGCCGGACTTCATGATGGAACTTCCGGATTCCGGCGACCATGAGGACAGTACATTCCCCCGACTCGCCCACGAGGGGGCTCTCGGGGCGTTCCCGCTAAAGGGCTATTGGCGCGGCGTCGATACTGTCAAGGATGTGCTCGGCGCGGGAGAGGACATTCACCTGGGCCGGGTGACGGTGCCTGCCCCGTAGGGGTGATCTGTCCCGGCCGCGACCCCGCCGGAGTAGGGCGGCGAGGTCTCGACGATGTGCTTGGCGCGGCGAACGGGAGGTAGTCGACGGCACTCTCCACGATCGCGACGCCGCTGGCGTCCATCAGCATCGGCAGCAGGAGGAGCACCAGGATGCTGACGCCGAGTGTGCCCGCCGCGCTGCGCACCGCAGCCGCGATCCCCACGGCGATGACCGCGATCCCCGCGAGCACCACTCCGGTGGCGAAGACGTCCCACACCAGCTTCGGCCCGTCGAACACTCCGTACCCGCCGAACGCCGGCCATCCTGCCAGCGCGCCCACCAGACCGGCGACCCAGCCGGTCACGAGCCCGACCAGAGCGGCCACCACGGCCTTGGCCACAAGGACGACGGATCTGCGCGGCACCCATTGCAGAGTCGAGCGGATGTTGCCGGTGGAGTACTCCGAGCACACCATGACCAGGGCCAGCGCAACGATCGCCCACTGGGTGAGGACCAGACCGGTCGTCGGCCCCGCGCCGAGGTCGGTCGGGAAGTCATTGCGGCCCTGCTCGCTGGAGATCGCGATGTTGAGTCCGTAGTAGAGACTGAATCCGATCGAGGTCAGCACCGTCGCGGCGATGCAGTACCAGCTGCGAGCGCAGCGTCCAGACCTTCGTCCACTCGGCCGCGATGACCCGCGGCAGCAGGGCACCGGGAGCCTGAGCGGTCCCCTGCCTCTTGTCGAGCTTCGTCTCGGTCATCGCCGCGCCCCCTTCGACTGGTGCTTGTCCGCGGTGAGCTCCATGAACGCCTCCTCAAGCGACCCCTCGACGGTGCACAGCCCCGTGCAGGCGCACCCGAAGCTCATCGCATATGTCACCGACCTCCTCGACCCTCCTCCCCCAGATGTCCAGCTCCTGGTCGTATCCGTTCGACGGTCACCGACTCCATCGACAGCCGGGTCAGCAGGGCCTGCATGTCGCTCTCCCGCGGCACCTGCACCCGCACCATCGCGGCCGAGCTGCTCCTGATCACGGTGTCGGCCGGCGCGTCGACGACGAGCTTGCCCTGGTTGATGACCACGATCTGATCGGCCGTGAGCTGCATCTCCGACATCAGGTGGCTGGAGACGAACACCGTGCGGCCCTCGGCGGCCAGCGACCGCATGAGCTCGCGGATCTGGCGCACACCGTCGGGGTCGAGTCCGTTGACCGGCTCGTCCAGGATCAGCACCTGCGGGTCCCCGAGCAGCGCGGCGGCCAGGCCGAGCCGCTGGCCCATGCCCAGGGAGAAGGAGCCGGCCCGCTTGTTCGCGGCACCGGTCAGCTCCACGAACTCCAGGACCTCCTCGACCCGGCGGTGGGAGATGCCGTGCGTGCGGGCCAGCACCCGCAGGTGGTGCCGGGCGCTGCGCCCCGGGTGCACGGAGCCCGCCTCCAGCAACGCGCCCACCTCGAAGGCCGGAAAGCGCAGCTCCTCGTAGCGGCGGCCGTTGACCAGCGCCTCGCCTGCCGTGGGCCGATCGAGACCGAGGATCACCCGCATAGTGGTGGATTTGCCCGCCCCGTTGGGGCCGAGGAAGCCGGTGACCCGTCCGGGTTTGATGTCGAGAGTCAGGTCGGCGACCGCCGTGGTGTCGCTGTACCGCTTGGTCAGGCCCCTCAGCGTGAGCATAAGTCCTCCCGTGTCTTCATGGTGAAAACACTAGGGAGCTGCGCACGAACGCACAGTGCACGAACGGCAGGCACTCGTACTAACCTTCGTCGGGGTGCTTGCGCCGCGGCGCCGTACGGCTGGACCGTCACGGGGTCCCCCATCGCGACCACCATCTCGCGGGCACCCCGATAAGGCTCGCGGTTGTGCGCGACGGCGATGTTGTCCACCAGCAGCACATCCCCGTCTGTCCAGGGCGGGCTGACCGTGTGGCGATCGTAGACGGCGTTGATCTCGGTGACGAGGTCCTCCCCCAGCGGCTCGCCGTCGCCGAACGCCATGTTGAAGGGCAGCCCTCCCTCCTCGCAGAACTCCAGCTTGAGATAGTCCCGTACGGCCGGCTCCATGGTCCACTCGTTGAGGAAGGCGAGCTGGTTGAACAGGGAGGCCCGTCCCGTCAGCGGATGCCGGACCACGCCGGGCCGGCGCTGCGTGTGTGCAGGGCACCGTCCGACCAGGTCAGGTCCACGGCGTTGTGTGCCGCGTACCGCTCGATGACCGCCCGGTCGGCGCTGCCGAACGCCTGTTCCAGCGGGACGCCGACGTATTCGTTGTGGTTGCGTTCCAGGATCCAGCCGTCCCGCTCGATCCTGGCGACCAGGTCGGCGGGCAGGTCCTGCAGCACGCCGCTCGCGTCCGCCACGGCCGTCGCGCCGCCCTCCTCGGGGGCTCGCAGGCAGGTGATGACCAGCGTGGCCGGGACCTCGCCGAGATAGCTGAGCTCGCGGTGCATGCACATCGGCGCCGTGCGCCGTCACCAGCTCACGCAGCTCGCCCCGGTGGGCTGCAGGCTGATCAGGACCTTGGTGTACATCTCATCGCAGAGTCTCGAATCCGTCCAAGTTGATCTTGATGGACAGCTGGTCCTCACTGGTGGCCTCCCGCAAGGGGCGCAGGAACGGCGACCGGTCGGCGCCGGGCCAGCTCAGGTCGGTCAGCACGGACGGTTGTGCCGGGCCGGAACGAGCGCATGCGGCTGCGCAGGCACGACACGAAATCATCCGTCATTCCGCGAGGCGTCGTCGTGCCCGGCCCAGGGGCACGACTCCACGATTCCTGACCTGCCGGCCGCGTTCAACCGCTGCCGGAGATTCACTTGAACACCCGGCCGCCGCGGATATTGAGATTCAGCGCCTCGTGTAGGACGGGATTGTCGCCAGGTCCAGGTCGGCGTCGGCCCAGCGCCGCCGGAGGTGATCAGCCAGCAGGCGCGTCCACGCGGCGAGCTGAGCGAATGAGCGATGCCGGTCGGCGGTGGCGGCGGCCGACTCCAGAATGGAGACGAGCTGCGGACGGCTGCGATGGCCCTGCGGCCGCTCGTCCAGGACCGGGAATCGATTCAGGGCTCGGAAGGCCGACGCGAAACCGGCGGCGGCCATTCCCTGGCCGAACACCCGATCGTCGGCCAGCCCGGGCGAGACGTCCGCGGCGGCCTTGCGATAGTCGGTCTCGAGAGTCTCGGCATACGGGTCGGCGACCGTGAGCCACATGGGGCCGGGCACGTTCACCCACGCGAGGTTGGTCAACGCGTGCCGATAGCCGGCGAACTCGAAGTCGATGATCCATCCATGATCGCCTTCGACGAGGAAGTTGTTCGGTTCCGGATCACCGTTGGTGAGCACCACCAGCTTGCGATGCTCCGGGTCGTCTCCGGCCAGGACATCGTGCAACGTGGCCAGTTCGGCGGCCACCCGCCCGTTGGGCGCCAGGCCGAGTTCTGCCAGGCGCTGCGAGGTCTCGCCCCAGCGATGCCCGAGCACGGGAAGGCGGTCGGCCTCCGGAGCGGCGGCACAATAGCGTGTCTGCCGGCCATAGAAGATGGCCTCGCGGCCGGCCGAAAGCGCGTGAAGGTCGCCGATCGCACGAGCGAACGCCCTCCTGCCGGCCACCGACCGCTCGGCGCCGGCTTCCTCGGTCAGCTCCGCCAGCGACTGCTTCGACGGCAGGTCTTCCATCACCAGCAGGTTGTCGCGGAGGTCGCTGGCGATCAGCCGGGGGGCCGAGGCGAAGGCCGATTCTTCGAGGAACTCCAGCGCGGCTCTCTCCGTGGCGATCTGACGCGGATCGGTGCGGAATCCCTTGGGATCGTCGCGCAACATTTTGACGATGACGGATTGAGGAATCGTGTCGCCGTCAGAAGGGGCGGTCAGCCGGCACCGCCAGATCGACCACGGTGTCACGTGCTCGGAATCCGCTATCGACACTGTCGTGCCCAGGGATCGGCTCAGCAGTTCCTCGATATGCGAAAGGTCGAGTTCTGGGGAAGGCATGATCCTCATGGGGTGACGTAGCTGAGAAGCCGTTCTTCTGGACGCCCGCGGGCGCAAGCCCAGTATGGCAGCGATCAACATGCGGGAAAGATCGTGGCCTCGACCAGCTCGCAGATCGTGTGGCCAAGGTGGATACAGGCCTCCTGGATGCGCGGCGTTTCATCGACCGGCACTCGCACGGCGTCCCTGGTCGCCCCTCAGCGCTGGGTGGAGGTCTGGTTCGCGTCACGCCGGTAGGCGTAGTGGATGAGCCCCTTGTGGAACTTGCCCACCTTGTCGTACAGCGCGCGAGCCGGGGCGTCTTCCAGCGTGTTCCAGTAGAGACCTGGGAAGCCGTGCTCCTTGGCGTCCCGCGCCACCCACTCGATCACTGCCGTCGCGATACCCCGCCGCCGGACTTCCGCGTCCACGAACAAGTCCGCCAGATAGCATCTCCCGGCGTACCAGACACTGGCGTGGAACAGGTAGTGCGCGATGCCGACCATTTTGCCGTCCAGCCGGGCGGCGATCCCGCGTATCTGCTCGTCGTCGAGCAGGCGTCGCCAGGTCCGTTCGTAGTCGTCGTCGCTGCGTTCGACCTTGAAGTATGTGTCTTTGCCACGGGCCAGCACTTCCCAGCAGGCGCGATCGGATTCGGTCAAGAAGTTGATCTCCATCATGGCGCCCATCCTGCCGTACGGTCAGGTCTGCGTTGGGCGCGCATCAGGAAGCCGGTCAGCGCCGCGTCGAACGTGGCGGCTGGCCCGAGCCGGGGCAGCCGGCGCTGGCGCCGGTGTTGGCAGATCCACGGTCCTGGGTTTGCGCGCGGAGCTTCCGCATGCGCTGAAGCTTCTGGCATGTCCCAGCTCAGCGCCATGCTGTTCGCCTGACGCATTGCATGCACGATGGTGTGAGTCGCCGGCCACGACGAAGCAGCCGGGGCCGGCAGGGCCGCCTCGTCGAGCGGTGCGTTGGGTTGCGGGCTCAGGACAGAGGTCATTGCGCGGTCTCCCGCCAGCCGAACAGCTCGGCATCTCCAGGAGGTTCACCTGGAACGTGGCTCCCTCACCCGCGACGAGGCCGCCACCGAACTTCGCCGCTGGGCCCAGAGCTTCCGAAGCGCTTGATGAGGCACGGGCCACCAGGGTGTGACATCGCGGTAAAGCAGTGGCGCCGGCGTTCGAGGCGGAATCGCCCAGTTGGCGACCGGGGCGTCGCTGCGGTTGACACCAGCGGCGATCGAGCGCCGATTGCCTCTGAGCCTGGTCACACAGCGGCCCGCGAGTCCCCGCAGGAACGAGGGCGGCGGTCAACACTGCTACCAGCGCCTCGCATGCTTGCGTCCACGGACAACGCCGGTCTCGCGATCCAACAATCACGACAGCAAACGCAGATCAACAAGTTACTGTGGAGAGCTACACCCCCTGACTTCGCGCTCCCAGCCCAGGCCCACTACAAGGCCGCCGCACCAGGTCCGCTGTCCCGGTCACGACAGGCTCGCGATGATGTCGGCGACGGTCTGCGGCTGCGACAGGAACGGGTGGTGGCCCGCCTTCACCTCGATGACCTTGTCCGCGCGGCGGGAGAATTCGCGCTGCGCCGCCGCCGGGGTGCCTCGGTCCTCGGTGCACACCACGTACGTCGTGGGCAGGTCGTGCCATGCTGCCGCCCGTACGGGCTGCTGGGTCACGGCCAGCGTCTGCCGGACCAGAAGGGCCGCTGCGTCGCGGGCGATGTCCGGCGGGCAGTCCTGGGCGAACGTCTCGGCGAACAGTTCGGGCCGGGCGCCGAACGTGCCGCCTTCGGGGTCGAAGTCCAGGAACGGTGGCGGCGCGTCGGCGCCGAACGTCGACAGCGACTCGCCGGGCTCGGGCAGGTAGCTCGACACGAGCATCAGGTGACGCACCGTCTCGACGCCCACCGCCGCCTCGGCGGCGACGATGCCGCCGTAGCTGTGTGCCACGACCACGATCGGCTCATCCCCCTCGGTCAGGACAGCGCGCACCGCGGCGACGTCCTCGGGCAGCCCGGGACCCTGCGGTCCGGCCGGCCGGTCGCCCTCGCCACAGCTCGGCAGCGCGGGGGCAACGCTGCTGATGCCGCGCTCCTGCAGGGCCGCGGCGGCCAGGTGCCACCACCACGATCCGTCACGAACGCACGCCCCGTGCACAAAGACAACACGCATCTCTTCCTCCTTGATTCGGGTGTCCCGACCCCTTGGATCAACAGTAGACGTACCGTCAGTTACGTGAAAAAGTGTGACGATGGGACGGCACAAGCAGCCCGAGATTCGCGACCGGATTCTCGACGCCTGCGTCGACCACGCGCTCACGCACGGGCTGCCCGACCGCCTCGAGCCGTTCGCGGCGGCGTCCGGCGCCTCGACCCGGATGCTGATCTACCACTTCGGGACCCGGGACGCGCTGCTGCGAGAAACCCTGGGACGGGCGCGGCGGCGCCAGCGCGACTTCTTCGGTGAATTGCTGTCCCCACGACCGGACGAGCCCTATCTGAGCACTCTGCGACGGGCTTGGCGGGTCATGACCGGCCCGGTCGGCCGCCCGTACCTCAGCATGTTCGGCAAGCTCCGCGAGAATGCCGAGCAACAGTTGTGGCCGGGCTTTCGTCGCGAGGCCACCACGGACTGGTTGCAACCGTTCGAGGACGGCATGCGAAGCATCGGCCGTCCCGAACTCGGCACTCTCGTACTCGCGGTCGTCCGCGGTCTCATCATGGACATCGAGGCCACGGGTGATGTGTCACGAGCCGATCAAGCCTTCGACGATTTCCTGGCCGCGCTCGCCCCCGTCACCACACGGGCGAGCCGCGTCGTTCTGGCGGAGCCCGCCGCCGATACGCCTCCTGTGACGCCATCGCGTCCGGGGCGGCCGGCAAACGTCGCTTCGCCCGGCGTCTGAGCTTCACCGCTGCCGCCTGGCTGCGCTGGAGCGACAAGGACGGCGACTACACCGTCCTTGAGCGGAAGGTTTCCGATGCCCGCGCGACGTCCGGGATGGCTTATCCAGGCGCTCAGATCAGGGCGATGGCAGAATGTGACCATGCAGCCACCCCGAGCGAGATACTTCAACACCACCGGCCCGTGCGGTCCCCAGCACCACTACATGCTGCCCCCCATGCAGCGGCTCCCCCAGGCGCGCGAGCTCATCGAGATGGATCGCTACTTCGTGCTGCACGCGCCCCGGCAGACCGGGAAGACCACCGCGCTGCGCACCATGGCCTCCGAACTGACCGCCGAAGGCGGCACCGCCGCTCTGATGTTCTCCTGCGAGCGCGCCAAGTCGGCCGGCGACGACTACGCCGCCGCGGAGGAGATTCTGCTGAAGTCCCTCCGCGAGGCCGCCAAGCGGTCGGGATGGCCGGACGAACTGCTGCCGCCGGATCCCTGGCCACAGGCGCCGGCGGGCACCCGGTTCAGCGCGGCGCTGACCGAATGGTGCCACCGCTGCCCGCGCCGGGTGGTGCTGTTCCTCGACGAGATCGACGCCCTGCAGGGCAACAGCATGGTCAGCATCCTCAGCCAGCTCCGCGACGGTCACAACGCGCGGCATGAGCGGCATCCGTTCCCCACATCCGTGGTGCTGTGCGGGTTGCGCGACGTGCGCGACTACAAGGTCGCCTCGGGCGGCGACCCCGGCCGGTCGAATCCGGCCAGCCCGTTCAACATCATCGCCGAGTCGCTGCGCCTGGGCGACTTCACCGCCGACCAGATCACCGAGCTGTACGACCAGCACACCCAGGCGACCGGCCAGGCGTTCACCAAGGACGCGGTGGACCGGGTCTTCGAGCTGACCCAGGGACAACCGTGGCTGGTCAACGCCCTCGCCTATGAGATCATCCTCCAGCTGGGCGTGACCAGTGCCATCACCGCCGGGCAGGTGGAAGATGCCAAGGAGCGGTTGATCCGGAAGCGGGCCATGCATCTGGACGCGCTGGTCGCTCGGCTGCACGAGCCCCGGGTCAAGCGGGTGATGGAGCCCGTGGTGGCCGGGTCGTTCCCCGACATCGACGCCACCTTCTCCGACGATCTGTCCTACGTCCGCGATCTGGGCCTGATCAAGCAGAAACCCCCGCTGGAGGTGGCGAACCCGATCTATCGGGAAGTCATCCTGCGGGTGCTGGGCGACCCGTCGGAACAGTACGTGATGGCCGATCCGCGCAGCTTTGTGCTGCCGGACGGCCGTTTCGACCTCGACCGTCTGCTGGAGGAGTTCGTCGTGTTCTGGCGCGAGCACGGCGAGGTACTCATCCGGCAGGAGGGCTACCACGAGGCCGCCTGCCAGATCATCCTCATGGCCTTCCTCCACCGCCTGGTCAACGGTGGCGGCCAGCTCGACCGGGAGTACGCCGCCGGCACCAAACGCCTGGACGTACTGGTCCGCTGGCCCTACACCGGCCCCGACGGCGAGCGACTGATGCAGCGGGAGGCCATGGAGCTGAAGGTCTGGCGAACGAACGAAAACGACCCGACGCCCGACGGCCTCGCGCAACTCGACCGATATCTGGACCGCCTCACCCTCACCACCGGCGTGCTGGTGATCTTCGACCGGCGCCCCCAGGCCCCACCCTGGAAGGAACGAGGCGGTTTCGAGCAGGCGACCACACCGTCCGGCCGCCAGGTCACCGTTCTGCGGGTGTGACGGGTGCCTGAGCGGTCAGAGCCAGTCCCGCCGTTTCGAAGACCTCGATTCCCGTCTCCCCCGGACGGCCACCAGATGTTGCTGTCCGGACCATGCCACCTGCACGCAAAACGACTCGGCCGGGGTGTCGCCTCGACAAGAACGGCCACCGGATAGAAGATCACCACGACCCCCACTTGCGGAACAGGTGCAAGCACGCCGGGGGAGTTACGTGAGCGTCCACAGCCACAGCAAGGACATCCAAGCCGGAAAGCCGTCGGCGAGGAGCGGACCCACGCGGCGCGATCTGCTCAAGGGGGGCGCCGCGGTCGGTACCGCCGCCATCGTCGAGGGAGCGCTGGGTGCCACGGCGCGGGCCGCCTCTGCGCCCGCCAGGGACGGCGTGATCGACGTCGCCGTCATCGGCGCCGGGGTGTCCGGGGCGTACGCGGGCTGGCGGCTGCTCGCCCCGGAAGCCAGGCGCAGCGGCGTGCTGAGGAGGCTCCGGCGGCGGCGGCGCGGCGACCGGCTCGTGGTGCGCCTGTTCGAGAGCAGCGAGCGCGTCGGCGGCCGCCTCTTCTCGGTGACGCCGCCCGGCATGCCACATCTGCACGCCGAGCTCGGCGGGATGCGCTACCTGAGCAACCAGCCGGTCGTGGCCGACCTGGTGAGACATCTCCGGTTGCCGACGGCCCCCTTCCCGGTCGACGAGCCGCAGAACCTCGTCTACCTGCGTCAGCGCCACTTCACCATGAGGCAGTTCACCGACCCGGGGGTCGTACCCTACGACCTGCCGGCCGCGATCCGGGGCATGACGCCGGACGACGCGCTCCTGTCGATCATCCAGCGCTTCGTCCCCAACGCCGCCGGGATGAACCACCAGGCGTGGGACAGGATCAAGCCGACGGCGTCGGCCGATGGCCGGCGCCTGTACGACATCGGGTTCTGGAATCTGCTGCTCGATGCGATAGGGCAAGAGGGGTGGTCGTTCCTCCGCGACGGTTTCGGCTACGAATCGGTGGTGTCCAACGTCAACAGCGTCGAGGCGATGGAGGCGTCGGTTGCGGATTTCGTCGGATCCCCGCCGCCGCAGTACCTGCTCCTGCGCGACGGCTACCAGACGATGCCCGAGGAACTCGTCCGGCGGTTCGTGGCGGAGGGCGGGAGCGTCCACCTCCACCACCAGGTGCACCGGATCGACCGGGAGACGGTCGACGGCGAGGAGGTGCTGTCCCTTGCCCTCACCGTGTGGCCCCAGGGCAGGCAGCTCAAGGTGCGGGCGCGCCACGTCATTCTGGCGATGCCCCAGCGCTCGATCGAGCTGCTGGACCCGGACACCTTCCTCTTCTCCAGCAGCCGGTTCCTGTCCGACCTCGGCTCGATCGTCACGAGGCCGGCCTCGAAACTCTTCCTCGCCTACGACCGGCCGTGGTGGGAGGATCTCGGTCTGGACGCCGGTCGCTCGGTGAGCGACCTGCCGCTGCGTCAGACCTACTACTGGGGCGTCGAGGGGAACCAGCCCGGGGCCGACCGCGTCAACCGCAACGCCCTGCTGCTGGCCTCCTACAACGACCTCAGCGACGTGGAGTTCTGGAACGAGCTGCTCACGCGGCCGAAACGCCTCGCCCCGGTGGCGGTGCCCCGGCCGCCGCGGCCGATGGACGCCTCGGCGCCGGGGACACTGGTCGACGAGGCGCAGCGCCAGCTGCGCGAACTGCACGGCCGCCGCGCCCGCATCCCCGACCCGACAGCGGCCTACTTCCAGAACTGGGTGCAGGACCCGTACGGTGCGGCCTACCACTTCTGGCAGGTGGGGGCGAAGAGCTGGGAGATCATGCCGCGGATGCGCCGCCCGATCCGCGACGCCAACGTCTACATCTGCGGATCGGCGTGGTCGACCGGGCAGGGCTGGGTCTACGGCGCGCTCACCCAGGCCGAGCTGATGCTCGAGCAGCACTTCGGCCTGCCGCGTCCGGCATGGCTCTCGCCGAACGTCTACCTCGGCCCGTAGGCCGACCAGGCGGCGAAGGAGTCACGCGCCGACGCCGGATCCCGCGTCGCCCGCCGACGCGGGCCGAGCGCCCATCTGCCCGGCGCCTCCGCCGGCAGGCATTGTTCAGCGGCTACTGGTGCCGGTTGGTCAGGCGGCGTCGCAGTACGGGTTGCTCAGCGGAACGTTGCCGAATGAGATCGCATTAAGCGCAGACCTTACGGCGGCAATGCGGATGACGAAGCATCCCCCGCGCTTGGTCGCGGCTGCGAGGTTGCGGCCTGCTGCGGGGCCGAAGCTGTCCACGGCCCGCTTGCACAGGCTCGAACCGTCGAACGCGGCGTTCTTCGCGGCGTCGCAGAGCGCTTCCAGATCTTTGACCGTGGCGCTGGCATGGCCCAGGTAGAGCCGGTAGGCGATGGGAGTTCGTGCCTTACTGAGGTAGAACGAGCAGGTGCCGGTCCACACGCAGTTTCTCCGAATGGGACGCATGGCGGTGATTTCAGTCTGTTGGCTCGCGCCGAGCGTCATGGCGGCGGCCAGCGTGGCGGCCGTCGTGGTGCTCGGGGCTGCTTCGGCCGTGCCACTCATGACCCCGATGGCTAGTGTGGCGCCTGCTCCGAAAGTGGCCATCTTCTTGATGATCGAGGGAACGGTGTTGTTACTCATGGTGTGACGGCGGGCCCGCTTGTCCGATTGGCGTAGCCCGGCCCGTGGTCCGCCTCTGGGCATTCGCCGTTTCGCTAACCACCCTCTGGATGTCCGCCTCGAAAGTCTGTGGCGAAATGCACGCTGGAGCAGTTTTTCGCCCGAGACGTGGGATCTGCCCTGATCGACAACGCGAAGGCGGCAGGGATCGACCGGGTCAACCATGCACCTATCAGACCGTCCTGGGCACGGCGCCCCCCGCTGGCCGCGGTCATGGACCCCTCATCCCGGGAGAGGCTGGACGCGGCGACGATGGCGAGGAAGCTCTCGGCGCGGACATCGCCCGGTTCGCCACCTTGGAGCGCAAAGGCCCGTGGCTGCTGGCCCGTCTGGTCGCCAGACGGGTCGCACCCGGTGAGGGCGACGCGTCCGGCTCGAACATCCGTCCAGGTCGCATCAGCGCGCGGGAGTTCGCCCGCCGGCCACCTTCGAGGCCGGCAGCCCCCGCTCGATCGCCCGCAAGGAGTTCGCATCGATGGCCCAAGCCGCCGATGAGCGCATCACCAAGGTCGCCGGCATCGACAAGGTCGGCCCGCAGGCGGTCCGGCGCGAGAACACCAGCCTGCTGACCCAGATGATCGCCGATCTGGAAGCCCGGCTCGCCGAGCCGGCGGCAGGCCGACCCCGAGCGGCATCTGACGGCGTGGGAGACGCCTGGAACCCTGAGCGGGCCGGGGCTTGCAGTATGGTCAAGGGGCTTTCCTCGAGAGGAGCAGGAGACCGAAATCTCCTGCCTTGGGCGTCAACCACCTCACGGAGGCATCATGCGCAAAGGCATCGTGGTCACGGCACAGCCCGGGGTGGAAGAACTCGCCGTGCAGGCCGAGGAACTGGGCTTCAGCAGCTTCTGGGTCTATGACACGCCGATGCTCCACGGTGATCCCTTCGTGGCGCTGAGTTTATGCGCGAAGGTCACCAGCCGCATCAAGCTCGGTATCGGCGTGACGTCACCGGCGCTGCGGTCGGCACCGGCTGCGGCAAGCGCGTTCGCCAGCCTCAACGCGCTGGCGCCAGGCAGGATCATCTGCGGCATCGGCACCGGGAACACCGCCCGGCGCACCCTGGGAATGCCGCCGACCACGATGGCCGAACTCGAGACCTTCACCGCCGCGCTGCAGGATCTATGCGCCGGACGCGTCGCCGAGTACCGCGAGGGAGACCGGGTCCGCGACGTCCGCTTCCTGCATGCCGGGCAGCATGTGAACACCGCCGACCCCATCGAATTCCTGGTGGCCGCAACCGGCTTGAAGGCCGCCGCCGTCGCCGGCCGCCGCCACACCGGCATCATCTCCTTCGGCATCCTGGACCCCGCCGCCTGGCACGCGCGCGATCACGCCCGCCAACAGGCCGGGGGCGCGCCCGGCGACGCCGACTCCTACGTCATGACCTCGCTACACGTGCTCGACGAGGGTGAGGACCCCTACGGCGACGCGGCTCGGGACGCAACGGGCCACATCGTCATGTCATTCCTGACCTTCGCCGCCGATACACCTGCTTTCGCCGAAGGGCTCGGCGCTGAAGAACGCGACGCGGTGCAGTCCCTCCTCGACCGGCGGGGCACCACGATCGCCGCACCGGACCGGCACATTGCGCTCTACCCCAACTACCTGGGGCGCATTTCGCCGGCAGAACGGGACCTGAGCCTGCCGTCGCTGATCGACATACTGGCGCTGGTCGGAACGCGGGACAACCTCCTCGCCCGCATCGCTGACCTGGAACGAGCCGGGGTCAACGAGATCGTCATCCAGCCGGTGATCGATCCCTCGACAGAGATGGCCGAGTTCGCGAAGCTGGAGGCATCATCGCTCAAAGCGTCCAGGAAGAAGATCAACGGCTAGTTCAGAGAATTTACCGGTCGGGTGCGAAGGCCATCACGCCCGGCCATGACCGCGTCGGACTCAGAGCTTGCGGATCGATACGGCGTTGTCACCGACCCCGCCGCCTCGGGCGTACACGCACAGGTAGCTGCGCACGACGGAAACGGTAGATGGTGCCGGGCTGACCACACTGGTACCAGTCGAACCGCCGTCACGCCCCGGAGGGCTGCGGGTCAGGCCGCGGCGACCTGCAGCAGCAGTGACGCGAGTTCGCCGGGGGCGGTGACCATCGCCTCGTGGCCGGTCGCGATCTCATATACCGGCCAGCCGCGGGTGGCCGCCCGTTCGGCCTGTGGGGTGAAGACCCGCATCCAGTCGGTGCACTCGATGAACGCCGCCGGCACCTGGTCGCCCTTGCCGGTCAGCCGCAGCGGCTCGGTGTAGGTGAGCCACGGGTGCGGGGTGAGCCGTGGGGTGAGCCAGTCGAGGTCGGCCTCCTCGGTGACCCCGAGGACGTTCAGTGAGCGCACGGGGATGAGCCAGCCGAACCCCGGACCTGACACTGACTCGCGGTAGTGCCCGGCGACGGTGGTGGGCAGTAGGTCGATCGCGGCCTCCCCGTCGTTGCCGACGAAGGCGTCGAGATGGATCCGCTTCGCCAGGCGCTCCCCGATCCGGTCCGCTACGCCTGTGACGACCTGCCCGGCGTAGCTGTGCCCGACGAGCGCCACGTCCCGGGCATCGTGGGCCTCGACGAGCGCCACGACATCCTGGATGTGCGTGCTGAGCCCGACCTGCGGACTCAGCAGGTGGGCGCGGTCGCTGACCCCCGTCAGCGTCGGGGTGTGGACGTCGTGGCCCGCCGCGCGCAACAGCGGGGCCACCCGCTGCCACACCCAGCCGCCGTGCCATGCTCCGTGGAGTAGTACGAACGTGCTCACTGATTGCACCATCTTGTGCTCGAAGGTCAGGCGTTCTCAAGGACGATCATCCCGGCTCCGGTCATCGAGGCGGGAACGAAGTAGTGCTGGTGCTTGACCAGGACATCGCGGTTGAGCGCACCGCGCATGACCAGCCACATGATCAGTTCTGCTCCCTCACCACCGAAGGTCTCGATGTACCGCTGCCGGCTCCAACCGGCGAGTTCGTCGGGATCTTCCGCGATGTCTTTGAGGAACTGCCGGTCGGCCGGCGGATTCACGAATCCGGCGCGAGCTCCCTGGAGTTGGTGGGACAGGCCACCGGTTCCGAGAACGACGAATTTCTCGTCGCTGTCGTAGCTCTCGATCGCCTGGCCGAGCACCTTGCCGAGGGCGTAAAGACGGTCGGGCAGCGGGATCGGATACTGGAGCACGTTGACGAAGATGGGTACGACCTTCACCGGCCACGCATCGGACGGCTTGCCCCAGAAGAGTTCCATGGGCACCTGCAGGCCGTGGTCCACCTTGATTTCCTGGATGATCTCCGGGTCGAAATGGTTTTCCACCAAGGTGTCGGTCAGGTGCCATGCGAAGTGGCTCGCTCCCTCGAACGGGGGGATGGCCCGCGGCCCCCAGCCCTCGTCGACAGGCAGGTATTCGGCGGCGCAGCCGACCGCGAAGGTAGGGACACGATCAAGGAACATGGCGTTGAAGTGGTCGTTGAAGACCACGACCGCGACGTCGGGCTGGTGTTCGCGGATCCATTGCCGGGCGGGCAGGTAGCCGTCGAAGAACGGCTTCCATTCGGGCGTGTCGCGCAGTCCCTTCTCGAGTGCCGCACCGATCGAGGGGACGTGCGAGGTTCCCAGTCCTCCCACAAGTCTTGCCATGTCCTACACCTTTTTCCCGAGCCTGTCCCGCAGGAATGTCTCGTGGTCCATGCCGGCTTGGTGAGCACCGATCTCGGTGATGCGAATCGGATCGACCGCGGAGATCTTCAGGATGAAGAAGAGATTCCCTCCGAGGCGCACCATCTCTCGCCAGTCACGGGTCAGCACCGCGGTCTTCTCCTCGTCATTCAGGCCGAAACGGTCCAGGTAGGCGCGCTCGTCGGCCTTGAATGCCTCCCGGTTGGCCGGGTCGACCAGTCCCATGGCCATCTTGTTGATCCGGTAGCCGCCAAGTTGGCGCTCCCGATCGAGGAGGGGGGTGTCGGGTATGCGATCTGGTTCCGTGAATGGCCCGCCCATGGGCTTCTCCCTCGTCTTCGCGGTGCTTCGAACCTCGCAGGCGACGCACCACCGTGCGGTCAGGTCAGGCCGTCGCGCGCCAGCCGCCGTCCGCGTAGACCTTGCGGGCGACTTCGGTGTAAGGAACCGGGCTCACCGTGGCACCGATCTCGGTCTGCGCATGGCTCTCGACGGTGAGCTTGTTCGTGCCACCGTCGGGTTCTCCCCACACAAGTGAGACCTGGAGGCCCGGCTCCGCGTTCTCGGCGTCGAGCATCGCCAGCGTCAGCATCTTGCGCTCGTTCGAGCTGTAGCCGATCCACGTGGAGATTCCCGCCGGTTCACCGTGCGCCTTCACCAGGTCGTAGGGGTGCATCGAGTAGACCGCGGACGGGAATTCAAACCATTTCGTGCTGAGTCCGCGTTCGAGTTGAGAACCGATGGCCTTGAGGAAGTCGGCCTTGTCCAGCGCGAGCGTGACCTTCTTCCGGTGCGGGCCGCCGGCCTTGGCCTCCAGTGCTTCGCGGCCGATGAAGTCGTGGTCGAACTTCACGAAGGACCCGTAACCGAGATCCCACGGCGTCAGGTAATAGTCTTCGATGTTGTCCGATGCGAAGCTGCCACCGATGGACGCGGCGGCCTCATAACCGTTGGCCGGCAACCACTGGCGATAACTTTTGAGCGACTCCCCCGTGTAGACCGCCGGCAGGGGTGAGGGGATCCAGCCCGACTCCAAGGTGTTCGAGGAATAGGCTCGGCCGCCGACCAGCCGCATACCGAACTCTTCGCCGGCGTCGACCAGCGCCTGATGCACTTCCTCGCCCTCGCCCCAGGGCCCGAACAACTCGTATCCGGGTTGCCCGGCCATGCCGTGGCGCAGCGCGCGGACCGGCCTGCCCGCGATGGTGATCGTCGTCATATGGAAGAACTTCAGTTGGGGGGCGGGCCCGCCGGTCACCTTTTCGATCACCTTGGCCGCGTTCGGCCCTTGGATCTGGTAGCGGTACGACCTGCGGTTGAACGGATCCGGACGGGCCGCGGAGCGCTCGTCAAGTGTCGTCGTGACGTCGTAGCCACCGGTTTCGGCGTGGAAGCGCACCCAGTTGAGTGCAGGTATGCGCCCGACCAGGTTGAAGGTGTTCTCGGCCAGGTGGAAAAGTATGACGTCGCCGATGACATAGCCGTCGTACGTGCAGGGCACGAACTGCTTGGCGGTGTCGACCCGGAAATTGGCGAAGCTGTTCACACCCAGATACGACAGCAGTTCAAGGGCTCCGGGTCCTTCGACCAGCAACTCCGCCATGTGGTAGGACTGGTTGAAGAGAACGCACGTGTTCTGCCAGCTCCGCTGCTCGTCGCGCCAGTTCGTGTATTCGGCCGGCACTCCGGGATAAGCGTTCGGCCCGGCGGGGAGATTGCGAAAGTGATCCGCCAAATTGGTCTGAACGCCGTTGAGAACGTCTTGAAGGCTCTTGTAGGTCACAGCATGTTTCCTTTGTCTGAGGTGCCGGTCCTAGGCCGCCTAGGACACGTGACATGGGCCCGCCGCGCCGGCCGTCATCGCTCGGCGGAGTCGCCTTCGCCGCGGCCGGCGTCGTCCGGTCCCTCGTCGGGGGCGTCGACGTAGCGGACTCCGAGTTGGTCCAAGGTGGCGCGCATGCCGTACAGGTCCAGCCCCAGGACGCCGTCGCGGAACTGCTCGCGTTTCTCGGCTTCGCCGGCCATGCTCGCGGTGGCTTCGCCGGCCACCGCGGTCGCGTCCTCGCGCGCCACGACGAGGACACCGGCGCCGCACTGTTCGATCGCAGCGTGGATCATCAGGTTGTCCCCGGGATGGCTGAGCACGGTGACCGCGCGACCGGCGATGCGAGCCCCGGAGTAGATCGGGCGCAGCACGGGCGAGAGCAGCCCGCGGCGACCCATGGCCTCGTGGACGGTGGCCACACCGGCCTCGGCGAGGACTTTCACGGCCCCGGCGTCCGGGCGCACCCGGGTCCGCACGATGACGTGCCCGTCGGTGAAGCCGCTCATATCAACTCGGCTCCAACCAGGGGGAAAACGCGTTGGTACGCCTCCGCCTGGAGGACGTCGCCGGATGCCCCGTTACGGCGGGCCTGTACGCCTCGCCGTTGACCGAGTTCGGTGTAGTACTCGATCAGGTGATGCTGGGCGGACATGACCTCCATGGCCTTGCGTTTTCTGTCGAACACCGGCGTGATGTCCAGCAACAGGTTGGGCACGAAGCCGCACACCTCAGGCTGGTGCGGCTCGAACATCAGCACCTGCGTCGCCCCGATCGGCGTGGTGGCCCGGTCATGCCCCATCGCCTGGGCGACCATGCGAGTGGCCAGCGCGGTCTCATGGGCGGTGTTGTGGTCGCGGTTGTAGGGGTCGTTGGCGACGTGTGTCAACAGCACGTCAGGCTGCGCATCGCGCAGCGCCGCGACGACCCGTTCACGGGCGTCCTCGGACACGACCAGCGGGTAGTCGCCCAGGTCGTAGAAGTCGACGTCGACACCGAGGGCGGCGGCGGCCTCCTCGGCTTCCTCGCGGCGGATGCGCTTCACGGTGTCCATCTCCATGTGCGGCCGCTTCCACAGGCCCTGCGACTCGCCTCGCTCGCCGAAGCTGAGACAGATCACCCGTACGGAGTCGCCGCGCGCGGCCGACAGAGCCAGCGCGCCGCCCGCCCGCCACACGAAATCACCAGAATGGGCAGTGATCGCCACGATCGAGCGAGTCACTCGAGATCCCGTCATACCCTCTGCTACCCGCCTTCTGTCCATCGTCGGTGACATGGGGACCACGTCCCGACCTGGTCACCCGCGAGGTGCGCACCCGTCGGATCGCGTTCCCGGGGCTTGTATGAACGCTACAGAGCCGCGTCATGGCGGGAATCGCGTAATTGACCGCACTTACCGAGGACTCGGTCCTAGACGGCGTAGGACAAGTGACGTAGTCGACAGGGTCGGCAGGATCCGGCAGGATCGAGACGGGTCGGCGGGGATCAGCTCGGGGGGTCGACCAGACCCTCGCGCATGGCGGCGAGGACCGCCTGAGTGCGCGAACGCAGCCCGAGCTTGCCGAGCAGATTGCTCACATGCGTGCGTGCCGTACGTTCGCTGATCACCAGTTCGGCGGCGATCTCACGGTTGGAACGGCCCTCGGCGATCAGGACGAGCACGTCCCGCTCCCGGCTGGTCAGACCCGCGATGCCCCGCTGCGGAGAGCGCATCTTCTGAACCAGGCGCCGCGCCACAGCCGCGTCCAGGAAGATGTCGTCGTTGGCCGCGGCGTGGATGGCGGCGGCGACCTCGGCCGGCCCCGCGTCCTTGAGCAGGTATCCGGCGGCGCCGTTCGCCAGCGCGGCATGTATGCGTTCGACCTCGCCGAAGCTGGTCAGGATGACCACGCGGACCGTCGGGAATCGCTTGGCGATCTCGGCTGTCGCCTCGACACCGTCCATCTTCGGCATCATCAGATCCATCAGCGCCACCCGTGGAAGTGCCTGTCGCCGGACCTTGAGCGACTCGAGGCAGTCGAGTGCCTCACATCCGTTCGCCGCTTCACCGGCTACCTCGACGTTCTCCAACGCCTCGAGATATGCGACGACGCCACGTCGGACCACCGCGTGGTCATCCACCACCAGGACTCCGATGGTGTTGGTCTCCGGCTGCACGGTCATGAGGTCCTCGGCGTCCAGGTAGTCGTTCGCCGGCGCGCGGTCTCCGAGGCCAGTCCCGTCGGCAGCGAAGGCGGCAACGGGAGTACGAGGCACACGGTGGTCCCGTTGCCGGGACTGGAGCGGGTGGTGAGGTCGCCCGCCCATCGACCGGCACGTTCCTTCATCGCTGTCATACCGAATCCGCCCTCCTCCAGGAATGAGTCCGCATTCTGCGCCGGCAGGCCCCGCCCGTTGTCGGCGACCTCGCCCGTCAGCCACCGTTGTGTTCCGCGCCTGGTCAGCCTGAGGTCGACCGTGACCAGAGAGCCGTGCGAATGCTTGACGCTGTTGTGTAACGCTTCGGCGATCACGCGGTAGGCGTCCTCCTGGAGCTCCGCTTCCACGTCGTCGAGCTCGTCGTGCGGATCAGCGATCGAGACCTGTACGTCGAAGCCCGTCCGAGCCATGGTCGACTCGGCGAGTGCGACGAGGGCCGCGGACAACCCCTGATCGGCATGAGTGGTGGGGTGCAGGTCGGTCACCATGGCCCGCAGATCGTTCAGGACCGCCTTGGAGACGTGTCCGAGCTCCCCCGCCACCCGCACCACGTATGCCGAGTCGACGACGGCGTCACGCCTGGACTGCATGCCGAGGGACTCCACCTGCATGCCCATCGAGAAGACCTGTTGAACCACGGAATCGTGCAGATCCCGCGCCAGGCGCTGGCGTTCCTCCCGGCGCGCGACCTCCCGCTCACGCTCGAGCAAGGCGGCGTAGTCCACGGCCTGCGCCGCCTGCTCCGCCATCGCCAGCAGGAAGTCCAAGGCGGTCCTGGTGATCTCCTGGCCTGGAGCGAAGTAGGCGTTGAGAATACCGACGGGTTCGCCGCGCACCATCAGCGGTACGCTCGCGAACCAGTCCCATTCCGGAGCGCGCATGTAATCTTTCAGCGGTTTCCACGCGGGGTCCGACATGATCGTCGCGTAGCGGTGTGGAACGACGACCGGCTCGCGAGTGGTGAACGCGTCGATCATCCGCAGCTCCGCGCCGAGTTCGAGGCACTCGACGAGGAGGTCGAAGAAGTTCGCCGCCTGGCCGAACCCAGCGGTGCCCATGACCCGGAAACGCTCACTGCCGGCGTTGACCGTCAGGATTTGCACGCTTGCCAAGGCGTCGGCCTCAAGCACCTCCTTCGCCAGGGCGTCCAGGGTGCTGCTCAATGATCGCTTGGCTGCCACCCGGCTCGCCGCACTGGCGATCGCGGCGAGCCGGCGCTGGTGCCGCCGGCTCTCGGTGACGTCCCTGAACGCCACGAGGCGCTCACCGCGATCGGTCAGTCGTCTGGTCCGGAAGGCGAACTCGCGACGTAGCCCCGATGCCGCCTCCCACACGGTGACGGCTTCGGTCTCCGCGTCCTGGTGGACGTCGCCCGCGTGGCACGGCGGGAACGGGGACGCGGCACCGGCGACATCGGCCGCGTCGAGCCCGCACAGCGACAGCGCCGCAGGATTCGCCTGGAGGAAGCGGCCGTCCTGGTCGATCACCGCGACACCGTCCGGCGTCTGTTCGAGCAGCGTACGAGCGTCGAGAACCTGGACCGCGTCCCAGCCGGACCGCGGCGTGCCGCGACACGCTCGCCCGGGCCTGACGTCGTCCGCCATGGACGTCCTCCTCGCTGGATACGGCGGGTCCCGGCAGGGTCACGTCGCCGACTTCCATGATGCCCCCGGGCTCGGGCGACGGCACCCGTTCAGCCTCGATGACCGCACGGGATACACCATTTGACGTAGCCGGTGGCTCCGCGAGGGACGCGGCGGCAGGGCCGGGCGTCCGATGACGTCGTACGACGGACGCTCTACCGTCGAAACGCGTGACCGGGGGTGTCCAGCCCCGGTCCGGCATGAACGTTGACAGGACGACGAGAGGCTGCGATGGAGTTCCTGGTGCGCTTCGAGACCCATCTTCCCGACAGTGTGGACGACGCGGAGCGCAAGCGGTTGCGGGACGCCGAGCGAGCACGGGCGATGGAGCTTCGTCAAGACGGGCTCTTGAAACGGCTCTGGCGGGTGCCCGGCCGGCGCGCGGTCGTCGGCCTCTGGGAGGCTCCCGACGCCACGGCCCTGCATGACGCGCTGGCGTCGCTGCCGCAGTTCCCGTGGATGGATGTAACGGTCGAGGCGTTGGCCACCCACCCGCAGGAAGCCTGACCGCCCGGCCGGCCCTCCGCACCGCGGGGGCGTCCCGGGGGCGCCGCGGGGGGCGCCGCGGGGGCAGGGAAGCGCCCTACGTCACTTGTCGCGCTCCAGCTAGGACGAGCGCAGGCCTGAGTGCCGTCATCCGCATCGTTACCAAGACCATGTCGATGCCTACTGTCGGTTGAGTAGCCCGATGCACGGCAGCATCCGGCCTGGCCGGCGTACGCGCACCGCGACCGCCTGACTGCTGCGCACGAGTGCGGTCCTCGGCCGCCTGCCTCGATGAAAGGTCCTCATTCACGATGCCATCTGAAAGTCCGGCGCCTCGGCGGTGGCAAGCGCTCACGCAGGCGCTGAACGCCGTCAGTTACGAGATTCTGGCGTTCAAGAGCACTGAAGAGTCGGTTCTCGCCCACGTTCCGCGCACCATCGCGCTGACGATCACCACGACCGAGGCCAAAGGTCTGGCACCCACCCTCGATCTGGCTCAACGGCTGGCCGGCCACGGGTACTCGGTGGCCCCCCATCTCCCGGCGCGTCTGGTCAGAGACAAGCAGCAGTTGACCGACATCGTCGCTCAGTTGCGGGACGCCGGCGTCGACGGCGTCTTCGTGATCGCCGGTGACGCCGCCGAACCTGCGGGAATCTTCCCTGACGCCCTTTCGCTCCTCGAGGCACTCGACGCGACCGGACACCACTTCCGGCGGATCGGGATCGCCGGCTATCCCGAGGGCCACGGCAGCATCAGCCAGGAGCTGATCGATCGCGCCATCGAACTCAAGAGCAGATATGCCACCCACATCGTCACCCAGTTGTGCTTCGACGCGGGAACGACGACCGCCTGGGCTCGGCGGCTCAGGGAGCGCGGCGTCGGACTGCCGATCCGGGTCGGCCTCCCCGGAGCCGTCACCCGGCAGAAGCTGATACTCATCTCCGCCGGTCTCGGTCTCGGCCAGTCGGCTCGCTTCATGAAGAAGCAACAGAGCATGCTGTGGCGCTTCTTCCTTCCCGGCGGATACAAGCCCGACCGGCTGGTCGAGCGCCTTGCCCCTCACATCCCCGAGCCGGACGACAACCTGCGGGGCTTCCACTTCTTCACGTTCAACGAACTACTGAAGACCGAGTCCTGGCGACGCACGATGCTGGCCCGAGCCGGTCGGCCAGCCGGCGATCCGGAGTGATCATCGGAACCGAAGAGCACCTCGTCCTTCAGCGGTTGGCGCGGTGACCACGCGAAGGCGGCCTGCCGCACCAGGATTCGACTCCGGAGGGATGACCGGTGTCCGATCCGGCGGGATGGTGGTTCCCCGCACATCCCGGACTGGACCACGACCCGTCAGGATGAGGCCCATGACCTCAGCCCGCCGTGCCTTCTGGGAGCAGCACGCCTGCCTGCCCCTCACCCTCGACGCCGACGTCAGTGACATCCTGCGGTACCGCCGTCCAGGTGGTGCCTACGTGTGCGTCAACGTCGGCTACGCGCCGCACTCCCGCGAGGATTCGCTCTCCTACATCGACCACTTCACCCGCTCGATCGAGTCCCACCCCGACCTGGAGATCGCGACGACCATCGGGGAGATCGACGCCGCGGTTCCCGATGACCGGATCGTGGTGGCGTTCGATCTCGAGGACTCCAACCCGCTCGCCGGTGACCTGGACATGGTGCAGACCTTCTATGACCTGGGCGTGAAGTCGCTACTGCCGAGCTACAACAACGGCAACGCCGCCGGCTGCGGCTGCCTCGACAAGACCGACACCGGCCTGACGGCGTACGGACGCGACCTGGTCAAGCGGATGAACGAAGTCGGCATGCTGGTCGACGGCTCGCACTGCGGCACTCGTACCGGGCTCGACCTGTCCGCGCTCTCCGACCAGCCGATGATCTACTCCCACTCCGCGATGCGCGGGCTGTGGGACCACGCCCGCAACATCACCGACGAGCAGGCCCGCGAGTGCGCCGCGGCCGGCGGTGTCATCGGCATCCCCGGCATCGGTATCTTCCTGGGCCCCAACACCGCGACCCTGGACGCCTTCATCGCCCACATCGACTACGCCGTCGAACTGGTCGGCCCCGAGCATGTCGGCATCGGCAGCGACTTCTCCTTCGACGCCGATGACGTGCAGGGGGATCTCGAGGCCAATCCCGACCTCTTCCCGGAGGAGTACACCCGCTGGGGAGTGATCGAGTTCGTCGAGCCGGAGGTCACGCTGCTGATCGAGCATGAGCTGGTCAAGCGCGGCTACCCGGAGGAGGCCGTGCGCGGAATCCTGGGCGGCAACTTCCGACGGGTGGCCGGTCAGGTCTGGAAGTAAAGGTACGATGTCGGATCGGACAACCATGAAGGAGTCGGGTTGTCCGATCCGCTGAGTACGGCGACATACGTGGCCTTCTAGCCTCAGCGGCATGATGTCGCCCGAGAGTGTCCAGAGTTGGCTCGACGAGCACTTCGCCCGGATCGTGGCCGAGCGCGAGGTGCCGGGCGCCTCGGTCGCCGTTCTCACCCGGGGCCAGGTGCTCACCGCCGCCGGCGGCGTCCTCAGCAGGACCACCGGCGTCGAGGCGACCACCGACTCGGTCTTCCAGATCGGGTCGATCACGAAGCTGTGGACCAGCGCCCTGGTCATGCAGCTGGTCGACGACGGCCTGGTCGACCTCGACGCGCCGCTGCGCACGTACCTGCCGGAGTTCACCATCGGTGACGAGGCCGCGGCCGGCACGATCACCACCCGCCAGTTGCTGTGCCACGTCGCGGGTTTCGAGGGCGACATCTTCACCGACACCGGCCGGGGCGAGGACGCCGTCGAGAAGTACCTCGCCTCGATCCACGACATCCCGCAGCTCTTCGAGCCTGGCGAGGTCTTCTCCTACAACAACACCGGCTTCGTGGTGCTCGGCCGCCTGGTCGAGGTGCTGCGCGGCAAACCCTTCGACGAGGTGCTGATCGAGCGCCTGGCCACCCCGCTCGGTCTCACCCACGTCTCGCCGAGCCCGTACGAGGCGATCATGTACCGGGCCGCCGTCGGCCACGTGCCGGGCGAGGGCGGCGTGATGGTGCCCGCGCCGACCTGGGCGCTCGCGAGGTCCAACGCCCCCGCCGGCTCGATGCTCGCCATGACCCCGCGCGACCTGCTCGGCTTCATCGCCATGCACCTGGCGGGCGGTACGACGCCCGACGGCTCCGTCGTGCTCAAGCCCGCCACCGTGACCGCCATGCGGCAGCCGCAGGTGAGACTGCCCCGGCTCAGTGGCATGGGCGGCGCGTGGGGCCTGGGCTGGGAGCTGGAAGAGCACGACGGCCACACCGTCATCGGCCACGACGGCGGGACCATCGGCCAGGCGGCCTTCCTGCGGTTCGCCCCGGAGCACGGCGTCGCGATCGCGCTGCTGACCAACGGTGGTGATTTCTTCGGCATCTTCAACGACGTGCTGGCGTACCTGCTCAAGGAGCTCACCGGCGTCACCCTGCCGGGCCGCCCGGTGCCGCCGGCCGAGCCGGAGACGATCGACCCGGCGCCGTACCTGGGCCGCTACGCGGACACGATCTACGACATCACCGTCAGCCAGGACGCCGACGGCGCGATCTGGCTGGACCGGGTACCCAAGGACGTCATCGCCGAGATCGGCGAGAAGCCGATGCGCGCTCAGCTGGTGCACTTCGAGGGCGACTCACTGATCTCTCTCGAGCCGACCCACGGCATCCACCCCGTCTTCGCCTTCATCGGACGCGACGACGCGGGTCTGGCGAAGTACATCCACTACGGCCGTGTGGTCGCCCGCGCCTGAGATCTCGCTCACCCCTCAAGAAAGAGGAACCGCATGACCCCCACCCGAACGAGGGCCCTCGCGGCGCTCGCACTGACACTGGCCGGTTCGGTGGGTCTGGCTGCCTGTGGCAGCGACGCGCCCACCCCTGCCGAGTCGGGTGACGCCGCCACCTACGTCAACGGCAAGACCTTCACCCTCGACGTCTCCTCGGACCCTGGCGCCCTCGACCCCCAGGGTTCCGTGGTGAACACCCTGTTCGGCATGACGCAGTTCGCCTACGACAACCTGGTGGCCATCGGCGCGGACGGCGCGATCCAGCCGCAGCTGGCCAAGTCGTGGACCGTCGAAGGCACCACGGTCACCTTCGAGATGAAGGACGGCGTCACCTGCTCCGACGGCACGTCGTTCACGGCGCAGACGGTGGTCGACAACATCACCTACGTGGGGAACCCGGATAACAAGAGCCCGTTCCTGGGGGTCTACCTCCCTGCCGGCGCGACCGCCTCCGCCTCCGGCTCGACGGTGACCGTCAAACTGACCGCGGCGGCTCCCTTCGTGCTGACCACGCTCGCGAGGCTGCCGATGGTGTGCGGCGCCGGTTTGAAGGACCGCGCCATCCTCAAGGCCGGCACGAACGGCACCGGCCCCTACGTCCTCACCGAGGCGGTTCCGTCGGACCACTACACCTACGAGCTCCGCAAGGGTTACACGTGGGGTCCCGGCGGCGCCACCACGGCCGAGACGGGAATGCCGGCCAAGGTGATCGTCAAGATCGTCGCGAACGAGACCACCGCCGGCAACGAGTTGCTCGCCGGCACCATCAACGCCGTCCAGATCGTGGGCCCCGACGCCGACCGCCTCGCCAAGGCGGGCCTGAAGTCCGTGGGCACGCAGGCGCTGATCGGTGAGCAGTGGTACAACCAGGCGGACGGTCACCTCACCGCCGACCCGGCGGTGCGCATGGCGCTGACCCAGGCGCTCGATCTCAAGCAGCTTCAGGTCGTCCTCACCTCCGGCAAGGGCTCGCCCCCGAACCAGCTGGCCACCGTGCCGCCGAGTGGCTGCGTCGGTGACGCCGTGACCGGCAACGTTCCGGCCTTCGACGCTGCCGCCGCCGGGGCCGCACTCGACACCGCGGGTTGGGCGAAGGGCTCGGACGGCATTCGCGTCAAGGATGGAAAGAAGCTCTCGCTCTCCTTCATCTACCCCAACTCGATGGGGAGCGGCGGAGGCGCCGCCGCCGAGCTCGCGGTGGCGGCATGGAAGGCGGTCGGAGTCGAGGTCACGGCCAAGCAGCAGACCCAGACCGAGGCCTCCGCCGCGGTCTTCGGCACCGGTGACTGGGACATCGCCTGGCTGCCGCTCAACGTCAACACCCCCGACGCGGTCGTGCCGTTCGTCTCAGGCAAGCCGGCCCCGGACGGCACGAACTTCGCCTCCATCGACAACGCCGACTACGTCGGGCACGTCACCAAGGCGATGGGCATGAACGGCGCCGAAGGGTGCAAGGACTGGTTCGCCGCGGAGCAGGCGCTCTACAAGGCCGCGGACTTGGTGCCGTTCGCCAACAACAAGTTCCTGACCTTCCTCAAGGGCGCGGAGCTCTCCATCGTCGGCAGCATCATCCCGACCAGCATCCGGATGCTCGGCTGACGATGAACAGCCCGACGCCGGCAGCCGTCGCGCCCGGCCTCCGAAGAAGAGTGGGCGGCCTGTGGTCGCACACGTGGTTCCGCTTCGCGCTCAGGCGGACGGGACGGCTGTTGTCGTCCCTCTGGGTCCTGGTGACAGCCTCGTTCCTGATGATCCACCTGGTCCCGGGCGATCCGGTACGAGCCGCGCTCGGCCCGACCGCCCCCGCGGACCTGGTGCTGGCACGGAAGGAGGAGCTCGGCCTGCTCGACCCGCTCTGGCAGCAGTACGCCGGCTTCCTGGTGCGCCTGCTCCACGGGGACCTGGGGATCTCGATCACCAGCCGGCTTCCCGTGGGCGAGATGATCGCCCAGCGGCTGCCCGCGTCGGCCGAACTTGCCGTGGCCGCGTTCCTGCTGTCGGTGCTCGTCGCCGTGCCGTTGGGCGTGGTGATGGCCGTGATCACCCGCCGGGGGAAGGGGCGGCGCACGGAGCTGGCGTTCACCGGGACGAGCGTCGTGCTCAGCGCGATCCCCGACTTCCTGCTCGGTGTGGGGCTCGTCTATCTGCTGGCGGTGGAGAGCCATCTGTTCCCGGTGGCGGGTCGCGCCGGCCTCGATTCCTATGTGCTTCCTGTGCTCACACTGGCGCTGGGTCCCGCCGCGGTGCTTTCGCGCATCGTGCGCGTGGAGATGCTCGGCGTGATGGAGGCCGACTACATCCGTACGGCACGGGCCAAGCGGCTCACGCGGCTGAGAGTCCATCTCGTACACGCCCTGCCGAACGCCGTGACGGCGACCCTGACACTCGGGGGCCTGCTGCTGAGCTCGCTCGTGGCCGGAACGGTCCTGGTGGAGAACGTCTTCGCCTGGCCCGGTCTCGGCTCCTCGATCGTCTCCTCGATCGTTTCGAAGGACTATCCGCTGGTGCAGGGGACGGTCCTGGTCTACGGCGTCGGAGTCCTCCTGATCAACACCCTCGTCGACGTGGTGCTCGCGCTGCTCGACCCTCGTTCGACGATCGGAGACAGCTGAGATGCGCGCGGCACGTGTTCTGCTCCGGCCCGTCGGCCTCGCCGGATTCGGCCTGCTCGCCGTCGTCCTGTCGGTCGCCGTGTTCGGACCGGTCCTGTGGGATGAGCGAGCCACCGTCGTCGACACCGGCAACCTGCTCGCCGGCCCGTCGGCCGACCACTGGATCGGCACCGACAACCTCGGCAGGGACCTGTTCTTCCGGGTGCTGGTGGCCACCAGGCTCTCGATCGCGCTGGCACTCACGGCGACGGCGATCGGCATGGTGCTGGGCATCGTTCTGGGCGCCGCGCCGATGCTGGTGGGACGGCGGACGGGCCGCCTCATCACCTCGGCCGTCAACGTGCTGGTGGCCTTCCCCGGTCTGCTGCTCGTCCTGTTCTTCGCCGTCATCTTCGGCGTCGGCTCGCGAGGGGCGGCACTCGCGATAGGCCTCGCCGGAGCGCCCGCGTTCGCCCGGCTGTGTCACACGCTCGTCGCCGGCATCTCGGAGCAGGACTACATCGCCGCGGCCCGGATCGCGGGCGTGGGCAGACTTCGCATCCTGCTTCGCCATGTGCTGCCGAACATCGCGGCACCGCTCATCGTGAACGCGACGATGAGCGCCGGTGGGGTGTTGCTCTCGTTCGCCGGGCTTTCTTTCCTGGGGCTGGGGGTGCAGTCTCCGTCCTACGACTGGGGCAAGCTCATGCAGGACGGGCTCAACGGCATCTATACCAACCCCCTCGCCGCGCTCGGGCCGGGCTTCGCCGTCATCCTCGCGGGGCTCGCGTTCAACCTGACGGGGGAGGCGTTCGCGGCGGCCTTCGGCATCGGTGAGATCCCCAGTAGAGAGCGCAGTAGAGCGCGCAGCAGCGCCGCCGGCGAGGTCCGGGAGCCCGTGGCCACGGCTCCCGTCCCCGGCACGGTCCTGTCGGCGGACGACCTGCGGGTGACGATTCCCGGTGGCCGGCACCCGATCCGGGCTGTGCGGGGGGTCACGTTCGCCATCCGGGACGGCGAAGCCCTCGGTGTCGTCGGCGAGTCCGGCTCCGGCAAGTCGGTGACGGCTCTGGCCGTGGCCCGGCTCATCGAGCAACCGGCGCGCGTCGAAGCGAATCACCTGGTCTTCGCGGGAGAGGACCTCATGACCGCCGGCGATCCCGAGTCCCTGCGCAAGCGCCTTGGCACGTCGCTGGCCGTCGTCTTCCAGGACCCGATGACCTCCTTCAACCCGGCTCACCGGGTCGGGCCGCAACTGGCGGAGGTGAGCCGCTTCCACCAGGGGCTGAACCGCAAGGCGGCCCTCGCCCGTGCGGTCGGCCGCCTCCGCGCGGTCAGGATCCGCGAGCCCGAGCGTCGTGCGAGGCAGTACCCCTTCGAGTTCTCCGGCGGAATGCGCCAGCGGGCGATGATCGGCATGGGCCTGATGGGGACGCCGCGGCTCATCATCGCCGACGAGCCGACCACCGCTCTCGACGTCACCGTTCAGCGGCAGGTCCTCGAACTCCTCGCCGAGGTCCGCCGCGACACCGGCGCCGCCCTCCTGCTCATCAGTCACGATGTCTCGGTCGTGACGGACGTGTGCGACCGGGTGCTGGTGATGTACGCAGGACGCATCGTCGAGGAACTGCCGGCGCGGGACCTTCGGACACTCGCCAGGCACCCGTACACGCGGGCGCTCGTCGCGGCCGTGCCGGACATGGAAACCGACCTGACGCGGCCGCTCGCCGTCATTCCCGGGTTGCCTGCCGATCCCGCTCACATCCCGGCCGGCTGCGCCTTCGCGGCCCGCTGCCCGCTCGCGGACGACCACTGCCGCGCGGTCGAACCCCCGCTCGAGGCTGACGCGGCGGGCAACCGGGTGGCGTGCCACAAGGCCGGCCGGCCGCTTCCCGCCGACACCGCGGAGGTCACCGCATGAGCATCCTCAGCTTTCATGACGTCTCCGTGCGATACGGCTCCCACACCGTGCTGAACGGCGTCAGCCTCGAGGTCGCGGAAGGCGAGATCGTGGGCCTCGTCGGCGAGTCGGGCTCGGGAAAGTCGACCCTGGCGCGGGCCGCCGTCGGCCTGGCGCCCGTGACCAGCGGTCAGATCCTGCTGGACGGCCGGCCGGTCCCGAACCGGGGCCGCGAGCGCCCGGTGCAGGTGGTCTTCCAGGATCCGTATTCCTCGCTCGACCCCCGCATGACCGTGGGCGAGAGCATCGCGGAGGCGATGAGGGAACGCCTCGGCAAGGAGGCTCGGCGGGCGGAGATCTCGCGCCTCCTCTCGCTGGTTCACCTGGACGCCGCACGGGCCGGCGACCTTCCCTGGCGGCTCTCCGGCGGGCAGCGTCAGCGCGTCGCGCTGGCCCGGGCGCTCGCCGCCCGGCCCGAGGTGATCCTCGCCGACGAGATCACCTCGGCGCTCGACGTCTCCGTCCAGGGCGCCGTGCTCAACCTCGTCCGTGACATGCGGCGCGAGCTGGGTCTGTCCATGCTGTTCATCTCCCACAACCTGGCGGTCGTCCGGTACGTCTCCGGCCACGTGGCGGTGATGTACGGCGGAGAGATCGTCGAGTACGGCCCCACCGCGCAGGTGCTCGGTGCGCCACGGCACGAGTACACCCGCCACCTCCTCGCAGCTCTCCCCGGAGCTGCGCGCCGAACGTCCCCGGAAACGGGCGAAACCCCCTGAAGGAGTAGACGTGACCATCGATCTGGACCACTGGCAGAACCGTCTCGACGACCTCGCCAAGAAGCACGGCATTCCGGGCGCCCAGCTGGGCATCCTCCGGCTCGGCGCCGACGGCGCGGACGACGAACTCGTCACCGTCGCGACAGGCGTGCTGCACGCCGGCACCGGCCAGCCGGCCACCACCGACTCGGTCTGGCAGATCGGCTCGATCTCCAAGGTGTGGACCGCGACCGTCATCATGCAGCTCGTCGACGAGGGCGCGGTCGCCCTCGACACTCCGGTCGCGGAGGTACTGCCGGAGTTCAAGCTGCGCGAGCCCGAGGACACCGCGGCCGTGACCGTCTGGCACCTGCTCACCCACACCAGCGGCATCGACGGCGACAACTTCACCGACACCGGCCGGGGTGACGACGCGCTGGAGAAGTACGTCGCGTTGCTGGCCGACTCCGCGCAGAACCATCCGACCGGCGCCACCTGGTCCTACTGCAACGCGGGATACTCCGTGCTCGGCCGGATCATCGAGGTCGTCACCGGCCGGACCTGGGATCAGGCGATCAAGGAGAAGCTCTTCACCGCGCTCGGGCTCACCCGCACCTCGACCCTGCCAGAAGAGGCGATGATGTTCGCCCACGCGATGGGCCACGTCAAGGGCGGCAAG
Organism: Nonomuraea cypriaca; assembly: GCF_015645445.1. Taxonomy (GTDB): domain Bacteria; phylum Actinomycetota; class Actinomycetes; order Streptosporangiales; family Streptosporangiaceae; genus Nonomuraea; species Nonomuraea cypriaca. The sequence continues at coordinate 144,731 of NZ_JADOGI010000002.1, read as the reverse complement.
GAGCCGGTGGTCGCGCCGGTGTGGGGCCTGCCCCGCGCGGTCGCTCCGGCGGGCCTGATCACGGCGCCCGCCACCGACGTGCTCGCCTTCGCCCGGATGCACCTGGCCGGAGGGCTTGCCGCCGACGGCACACGCGTGCTGACGCAGGAGAGCACCGCGGCGATGTCGGCCTACCAGACCGACTGCCCGGAAAAGCACCTGCTCGGCGACTCGTGGGGCCTGGGCTGGTTCCGCTGCGACTGGCACGGCCACCGGGCCTACGGCCATGACGGCAACACCATCGGCCAGGCGGCGTTCCTGCGCGTCCTGCCGGAGGCCGGCGTCGCGGTCGCGCTCAACACCAACGGCGGCAACACCCACGATCTTTACGTCGACCTCTACGACGAGATCTTTACCGAGCTCACCGGCGTGCGGATGCCCGAGCCGTTCGAACCGCCGGCCGAGCCGGTGACGAGCGACGTGACGCCGTACGCCGGCACGTATGAGCGCGGGTCGGTGCGCATGGAGGTGTTCGACGACGAGGGCAGGCCGACCCTGCGTACCACGATGATGGGCCCCTTGGCCGAACTGGAGGACACTCCCGTTGAAACGTACGAGATGATCCCGGTCTCGCAGGGTGTGTACGCCGTCCGTCCCGAGGGCATGGAGTCGTGGGCGCCGGTGACGTTCTACTCGCTGCCCACGGGCGAGGAGTATGTCCACTACGGCGCTCGGGCGACCCCGAAGAAGCTCGGCTGACCGTGCCCATCGAGATGCCCATCGAGACCTCTTCCCTCGGCCTGGCGGCGGAGGACGCGGCGAGATGGGCCGCCAAGGCGGGAGTGGTGGTCCGGGAGCTGCGGAACCTCGACGAGGCCCACGCCGTGATCGACCTGCTCGTCGAGATCTGGGGCCGGCCGGAGAATCCGCTGATCACGGTGGAGTTCCTCCGTGCCCTGACGAAGGCCGGCAACTACGTCGCCGGCGCCTACGACGGAGACCGGCTCATCGGTGTCTGCATCGGCTTTCATGAGGAGCCGGCGGCACGCACCCTGCACAGCCACATCGCCGGTGTGGTGCCAGAACTGGCCGGCCGCGGTGTCGGGACGGCGCTCAAGCTCCACCAGCGCGCGTGGGCGCTCGCGCGCGGCATCATCGCGATCGAATGGACCTTCGACCCGCTGGTCAGCCGCAACGCCTACTTCAACATCGTCAAGTTGGGGGCGCTCCCGGTGGAGTACCTCCCCAACTTCTACGGCGCGATGCACGACGCGATCAACGGTGGCGACGACACCGATCGGCTCCTGGCGCGCTGGGAGCTGCTCTCGCCGCGAGTGCTCGCCGCCTGCTCTGGAACGCCGTTCGAGCGCCCGGTCGGCGGTCCGTCGAGCAGGCGGGTCGCGGCTCCGGCCGATATCGAGGCCCTCCGCGTCAGCGACGCGGCCACCGCCGGGGCCTGGCGCCACCGGCTGCGCGACGAGCTGGAGCCGCTGATGGCCTCCGGCGGTCGCGTCGTCGACTTCGACTGCGAGCTCGGCTACCTCGTCGAGCTCGGCGACCCTGACCTGGAACAGATCCGGAGAACGTCATGAAGCTGCGGGGAATCGAACTTCGTCGTGTCTCGATGCCGCTCGTATCACCGTTCCGTACCTCGTTCGGCACGCAGACCGAGCGCGACATCCTCCTTCTCAAGGCTGTGACGGACGACGCCGAGGGCTGGGGCGAATGTGTCGCTCTGGCCGACCCGCTCTACTCGAGTGAGTACGTCGAGTCGCAGGCGGACGTGCTGCGACGCTTCCTCATTCCGAAGCTGGCCTCGCCCGAGGGGCAGGCCGCGATCGCGCGCTCGGGTGCGGCCGCCGTCGCCGGCCTGCTCCATCCGTTCAAGGGGCAGCGCATGGCCAAGGCCGCTGTGGAGATGGCGATCCTGGATGCGGAGCTCCGCGCTCTCGGCCGCTCGTTCGGCCGTGAGCTCGGCGCCGTCGACGATCGGGTTCCCAGCGGTGTGTCGGTCGGCATCCACGACTCGGTCCCGCAGTTGCTGACGGTCGTCGAGGGATATCTGGACGCCGGGTACGTGCGCATCAAGCTGAAGATCGAACCGGGTTGGGATCTGGCCCCGGTGGCCGCCGTACGCGAGCGCTTCGGCGGGGACGTGCTGCTTCAGGTCGATGCCAACACGGCCTACACGCTTCGCGACGCGCGCCACCTCGCGAAGCTCGACGAGTTCGAGCTGCTCCTGATCGAGCAGCCGCTGGAAGAAGAGGACGTCCTCGGTCACGCCGCGCTGGCACGGCAGATGGCGACACCGATCTGTCTCGACGAGTCCATCGTCTCCGCGCAGACCGCCGCCGCGGCGATCGCGCTCGGCGCCTGCCAGATCATCAACATCAAGCCCGGTCGCGTCGGCGGATATCTCGAGGCCAGGAAGATCCACGACCTGGCCGCGGCCAACGGACTCGCGGTCTGGTGCGGGGGCATGCTGGAGACCGGCATCGGCCGCGCGGCCAACGTCGCCCTCGCCGCCCTGCCCGGATTCACGCTGCCAGGGGACGTCTCGGCCTCCGACCGCTTCTACCACACCGACATCACCGAGCCGATCGTCCTGGAAGACGGTCACATCGCGGTACCCACCGGCCCCGGGCTGGGTGTCACGCCCATCCCGGAGGTGCTCGACGCGGTGACGACGTCGACCGAGTGGATCGTCTTCTGAGCATTGGCCGGTCGGATGGCACGCGGGCCCGGCCGCCTATACTGCCGGGCGTGAGCCAGCGTCTGCGTGCCAGCCTCGCTCGCGTGCTGGACGACCTGGGGACCACGCTCCTCGAGTTGGTCGCCGGTGACGTCGACCATCCCGGAGAGATCAGCGGACTCGTCATCTTCGACCCGCTCGACGAACCCGTGCTCGGGCCGCGCTCGCTCGTGCTCGGAGTCGGGGTGGACCCGGCCGGCGGCATGCTGGCCCGGCTACTCGGCTCGCTCGGTGACCATGACGCGGTGGGCCTCGTCGTCCGGGCTCCGGTCGCCCTGACCCCCGAGGTGCGGGAGGCGGTCCAGACCAGCGGCGTGGCCCTGATCGGCCTGCGCCGGGGCGCCACGTGGGCGCAGCTCACCGCGCTCATTCGCTCCCTGCTCGCCGAAGGGGATATCGGGGTCACCGGGCACGAGTCGCTCGGCGGCCTCCCGTCGGGCGATCTCTTCGCGGTGGCCAACGCCGTGGCCGCGCTCCTCGACGCTCCCATCACCATCGAGGACCGCAACTCCCGTGTGCTCGCCTTCTCCGGCCGCCAGGAGGAAGCGGATCCCTCCCGCGTGGAGACGGTCATCGGCCGGCAGGTGCCCGAGCGGTACGCCACGCGGCTGACCGAACTGGGCGTCTTCCGCGACCTCTACCGCTACCAGGGGCCGGTCGTCGTCACGCCACAGGATCTGGGAAGTGACGGGATGACGGTGCAACGCGTCGCCATCGCGGTTCGCGCCGGCGACGAGATCCTCGGCTCGATCTGGGCCGCCATGGACGGCGCGGTCGACGGCGAGCGAACGGAGGCCCTGCTCGAGGCCTCGAAGCTGGTCGCGCTGCATCTGCTGCGGATCCGTGCCGGCGCCGATGTCCGGCGAAGGCTGCGTACCGACCTGATGGGGACGGTCCTCGAAGGAGGTGCGGGAGCGCGGGACGCCCTCGTGCGGCTCGGCCTGTCCGGTCGCCGCCTCGTCATCGTGAGCGCGGTCCTGCTGGCCGACGACGATCACGCCCGTGCGGACCAGAGCAGAGCCGCCGATCTCGAGCGGCTCGCGGACGCGCTGTCGGTCCATCTGTCGGTGACGGTGCCGTCCTCCGCGGTGGCGACCGTCGGCGGCACGGTGTACGGCCTGCTGCCCGTGGTCGTCTCGACGGGTAGCCCGGAACAGCGAGCCGTCCGGCTGGCCTCCGACTTCGTGGACCGGGTCGGCGGCAGCCTTCCCGCGATCGTGGCCGTCGCCCCGGCAGGAACGGACATCAGCGCGATCGTCCAGGGAAAGGCCCAGGCCGACCGGGTGCTCCGGGTGATGCGGGAGGGTCACACCACCCTCCGGGTGGCGCAACTCGACGACGTTCAGACGCTCGCCCTGGTCCTGGAGCTGCGTGACCTCGCGGCAGCGCGCGACGAGCGGCCGGTCGGTGCGATCGCCCGCCTGATGGAGTACGACGAGCGCAACAACGCCGGCCTCGTCGAATCGCTGGAGGCCTGGCTGGATGCCCTCGGTGACGTGGGCAAGGCGGCCGGCACGCTCTTCATCCACCCCAACACACTGCGCTACCGGCTCAGGCGCGTCACCGAGGTGGGCGAGATCGACCTGGACGATCCGGAGCAGCGGTTCGCGGCGATGCTGCAGTTGCGGATCCTGGCGCCGCGCTAGCCCGTGGCGGGATCTGCCCGGCGGGCCCGCAGGAAAATCGTTCGCTTCCCCGTAGACCCGGACGGCAACATTGCCACGGCGGTGCCGACACTCGGGAGGGCGGATGGCTGTGCTCGGATCAGATGACGGCTCCGGAGACGGTCCGCCGGTTCGCAGATCGGCGGTTCTGCTGGCGCTGCGCCACTACTGCGGTGAGCTGAAGCGTCAGTGGCGGGTCGCGGTGCCCGCGCTGACGCTGCCGGCGATGGGGAACATCTGCCTGTTCTACCTGCCGCCGCTGCTGGTGGCCGGGCTCGTCGGGCATCTGGCCGGTGGCGCGGACGGCTCCACCACCGCGCTGTTGCCTTATGTGCTCGGCTTCGGGGCCTTGCTGCTGGCGGGCGAGGCGTTGTGGCGGGTGGGACTGCATTTCCTGAACCGTACGGACGCCCGGGGCATGGAGCGACTCGGCGTGGTGGGAATGGAGGAGTTACTGGCCAAGGACGCCGCGTTCTTCCATGACAACTTCGCCGGCTCGCTGACCAAACGAGTGCTGGGATTCTCCTCCAGGTTCGAGGAATTCGCCGACCTGCTCACATTCTCGATCATGGCCAAGGTGGTGCCGCTGGTCTTCGCCTCGGTGGTGCTGTGGCAGTATCACCCGTTGCTCGTCCTCGTTCTCGTGGGCCTCATCGTCGTCACCGGCGTTCTCGTCGCGCCGCTCATTCGCCGTCGCCAGGTGCTGGTCGACAAGCGTGAGGCCGCGAAGGTGCTGGTGTCGGGCCACATCGCCGATGTGCTGACCAACATGGAGACGGTACGCGCGTTCGCCGCCGAGGATCGCGAAGCCGGCGAACATCGGGCCAGGGTCGCCGAACAGCGCAAGCTGACGCTCCGTTCCTGGGATTACGGCAACCTCCGGGTGGACACCGTCGTCGCCCCGTTGTCGGTTCTCACCAGTACCGTGGGCCTGCTCCTCGCCGTGGCGCTCCGAGGCGGTCTGGGCGTGGAGGCCATCGTGGTGACGTTCACCTACTACTCCAACGCGACCGGCATCATGTTCGAGTTCAACCAGATATACCGGCGCATGGAGAGCGCGCTCACCGAAGCCGCCCAGTTCACCGAACTGTTTCTCATACCACCGACCGTGGTGGATCCCCCAGATCCGCAGCCGCTTCGCCCGGCCGACGCGAGCGTTCGCTTCGAGTGGGTGAGGTTCGCGCACGCCGATGGCCCGCCCCTGTTCGATGGCCTGGACCTGGACATCCCCAGCGGCACCAAGATCGGGCTGGTCGGGCAGTCCGGCGGTGGCAAGAGCACCCTCACCCGGCTGTTGCTGCGTCTCATGGACGTCGACGAGGGCCGGATCCTGATAGGCGGCCAGGACATCACCCGGCTGCGCCAAGCCGACCTGCGCGGCCTTGTCGCCTACGTCCCTCAGGAACCCGCCCTGTTCCACCGGTCGGTGCGTGACAACATCGCGTTCGCCCGGCCGGGCGCCACCGATGCGGAGATCATCCAGGCCGCACGGGCGGCGCATGTCATGGAGTTCGCCGACTCTCTGCCGAACGGATTCGACACCTTGGTCGGCGAGCGCGGCGTCAAGCTCTCCGGCGGCCAGCGGCAACGCCTCGCCCTCGCACGCGCGATCTTGCGCGATGCCCCGATCCTGCTCCTGGACGAGGCGACCAGCGCTCTCGACTCCGAAAGCGAACTCCTCGTCCAGGAAGCCTTGTGGCACTTGATGCAGGACCGTACCGCCCTCGTGGTCGCACACCGCCTGAGCACCGTCGTACGCATGGACCGGCTCGTGGTGCTCAACCGTGGACACATCGTGGAGCAGGGCACCCACAGCGAACTCCTCCAGGCCCAAGGCCCCTACGCCCGGCTCTGGCGCCACCAGTCCGGCGGCTTCCTGGTCGCTGACGACACCCCCGACGCGGACGGCATGGCGGCCGGGCACACGGCCTTCGGGCTCGGTCAGCCAGGAGGCAGAACGGTGACGCCGTAGCGGGCGGCCTCGGCGGAGTAATTGAGCAGGGGATACTCAGGCGCTGTCGGTGCACCTGTACTTACGGTGAGCCGCATGCGCACCCTATTACGCGTGTTCCTGGGCGCGGCGCTGGGGGTGGGGCTGCTCACAGCGCTCCAATCCCCCGCCGTCGCGGACCCGATCGTGAACATGACCGTCACGATCAAACGCATCACCCTGCTGGCCGGCGGCGACTGCGGCGACGCCGACTTCTACAACCGTGTCTGGATCAACGGTATCTACATGGACAACGAGGACAGCGACTCACAGGACGACTGGGAGGGCCACAACGACATCACCCCTGATTGGGAGTTCTCCAAGCCCATCGACGTCGCGACCCTCGCCACGCCGGGCCGGATCCCGATCAAGATCGAGGTCCACGACGAGGACGGCGGCCTCTGCTTCGGCGGCGAGCACTACGACTCCTCCCCCACTGCGGACCGCTACTTCGACGGGTACGTCGACCTGGCCGGCTGCTCGGTCCACGACCCACGGCAGACCGACGGGCCGTTCCTCGGCGGCTGCCGTACCGACATCGTCCAGGAGGGTACCGCCGACGAGCGCGTCAGGTTGACCTTCCAGGCCGACGCCAAGGAACCTGTGAGCGCGCCGGGGCTGAACATCCGCTGCACCCACACGCCCGCCTGGCCGCAGCCCGGCGAACCGGTGAAGATCGTCGCCACCGCCCTCGACGGCGACCTCAAGCCGACCATCGTCGCCGACGACCTGGAGATCTGGGTCAACCTCCAGGCGAGCGCGACCAGCCTGTCCGGGAGCCCGCTCCAGTCGCGGCACGGCGTCGGCTCGCTGACCGAGACCTTCACCCCCAGAGCCGAGCTGGCCCCCTTCGCGTACGGCTGCCGACTGGTGAAGAACGGCGTGAAGCTCTTCTCGTCGTGGCACACGGTGACCGTGGGCGACCCGAACCCGAACTTCACCTTCCCCAAGCCGGCGATCCCGATCATCTACACCGGCCCCAGGGACAGCCGCATCGACATCGTCTTCATCGCCGACAAGGACGAGTACTCGGGCCCCCGCGACGCTCGGTTCATCACCGACGTCTCGGCCATCATCGAGGGCTCGTACTACGACTTCAAGGAGTATCTGACCAGGCAGGACATGTTCAACTTCTGGCTCCTGCCCGACAACACCGGCTACGCCAGCGACGCCACCGGCGACAAGGACTGCGACCACGGGTTCCCCGTACTGTGGGACGACATCTACGCGTGGGCCGATGCCGGCGCGATCCTGCACCACCGGGGCGCACAGCAAGACTGCGCGATGCGCGGCGACCGGATCTTCTCCACGCTCGTCGACCCGAACAAAATGAGGATCGCCACCCACGAGACCGCCCACCAGCCCTTCGGCCTCTCCGACGAGTACGTGGGAGGCGGCGCGTTCCAGGCGGACGTCTTCCCCAACATCTACACGGAGCTGGACGACTGTGAGGACGACGCCCCGCAGCTCGGCCGCACCGGCGACGCCTGTTACAGCTGGGAGAAGGAGCACTGGTACGGCGACGCCGACTGGTGGAGCTCCGAACCCCACCCCGACGACCTGATGTTCGACAACGGCCGGGCCCGCGAGGCCGACATCCGCCGGTTCAACTACGTCTTCTCCGGATGCGAGGCCGCGAAATGCTGACCCGAGCCCGCTGGGCCATCGCCGCCACGGCCGCCCTGCTCCTGCTGGTGCCGCTGCGCGCCGAGGGGGCGCCCGAGGACCCCGCCGCCATCCCGATCCCGCAGCTCGACACCGCCGATCCCGGCAAGTCGGTGGTCGCCCGGGTGAAGTTCTCCTCCCGGACGTCCGCTATCGCCGAACGGGTCAAGGTGTCCCGCTCGCGCGCCCACACCCACTTCGGCGACCCGCCCATACTCGCACTCGGCCTGGTCGACGTGGACGGGCAGGTGATCGAGCGGATCAACACGTGGAGCCCGCTGTGGACGTACGAGGAGGGAGGCGAGGAGCACGTCGGGCTGCGTGACAGCGGCTCGGCCAGCTTCATCGTGCCGTTCTCGCCCGCTCTGTCGACCATGACGGTGACCGACGTCGCGCTCGCCGAGGACGTCCTGACCATCGACCTCAAGCCGCCGCTCAGGGAGTTCTGCCTGGCCCACCCCGAGGACTCCGACTGCATGGAGGCCGACCTCGGGGTCACCTCGGTGGCCCCGGACGCCCCGCTGTTCGCCGTCCTGGGCGAGCCGGTGACGGTGACGGTCGCCTCGGGGGTCGCGAACACGGGCCCCGACGGGCCGGTCACCGCCGTGGTCCGCCAGGACCTCGCGGCCGGCGACGGCCTCACCGCCACGGCGGGCGCCACCGTTGAGACCACCCTCGCGGCCGGGGCCGCCGCGACCCTGACCCGTGAGTACACCGTGACCTGCACCGAGGCGGGGACGCACACGATCGACTTCACGACGTCGATCAAGCCGGAGCGCGCCACCGTCGTCGACCCCGACGCGAGCGACGACACCAGGACGACGCGGCTGACCGTCGACTGCGCCATCCCGGTGACGATCAACATCCAACCGGGCAGCGCGGAGAACCAGGTCAACCTGAACGGCAACGGTGTCGTCCCGGTGGCCGTCCTCACGACCACGGCTGGGGAGTACGGCAACCCGGTCGCGTTCGACGCCACCCGCATCGAAGCGGCGACCCTGCGCTTCGGCTCGCCGGCCAAGCTCCTGGCGTCCGCCGGGCGGCCGGAGGCGCACGGGAAGATCCATGCCGAGAAGTCGGTCGAGCCCGACGAGCAGACCGTGGACGCCGACAAGGACGCCGTCACCCACTACCGCTACGACGTGCTGCAGGTGAGCGACACCACCGCCTGCGTCGTCGGCCGGGCCGCGGGGCTCACCTTCTACGGATGCGATCACGTCAGCGTCCGCTCATGATCCGTGGGTCGTCGTGGGTCGCAGCGGGCGCGGTTACCGTCGTCGGTGGTTCAGACGCATACCACCGCGGTGTGGGCGTGCCCGCGGCTGCCACGGACTTCCACCTTGACCGCGCTCTTGGCCTTGCGCACGCTGCGGTCGCTTTCCTTGACCGATTCCACCGGCCAGGGCAGCGTGATCTTCACCTCGTCGGCGGTCCTGGACGGGTCGGAGACCGCGAGCCGTACCCGCTTGTGGTAGCGGCTGATCAGCAGCGTGCACGGGCCGTCGGCGGCGAGTTGTCCATCCACGGTCTCGACGGTCCCCGCGCGCCAGAACACGGCGGCGAGCAGGTTGTCGCGGGAGATGGCCTGCACCGCTCCGGAGTTGGCGAGGATCTCGATCCGCCCGTCGTAAGCCGCGGTCTGCGTGACGGAGGCGTCGGGCAGCACGGCATAGGCGTAGCGCGCCTTGCGCGGATCCACGCCGTGGTCGATGAGGATCGTCGTGTAGTGCCTGGTGACGGCGGTCTTGTCGCCTCCGGTGGTGGCGCCCTTGTCGATGTCCCGCCAGCGGCCTGTGCGCTTCTTGCGGATCACCTTCGCGTCGGCGCCGTCGAGCAGCGCGTAGCCGGCGACACCGGACAGGTGGACCCAGCCGTCGCCCCGCGTCAGCGGCGGATGCCTGTCGTGGGTGTTGCGGTTCTCCACGATGGTCTCGATGCGGCGGCCATCGGAGGCGGCGATGCCGGTGCCGAGGGCGATCACCGCGTCATCGAGAAGGAACCACGCCTTCTTGGCCCGCAGCGAGGAGCCGTCGGCGATCAGCTTCATGGCCGCCACGCCGTACTCGCCGTACTCGCCGTCGAGTGCCACGCCGCCCGCCCACGGGGTGGGTGGCAGGCGACGCTTGCCGTGCGGGAGATCGGCGCGTCTGCGGGTGTCGACCGTCGTGCCCGGCAGCCGGTACGGGTCGATCGTGGGCCACAGGTCATCGTTCCAGTGGGTGAGGTCGCCGGTGTAGAGGTAGGTCATGCCGTCGCCGGTGTACCAGCCGTGCAGGTTCTCCCGGTTCATGGCCTCGGCCGCGCCGATGCGCTCCGAGCTCATCGCGATCGCGTAGGCCCAGGTGGGACGGCGGTGCACGACCCGGTCCATGTCGGCGAAGACGTACGTGCCCGTCGTGCGCGGGCCGACCGGCACCGACGGGTCCTCCAGCAGGGCCCTGGCCCGTGCGATGCCCGCCAGCGGTGCGAGCGTGTCGTAGGGGATGGTCTGGTTGCGGGTGAGCCAGCCCTTCACCAGCGGTCGCCAGCGCTGGGCATAGCTCTCGGGCGCCGCCTCCAGCAAGGTGAGGATGGCGTCGACCGCCTTCTGTCCCGAGTGGTAGTCACGGTGGCCCTGCACCGAGATCTGCCGGCCGCGTACGCAGTCCATCATCAGCCCGTCGAAGATGAACGGCGCGAACGAGCGGTCCACGATGCCGTAGACGTTCCCGATTCCGGCGATCTCCCACGGTGATTCCGCGAGCATGGCGATCAGCTTGGCCACGCTCTCCAGATAGTCCACGCCGTAGCTGCCGGTGTAGGGGTACACGTCGTGCTGGATGAACGACCCGTCACGGTAGAAGCCGTCGCCTGGGCCCGCGGTCCGCCGCAGCAGGTCGGAGACCGCGTCCCTGGCCCGTTTGATGAGACGCGCGTCGTGGGTGAGCAGTCCGCGCATCGCCACCGCCATGGCCTTGCCCGCCCGGTTGGCGCCGGTCTCGACGACGCCTGGGTGGCTGACGCGGCGCTCCGGGTCGGGGCACCAGCGGCGCAACGGGCGCAGCCAGCGCTCGAGGCGGTCCTTGGGCAGGCCGTCGTACAGCAGGGCGCAGGTGTCGGTCAGCGAGCGAGGGACGCCGATCTCCCACCAGAACCAGTTGCTGTCCCGCCGGTCGAGCCGTTCGTGGTAGGCGTGCTCGTACAGGAAGTCCAGCGCCCTGACCGCGGTCTCGGCGACCGTCCTGTCCCGGTGCATGGCGGTGCCCGGCGTGGCCCAGCCCAGCGCCAGTGTGCGCATGCGGTTGTAGGCGCGGTTGAAGTTGCCCGTCCGGGGGTCCTCAAGCGGCAGATCCGGCCACAGACTCGGGCGATGGGGGGCGGGCTTCAGCTTGCGCAGCACCGCATTGGCCGAGCCCTCGACGGCCTGCGTCTTGTCGGTGTAGGTGGAGCTGTACGACCCGCCGGCCAGCAGGTTCACCCACCGCTCACGCGCGGCGTCGAACGCGGCGGTGCCGACGGCCTCGGCCGGTCTGTCCCACAAGGCGAGGCCGGCCACGGCCGTGGCGCCCAGCATGGCGGACCGCCGACTGAGGGGGTGGGTCATGGAGGCCTTTCCGTCAATCGGGCAAATACCAGGTGAAACGATCATATGTCGACAGGTGGGTGGATCGTTTCGACTCTGCGACAGTGCCCCGGCGCCCGAATGTCGCCGTGGGTACGCTCCGCGTCACCGATGTCGTCGGGGGCAACGAGCCGGACGGTCTCCTCGGCGGGGCCGCCAGACGAACCGGATCCCTTCGCGGACGATCCGGCTAGCTGATCGGGACGGTGAGGCGGCGTGTGGTGGGTGGTGGTGGCTCCCTGCGCTCGCCGAGGAGGGTCATGAGCTGGTCCATGGCCACCTCGCCGAGCTTTTCGCCGTCCACGTCGATCGAGGGTACGTCGCCCAAGCCGAGGCTATCGACGACCATGCGCTCCGAGCTGACCACGACATCGCGGATTCCGCGGCTGATCAGGGCCACCTTGTCCGCGCAGGCTCCCTTGCCATGCAGGCCGTAGACGCCATGGCCGCCGGCGTCCACGGTGACGAGCGCCGCTCGTGCCCCAAGAGCCTCGCGCATCCCGCGCCCGGACGCCAACGAGGTCGCGGGATCGCGCTCGTTCTGCAGGATCAGGATGCCACGGGGCCCGTGACCGGTGACGGCGACCGGGGGCTCGACCGGCGCGGCCTTCCAGAAGGCGCAGGGCCAGATGCCGGCCGGTGAACCGCCGCTCAGCGGGTACGCGGCGAGGTCGGCGGCCACGTTCTTCGCGTACGCGGCCACGCTCTTCGGCCAGCGAGCGTCGCCGCACACGACCGCGTACGCCGCCGCGACCGTGTTGTCCGTGGGTACCCCCGGGGACGTGACCGGCGACAGCTTCGCCAGGACCAGCTTGAGGAGTTCGGCCTGCTCGGCGGTGCCCTTGCCGGCGGCGAGGTCGGCGGCGGCCCGCCAGCTCTGGGCGAGCGGCGTGAGCGCGGCGTCCTGGTAGAGCAGATTGAAGGTGATGAACCGCAGCACGTTGCCGGTGAGCATGGTCGGCGAGCCCGGGATCCGCACGGGCTTGGCGTCGAGCCGCTTCCCCAGCGCGAGGTACGCGGCCGTCACCTGCCGCGCCGTGTCGCCGAGGCCGATGGTCGCGTGGTTCTCGGCGGCGTGGCGGGCTGCGTCAGGGAAGCGCTTCGCCATTCCGGCGCTCTGCCCCCGGAACTCGTCGTACCAGATCCGGTCCGGGTCGACGGCGCTGTCCAGGACCACCCGGTCGGCGCGCTTGGGGAACAGGGAGGCGTAGACCGCGCCGAGGTAGGTGCCGTACGAGCCGCCGTAGTAGGAGATCCGCCGCTCGCCGAGCGCCCGCCGGATCAGGTCCATGTCGCGAGCGGTGGCGGCCGTCGTGATGAACGGCAGCAGGTCGCCGGATCGGGCCGCGCAGCGCGCCGCGGCGGACCTGGCGAACGCGACGCTCGTACGGATCGAGCCGTCGGCGTCCGGGTGGGGCGTGTTGGGCACCATCTCCCCGGCGGTCAGGCCGCACGTCACCGGGGTGCTGCGGCCCACGCCGCGCGGGTCGAAGCCGATCAGGTCGTAAACGTCGCGGACCGCGCCGGAGGTACGCCGTCCGAACTCGCTCGGCAGATGCAGTCCTTCGCCGCCCGGCCCGCCCGGGTTCAGCAGGAGGGCGCCGCGCCGCCTGGCGGGGTCGGCTGCGGGGATGCGGGAGACGGCGATCTCGATGGTCCGTCCGCGCGGGTCGCGGTGGTTATGCGGCACCTTCAGCGTGCCGCACCGCTGCTTCGGGTCGATCTCCATCCCGGCGGGCGCGGCGGGACAGTCGCCCCACACGATCGGTCCGGGCCTGTCCGGCGAGGTGTCCCCCGTGGCGGCCGGTGCGTACGCGACCGGGAGCACGAGGGCGAGCGCCGCCACCGCGAGCGTCCGCACATATCGTTTGATCATGGCATGACGCTATGCGGCGTGCGGGCGGATCGATGGTGCCCGCATGTGGATCCGATGGTGGTACAGACACCACCCCGGGGCCACCGAACGTGTGGACGTCGCCTGCGTCACACCAGCCGGCTCACCGCGGTGTGCAGTTGCTCGACGTGTTGTTCGCTCTCCGGCTTCATGAGCACGCTGCGCAGGATGCGGGCTCCCTCGGCGTCGCGGTCCACGCCGGGGTGGCGGTGGGCGAAGTCGCCGGCGGAGGCCCGGAGGGTGCTGAGGAAGACGGGGTCGGGAGCGGTCATGCCCTCGGCCAGCACGCGGGCCGAGGCCTGGTCGATCGCGGAGAGGGTGGCGGCTTCGACGGCGGGGAAGTAGGTGACGATGTCGAGCTCGGGCCGCTGGTAGAGGGTCAGCGCATCGGAGCCGTCGATGAGCTCGCCCCAGCGCAGGGCCGCCCTGCGTCCCGCCGCCAGGACACGGCCCAGTCCCTCGGGAGTCGGCGGCAGCAGCCGGAAGGTGAGCCACAGCGCGGCCGCCGCGGCGCCGGCACGGGAGCACTCCAGACTGATCTCGCCGAGGTGCAGGTCGGTCGAGGTGAAGTACGTGTAGGGCGAATCGTGTAGATAGAAGCGCCCTACCTCGGCGTCGCGGAAGATCACCGCACCGCATCCATAGGGCTGGAGCCCGTGCTTGTGCGGATCGATCACCACGGAGTCGCACTCCGCGATGGCCCGCCACGGCTCCTCGGCAAGCCCCGCCGGCCCATCGGACCCGGCCAGCAGGGTGAAGAAGCCGCCGTACGCGGCGTCCACGTGGACCCGGGCGCCGTACCGCCGGCACAACGGGAGCGCCTGGTGTACGGGGTCCACCGCGCCCAGGCCGGTGGTGCCGGTGGTGAGCACGACCGTGCCGACCCGGCCGGTGCGCAGCACGTCCTCCAGCGCCTCCAGGTCGATCCGGCCAGTGCCGTCGGCGGGGACGGAGTGCCCCTCCATGCCGAGGACCCCGCACATGCGGCCGTGCGTGTAATGGGCCTCGGCGCTGTAGGCGACGCCCTTCCCTGGGTGACTCTCACGGGCCACGAAGAGCGCTTCCAGGTTGGCGATGGTGCCGCTGGTGGTGAGGTGGCCCAGGTGCGTCTCGAAACCGAACATCGCCGCCAGCTGCGCCACGGCCTCGCGCTCCATGCGGGCGGTGGCCGGGCCGCCGTCCAGGGCATGGTTGTTGGGGTTGATCAGCATCGCGGTGAGGTAGCCGACCACGGCGGCCGGGTGCGGCGGCTTGAGCATCTGGCCCGCGTACCGGGGATGAAAGAAGGGGTAGTTGTCGCGCAGCCGCTCGGTGAACTCGGCGAACGCGGCGCCGAACGTGTCGTCGGCGAGGTCGAGCGCGGGATGGGGTTGGTACGGGCCGAAGCCTTCTGACCACTCCTCAATCGCCTTGGTCGCTTCGCCCAGCCATCGGTTGAGATCCACCCGCTGCTCTCCTTGTCGTCCCATGACGGATGTGCGCTGCCACGATACGATTCAGCCCCCTCCGGACCCGCTGCGGCATCCACCATCGAAGTCCTGATCCAGCTCTGCCGCGAGCCCGGCGCGCAGGTCTCGTAGCGCGCCCGACGAGCTCGTTCTCATCAGTGGCGGCACCACGCGGCTGATCGACCGCGTCGAGGAGGCCGGGCTCGTCCGGCGCCGTCCCGTCCCGGCGGACCGGAGGGTCACGGTGGTGCACTGGCATGCGACGTTGCGCGCATGAGCCGCGACGCGTGCGCGGGGAGACTCTAACCCGCCAGGGCCGCGCTGATGCGGGTGACGGAGGCGAGCAGGGGGGTGGCCAGCTCGGCGAGGCGGCGCTTCGGCCAGCGGACGCTCGGTACCGCGACGGCGGCGGCGGCGACCGCGCGGCCCGCGCCGTCGCGCACGCAGGCGCCCACCGCGCGCACGCCGCGCTCGCTCTCCTCGCTGTTGACGGCGTAACCGCGGCGGCGGACGCCGTCCAGCTCGCGCCGAAGCGTGGCCAGGTCGCCGATCGCGGCGGCGCCGCGGGACACACCCTTGGGATAGAGAGCGCGCAGCTCCTCGTCGGGCAGTTCGGCCAGCAGCGCTTTGCCCCCGGAGGTGGCGTGCGCGGGCAGCAGCATCCCGATCCGGCTGCCCACGTGCAGCGCCTGCGGGCCCTCCACCCCGTCGACGAACCGGACGCCGTTGCCCTGGAGCGCCATCAGGTGGACGGTCTCCCCGACCTCCCGGTTGAGCTCGCGCAGGTGCGGGTGGGCCGTGATGGCCAGGTCGGGCGGGGTGACGCCGGTCTGGCCGCCCAGTGGGCTCAGCGCGGGCCCCGGGCGGTAGACGCGCCGGGCGTCCTGGATCGCGAAGCCGTGGAAGACCAGCATCGCCAGCACCCGGTGCGCGGTCGAGCGGGCCACCCCGAGATGCTCGGCGACGTCGGCCACCCTGACGTCCCCGCGTTCCTGGAGGAACTTGAGCGTCACCAGCGCGTTCTCCACCGCCTTGAGCGGGTAAGCAGGCTGATTCTGCATTCTGGAATCCTAACAGGCTAAGTTCCACGCTGCGAGCACCCGTATTACGGTCGAAACGCCGGTCCCCGACCGGTTCCGCACATGTGAGGAGGAGACTCCATGACGACGATCGAGCAGGAGCAGGCCGCCCTCGACCAGCTCTACCGAGACTTCGGCGCGCACAACCTGATTCCTTTGTGGACCGCCAGGGACGACCTGATGCCGCCGGCCCCACAGCCGGCCGCCATCCCGTACGTGTGGCGCTGGTCCGACCTCTACCCGCTGGCGCAGCGCTCGGGTGAGCTCGTGCCGGTGGGACGCGGGGGCGAGCGCAGGGCCATCGCGCTGGCCAACCCGGGCCTGCCCGGCCTGCCGTACGCGACCCCCACCCTGTGGGCCGCCATCCAGTACCTCGGCCCGCGCGAGACGGCGCCCTCCCACCACCACACGCAGACCGCGTTCCGGTTCGTGATCGACGGTGAGGGCGTCTGGACCAACGTCGAGGGTGACCCCGTGGCGATGCGCAGGGGCGACCTGCTGCTCACCCCGAGCTGGGCCTTCCACGAGCACCAGAACGTCACCGGCAACCCCATGGCCTGGATCGACGGGCTGGACATCCCGCTGGTCCACCAGCTCGACGCCGGGTTCTTCGAGTTCGGCCCCGACCGGCTCTCGGTCACCGAGACCCCGGACCGCTCGCGCAACGAGCGGCTGTGGGGGCACCCGGCGCTGCGCCCGATCGGCGTGCCGGACCAGCCGAGCTCGCCGCTGATGGCCTACCGCTGGGCACACACCGACGCCGCACTGACCGCGCAGCTCGAACTCGCCGACGAGGGGCGCCCTGGACCACTCGGGCCGGGCCGCGCCGGGGTGCGTTTCACCAACCCGACGACCGGCGGGGACGCGCTGGTCACCATCCGCACCGAGTTCCACCGGCTGCGGGCCGGGGTCCGTACCGAGGCGTCGCGCATGGTCGGCTCGGCGGTGTGGCAGGTCTTCGAGGGCGAGGCCACGGTCACCCTGGGCGAGGAGCGGTTCGCGGTGAAGAAGGGCGACCTGTTCGCCGTTCCGTCCTGGTGCGCGTTCTCGCTGGAGGCGGAGACGCACGTGGACCTGTTCCGCTTCAGCGACGAACCCGTGTACGACGCCCTGGGCTTCACCCGGCTGGCCCGGCAGGCGACCGCCAGGCAGGAGGCCCGATGAAGCTCGCCACCATCCGCGTCGGCGGCGGGACCCGCGCGGTGCGCGTCGACGCCGGCGCCGCGGTCGAACTGGGCGCCGCCGACCTGGTCGAGGTGCTGCGCCGGCCGGACTGGCGCGCCGCCGCGGCCGCCGCCGACGGCCCCGCCCACCCGCTCGACGGCCTGGACTACGCGCCCCTGGTGACCGCGCCCGAGAAGATCATCTGCGTCGGGCACAACTACCGCGACCACATCCGGGAGATGGGCCGCGAGCTGCCCGAGCACCCGACGCTGTTCGCGAAGTACAGCCGCTCGCTGATCGGCGCGTACGACGACATCGTCCTGCCCGCCGTGTCCGAGGCCATGGACTGGGAGGCCGAACTGGCCCTCGTCATCGGCACCGAGATCAGGAACGCGGACGAGGACCAGGCCAGGGCCGCGATCGCCGGTTACGCCGTGCTGAACGACGTGACCGCCAGGGACTGGCAGTACCGGACCCTTCAGTGGCTGCAGGGCAAGACGTTCGAGGCGACCACGCCACTCGGCCCCTGGCTGGTCACGCCGGACGAGGCGCCGGCCACCAGTGGCGAACTGCGCTGCGAGCTGGACGGCGAGGTGATGCAGCGCACCGACCTGGCCGGCCTCCTCTTCACCCCCGTGGAGCTGGTCGCGTACCTCTCGAAGATCATCACGCTGGCGCCCGGCGACGTGATCGCCACCGGCACGCCAGGCGGCGTCGGGCACGCCCGCAAGCCCCCGCGCTACCTGACCGACGGCACGGCGGTGACCACGACCATCGAAGGGATCGGCGAGTGCCGCAACGTCTGCCGGCGGGAGAAGGCATGACGGTGTACTCCTCGCCGCAGCGGCGGGTGGCCGACATCGAGGCGGGGCGCTCGCCGGGGACGCCGTGGCGGCGCTCTCCGCCGACCCGGACGCTCCGCGTGTGACGCTCACCGCCACCGACACCGGCGGCCGCCGGGGCGCCGGGCACGCCCGCCGGCTCCCCGGCGCCGGTGCGCGAGGAGCCGGCGGAGGTGACGGCCTACCTGCTCGGGCGCGCGGGCGAGCCCGAAGGGCCACCGCTTCCGACCTGGCTGTGACCTTCCGTACGTTCACCTTCCGTTCGCTGACCTTCCGTACGCGCCGCCGAGGCGGGAGTCCCCTGCCACGGCGGCGCGCCCGGCACATGCACGCCGATCAGTGACAGCGCCCGGGCCACGATGTGGTCCACCACGTCGTCCAGCGACTCCGGCGCGGCGTAGAACGCGGGCATCGGCGGGGCGATGATCGCGCCGATCTCGGTCGCGGTGACCATCGCCCGCAGGTGCCCCAGGTGCAGCGGGGTCTCCCGTACGCACAGCACCAGCCGCCGGCGCTCCTTGAGCGTGACGTCGGCGGCCCTCACCAGCAGGTTCTCCGACACCCCCGAGGCGATGGCGCCCAGGGTCTTGACGCTGCACGGGATCACGATCATCGCGTCCACCGGGTAGGAGCCGGACGCGATGGAGGCGCCGATATCCCGGAAGCTGTGCACCACCTCGGCGTCGAACGTGGCCTCCGGCATCTCGTACGCGGCCGTGCGCCGGGCGGCGGGACTGACCACGAGATGCCGTTCCACCCCCGCCGCGCCGAGCAGTTGCAGCGTCCGCACGGCCAGCGCGGTGCCGGTCGCGCCTGAGACGCCGACGACGACCCGGCGCGGCGCTCCGGCGATCGGGGTGCTCAATGCGCACCCCCGGTGATCGACCGGTTCCACGGGGCCAGCCACCGCTCGATCAGGCCGATCAACCCGGTCAGCGCGACCGCGGCGAGCATCAGCACGACGACGGCGGCGAACATCCGGTCCGGCTGGAAGCTGTGCCCGGCGTCCACGATGACCCCGCCGACCCCGCCGATCGCGGTGAAGAACTCGGCGATCACAATGCCGACCACGGCCTTGCCGATGCCGATCCGCAACCCCGTCATGATCGACGGGATGACGGAGGGGATCACGATCTGGCGCAGAATGCGTGGCTGGGAGGCGCAGAAGGCGGTGCCGACCTCGATGATGCCGCGGGGCACGTTCTGGACGCCGTTCCAGGTGTTGATGGAGATCGCGAAGACCGTCATGGTCATCACCATCGCCGCCTTGACCGCGAAGCCCAGCCCGAACCACAGCATGAAGACCGGGGTCAGCGCGATCATCGGCATCGCGTAGCCGGCGATGACCAGCCAGCCGATCGCCGCCTCGACCACCCGGAACCGGCCGATGAGCAGCCCCAACGGCACGCCGACCACGATGGCCAGCGCGTAGCCGGCCAGGAAGGGCTGGGCGCTCTCCCACACCGCCTTGGGCAGCGTGCCGTCCCCGATCATGGTGATCAGCGCCTGGAAGACGGTGCTGGGCGGCGCGGCCAGGATCGGGTCGACCTGCCGGGCGGCGATCTCCCAGATGATCAGGAGGACGACCACGGTGGCGCCGGTGATCAGGCGGTCCCGCCCGCTGTGGCGCTGGGATCTGATCTTCCTGGACAGCGCGGTCTCGTCGTCGACGGCCGGCGCCGCCTTGTCCGCCAGAGCGGTCATGAGACCTCCTTCGTCGGCCTCATGACCAAGGTGCTGTGCTCATTGATTCCCTCGCTACGCTCGCTCATGAGGGCACTCCATCCTGCTGCTGGATCTCCCGGCCGTGCACGAGTTGCAGCAGCTCGTGGCGGCGTACGGCGAACTCCGCCGAACCGCGGCGCTCGTCCAGGGACGTGGAGCCGCCGAAGGCGGTGTCGAGCACGCCGTGCACCCGGCCGGGGTCGGGCACCAAGGTGACCACCCGGTCGGCGAGCAGGACGGCCTCGTCGATGTCGTGGCTGACGAAGACGATGGTCTTGCCGGTCCGCTCGTGGATCTCCAGCAGCTCGGCCTGCATCTGCTCCCTGGTCTGCGCGTCGAGCGCGGAGAAGGGCTCGTCCATGAGCAGCACGGCGGGGTCGATGGCGAGCGCGCGGGCGATGCCGACCCGCTGCCGCATGCCACCGGACAGCTCGTGCGGGCGGCGGCCCGCTGCCTGCTCCAGCCCGACCAGCTCGATCACCCGCTCGGCGGCCGCCCGGCGCTCCGCCTTGGGCAGGCCGCGGGCCTCCAGGCCGAACTCGACGTTGCCGAGCGCGGTACGCCAGGGCAGCAGCTCGGCGTTCTGGAAGACGATGCCCCGGTTGGGCCCGCAGCCGCGCACCGGGACGCCGTCCACGTCCACCGTGCCGGAGGTCGGGTGCTCCAGACCCATGATGATCCGCAGCAGCGTGGTCTTGCCGCACCCGCTGCGCCCGGTCAGCGCCACGATCTCCGAGCGGCGGACCTGGAACGACACGTCCTGCAGCGCCCGCACCTCGCGGCCCTTGTCGTCCCTGAAGACCTTGGACACTCCTCGCACGTCCACCGCGAGGTCACCGCTCATTTGGCGTCTCCGTAGTAGTTCGACGTGACCTGGCCGATCCCGGAGACGGCCTTCTGGCGATAGGTGTCGTCCACCATGGGGTCCACCGGAATCGCCGTCTGGGTGATGCCGAGCTTCACCTGGAGGTCGGCGAGATACTTGATCTGCTTGACCGGAACCTCGCCGTTCATGGCCAGGTAGCCGCCGTCGTGGAACTCCTTGTACGTCTCGGTGACCATCGGGTCGGTGGCCGCCACCTTGAGCGTCTTGGCGGCCAGCGCCTTGGCCTCGTCCGGGTGCGCGTCGGCGTGGCGGATGCCCTCGATCAGCCCGGCGATGAGACCGGTGACCGCGGCGCCCTTGTCCTGGAGCACGTCGTCCCTGGTGATCAGCGCGTACCTGGGGAAGTCGGGCACCACGTCCTTGGCCCGGCCGAGCAGCTTGACGCCGTCCTTGGCGGCCTGCCCGGCGTAGTCCAGCGGCGCGGAGGCGACCTGGATCTGCCCGGCGACCACCGCCTTGTACCGGTCGGATGAGCCGCCGGCGTTGACGAGCCGCACCGAGGAGGGATCGACGGAGGACTGGAGCATCATCGCCTTGGCGACCACCGCGGGCAGGCTGGTCGGGGTGGAGATGCCGAGCGTGCTGCCGGAGAGCGCGGACACGGAGGCGATGTCGCTCTTGGCGTAGAGCGCGTAGTTCTGGCCGGGCATGGTGGAACCGACGAACTTCAGCTTCGCGCCCTTCTGCGCCGCGAGCAGCGCCTCGCTCGGGTTGCCCTGGATCACGTCGACCTGTTTGGCCAGCAGTGCGGGGAACGCCTGCTGGCTGCTCTTGAGCTGGACGACGTTCACCTTGACGCCGTGCTTGGCGAAGAAGTCCTTCTCCTGGCCCATCAACAGGTAGCCGGAGTCGGCGCCGGGCTCGTAGATGCCGTAGTTGATGGTGGCGCCGTCACCGCTCGCGGTGGCGGAGGTGTCGTCGCCGCACGCCGTGAGGCCGAGGGCCAGGGTGGCGGTCACCGCGGTGATCGCGGCCAGACGGAGCCTGCTCATTCTGCTTCCTCCGGTTGCTGCACGTGGGGGGATGCGGAGCCGAGCCCGGCCAGGACGCCGGCGAACTTGCGCGCGACCTGGTCACGCAGCTCCGGACTCGCCTCGGCGACTGGCGGGAAGTCGGCGAGGCGCTGGTACGGGCGGACGGCCATGATGACGGCCCGCGAGTTGTGCGTCTGCCCGTGGGGAATGCGTGGGTCGAGCGGCCCGCTCCACGCCCGGCGGATGATCTCGATGTCGTCCACCGGGTCGCACCGGGTGGACATGGCCCACAGCACGTCGAAGGTGTTGGTCGGATCGATGTCGTCGTCCACCACGACCACGAAACGTCCGAGGTAGGAGCCCGACTGGCAGGACGCGGCGAGCAGCCCGGCCTGCTTGGCGTGCCCGTCGTAGGCCTGCTTGACGGAGATGACGTTGAACAGCCGGGCGGCCCCCGCCTCGTGGCACCACACGCCCCGCACGCCGGACAGTCCGGCCCGCTCCACCTCGTCCCAGATCATCCCCGCCTTCATCACGCACTTGCTGTAGGAGAAGTTCGAGGGGGGCCGGATGGGGGAGGCGACCGTCACGATGGGGTCGTCGCGGTGGTAGATCCGGCGCACGTGCACCACCGGCTGGTCGGAGCGTCCGCCGGCGTAGTAGCCGGTGAACTCGCCGAACGGCCCTTCCGGCGCGACCTCGTCCGGGTACATCTCGCCCTCCAGCACCAGTTCGGCGCTGGCCGGCATGGGCAGCCCGTAGAGCTCGGAGGCCACCACCTCGAACGGCTGCCCGCGGTGCCCGCCCGCGTAGTCGTACTCCGACAACCCGTAGCGCACTTCGTTCCCCGAGGCCAGGAAGAGCAGCGGGTCGTGGCCGCAGGAGATCAGGACCGGGCAGGGCTCGCCGCGGGAGAAGTACTTCTCCCTGATCTGCCTGCCCTGCTTCCCGGGGGAGATCCACAGACCCACCTGGTCGGGGCCGTGCACCATGCTGCGGTAGGTGCCGATGTTGACCCAGCCGTCGTCCGGGTCGCGCATGATGACCAGGTCGTCGGTGCCGATGTACCGGCCGCCGTCCCGCTCGTGCAGGAAGGGCGCGACCAGCGCGGTCACGTCCACCTCGTCGTCGCGCAGAACGTTCTCCAGCACAGGGCCGTCGTCCACGGTGACCGGGGGGATGGTTTTGTGGGTCTTCATCCGGTCCCGGTACGCGCGCACGACGTCGAGCGGGTGGCCGGGGGCCGGCAGGCCGAGGGTGAGCGCCAGCCGCTCGGCCGAGTTGGTCGCGCCGGAGAAGGCGCGGTGGCCGGGCTTCGCGCCCACGAGCTCGTCGAACAGGACGGCCGGGCCGCCCTCGCCGCCGCGGTGCGCGATGAGCTCGATCAGGGTGCCGAGCTCCAGGTGCGGGTCGACGCCGCCCAGCCGCACCAGTTGCCCGGATCGGTCAATACGCTCGATCAGCTCGCGCAGGTCGGCGTGAGGGCCGTCGTAGTCGTTGTAGCTCACCGGCACCGCCCGCGCGGAAGCACGCTGGCGCAACCGTTTCCATGCTGAATCATGACATCTACCCGTTTCGTGGCACAGCGCCCGGATTGCTGGTTCGTTGCCAGAAGTTACGGGTGGATTGCGTAAAAGGGAATCGATTCGGTCATTGAACGGTCATAGATTCTGCATGGCAGAACAACTTGTCCGCTGCCGGGAGGCCGGCAGATCACAGATCCTGGCTGATGGCCTCGGCCGCCGAGCGTAGCAAGGGCAACATCATGTGCAGGTTGCCCTGGGTCATCCGCTGGTGAGGCAGGCTGACCGCGAGCGCGGCCAGGGCCCGGCCGAGGTGATCGCGTACGCACACGGCCACCGCGTCCAGCCCGGGCGCGCTCTCCTCGTGATTCACTCCGTAGCCGAGGTCGCGCACGCTGCGCAACTCCGCGCGCAGCGCGTCAGGGTCGGTGATGGTGCGGTCCGTGACCCGCGTCAGTCCGTCGGGGAAGAGCCCGAGAACCTCCTCGTCGGGCAGCTCCGCGAGCAGGATCTTGCCGCCCGAGGTGCTGTGCGCGGGCAGCAACGTGCCGGTACGCGAGGACACCCGCAGCGGCCGGTCACCCTCCACCCCGTCGATGAACCGGGTGCCGTTGCCCTCCAGGACCAGCAGATTGACCGTCTCGTGCAGCTCGGCCGCCAGCCACTCCATGTGCCGCCTGGCCTTGCGCCGGATATCGAGCCCGCCCACCGCGGACAGCCCGATCTCCACCACGACCCGGCCGGCGCGATAGGCACGGGTGACCCGGTCCTGGGCGACGAAACCGCGGTGGGCCAGGGTGAGCAGCAGCCGATGGGCCGTCGAGCGGGCGACCCCCAGCACGTCGCTGACGTCGGTGACCCGCACCTCCCCCCGGTCTCGGATCATGAGCAGGATGAGCATCGCCTTGTCCACCGATCCGATGGCGTAAGGGGGGAGTGCTTCAAGCATGTTGTTCTGTATAACAGAAAAAATTTCCAGATTCGGCCACAATCCACAACACGGTGGCACGATGTGCTCGGCGCCCAACCAGGCGTCAGTGCCGGTCGTGACCCATCCCCCGCCGCCGGCCGGCGCCCCCCAGCACAGGAGCCAGGAGTCTTCATGCCGCGACGGTCCACCGATCCCGCGAGCCCCACGGTCGAGGACGAGGTCCTCATCGTCGGCGCCGGCATCGCCGGTCTGGTGCTCGCGCTCGAACTGCACGACGCCGGAATCGGCTGCCGCGTCTACGAGGCCGTACCCGAGGTCGGCGTGGTGGGCGTGGGCATCAACCTGCTGCCGCACGCCTCCCGCGTGCTGCACAGGCTCGGCCTCGGCGAGGAACTGTGCAGAGCCGCCGTCGTCACCCAGGAGTCGGTGTTCTTCAACCGCTTCGGCCAGCTCATCTACCGGGAGCCGTCCGGCCGGCACGCCGGGTACGAGCATCCGCAGTACTCGATCCACCGCGGCGACCTGCACGCGGTCCTGCTGGCGGCGGTGCGGGAGCGCATGGGCGCGGACGCGGTGGTGCTCGGGCACCGGTGCGTCCGGGCGGAACAGGACGAGACCGGCGTGACCGCCCACTTCGCCGGGCCCGGCGGCGACGAACCGCCCCCCGTGCGGGCCCGGGTGCTGGTCGGCTGCGACGGCATTCACTCGGTGCTGCGCAAGCAACTCCACCCGCACGAGGGCGAGCCACGCTACTCCGGCATCAACATGTGGCGGGGCGTGACCAAGGTCAGGCCGTTCCTGTCCGGGGCGAGCATGGTGCGGGCCGGCTGGATCGATCAGGGCAAGCTCGTCGCGTACCCGATCAGGAACCTGCCGGACGGCGACCAGCTCCTCAACTGGGTCGTCGAGATCCAGACCCCGCGCCACGTGCAAAGGGACTGGAACCGGCGCGGCCACCTCGAGGACTTCATCGGGGCCTTCGAAGACTGGCACTTCGACTGGCTCGACGTGCCGGCGATGATGCGGGCCTCTGAGACGGTCCTGGAGTACCCCATGGTGGACCAGGACCCGCTGGATCACTGGAGCGAGGGCCGGATCACCCTGCTCGGCGACGCCGCCCATCCGATGGTGCCGCGCGGCTCCAACGGCGCCGGCCAGGCGATCCTCGACGCTAGGGCGCTCCGCGACCACCTGATCGCCTCGCCTGACCCGGTGACCGCGCTGCGCGCGTACGAGGCCGAGCGGCTGCCCGCGACCACCCAGGTCGTGCTGGCCAACCGGAGCATGCCACCAGACGTGATCATCCGTGAGGTGTGGCAGCGGACCGGGGACCGGCCGTTCGACTCCATCGACGACGTGATCAAGGTGGAGGAGCTGGCCCAGATCTCGCAGCGGTACAAAGAGATCGCGGGCTACTCCGCCGGGGCCCTGGGCACCGATCGCTGAACCTGTTTCGCATCAGCCCTGCCAGACCTTGATGCCAGGCCGCCACCCCAGCCTTCTCGAGATGGCCAACCCACTCGTGATGACCGAGGGAAGGACGGCTTGCGGCTGCACGGACCCTGTCCGTACGACAACGGAGAGGGAGGCGACGACGTGTCCTTCGCTGTTCATGATCCGTGTCGCGATGGAGTCGGCGCCCTCGGTCAGCTCGCCACGGACCAGGGCGCAGCCGGTGCGACGGCATTCGGCCAGCTCACGTCGGAGCGCGTCCGGGTCGACGACCGTCTTCGAGTTGAACCGCTGCAGCTCTCCGTCGAGGACCTCTTGCACCAGCTCCGGCGCGGCGTGGCTGAGCAGGATCTTGCCGACCCCTGAGCAGTGCAGCGGCAGCCGGCCGCCCACCTGGGAGACCAGTCCCAGGGCACGCGGCGCGGAGAGGCGCTCGAGGATGACGGCCTCGCGTCCTTCGAGGACCGCGAGCTGCACGTGCTGGTGGAGCGCGGTATAGAGGTCTTCCATGTACGGCTGGGCCATCGTACGCAGCGACTCGGTCAACGGGGCCAGCGTGCCGAGCTGCCACAGCCTGAGGCCGACGGCGAACCGGCCGTTGGCACGCTGCTCGAGCGCCCCGGCCTTCGTCAGCTCGAGCACGAGGCGGCGAGCGGTCGGGTGCGGCAGGCCGGTCTTCCGTGCCAGCTCGGCGAGGCTAAGCTCGGTCTCGCCGGGCTCGAAGGAGAACAAGAGGTCGAGCAGTCGAGAGCTCACGCTTCGTCCCGGTTCGCTGGTACGCGGCACGCCGCACCTCGCTTCCTCGGATCCGTTCCCACGGACGCCGAAATGTTCGTTCAATGATTTAACATGCCTCCCGGTCGATCCGAGAAGTGCAGCATGAGCGAACCGAGGCTGATGGGGAGTGATCGCGCCGATCGCCAGGGAGCCGACCCATCGGATCGGGGACGGAGAACCGGAGGAGCTTGAGGATGACACAAGGCACGGCCGGACTGCCGAGGATCGCGATCGTGGGCGGCGGCATCGGTGGTCTCGCCACCGCGGCGTTCCTCCACCGTGAGGGACTCCCCAGCACGGTCTACGAGCAGGCGCCACGACTGGGCGAGGTGGGCGCCGGCCTGGTGGTCGCACCCAACGCGGCGCGCCAGCTGCGCAAGCTCGGCGTCCTCGAGGCCCTGCGCGAGCGCGCCGTGCAGCTCGACACCGGCTGGGAGTTCCGCCGCTGGGAGGACGGGACGGTGCTGTCGTCGGAGAACCTGGCCGACGCCTGCGAGCGCCTCTACGGAGAGCAGACCTACACCGCGCACCGAGCCGACCTGCTCCGCGTCATCGAGGCGCAGGTCCCGGTTCAGGGCATCGCGCTCGGTCACAAGTGTGTCGGGCTGGACACCGGCGCCAGGCCGCGGCTGCACTTCGCCGACGGGCGGACGGTGGAGGCCGACGTCGTCATCGGAGCCGACGGGGTTCACTCCGTCGTACGCGGTGCCCTGTTCGAGGCGTCGCCGGCGACGTACTCTGGCATCTGTGCCTTTCGGGCTCTCGTCCCGGCAGCCGGAGCGCCGGAGTTCGCCCGGCGCCCCACGCAGACGCTGTGGATCGGCCCGGGCCACCACCTCGTGCACTATCCGGTCTCGGCCGGGGAGCTGGTCAACCTCGTTGCCTTCGCTCCCGCCGGCGACTACACCGTGGAGTCCTGGACCGCGACCGCGACGGTGGAGGAGTTACTCGCCGAGTTCGACGGGTGGGACCGACGACTGGTCGATCTGATCCGTGCCGCCGGGACGCCCGGCCGATGGGCGCTGCTGGACCGGGCGCCCCTGCCGCGCTGGTCCGAGGGCGGGACGACGCTCCTCGGCGACGCCGCCCATCCGATGTTCCCCTTCTTCGCCCAGGGCGCGGCCCAGGCACTGGAGGACGCCGCCGTGCTGGCACGCTGCCTCGCGACGGGTCTGGACGATCCGGCCGGCGCGCTCAGGCGGTACGAGGAGTCGCGCATCCCCCGCACGACCCGGATCCAGACCGTGAGCCATGGGCGCTCCCACATCAACCACCTTCCGGACGGTCCCGAGCAGCAGGACCGCGACGCGGCCTTCGCCCAGGACGATCCGCTCGTCGCGAACGGGTGGATCTACGACTACGACCCGGACGTCGCGCTGGGAACCAGGGCGGCCGCGCAGCGGTGACCGCTCATGACCATGCCACCGGCGAGCCTGCCGGGAACGCGGGAAGCAGAAGGAACCTCTGATGAGATTCATCCATGAGACGCTGCCGCAGCGGGTGGTCTTCGCCCCCGGCGACGCGCCCGCGGCGGTGGCCGAAGAGGTGGCCAAGCTCGGTGTCCAGCGGGTCATGGTCATCGCCGCCCCCGCCGAATCCTCGATCGCCGACGCCGTGTCGGCCGAGATCCCGGTCGCCGTACGGCACGACGAGGTCGTCATGCACGTGCCAGTCGAGGTTGCCCAACGGGCGCGGGAGGCCGCGGTCAAGGTCGATGCCGACGCGCTGCTCTGCGTCGGCGGCGGGTCCACGACCGGGCTGGCGAAGGCGGTCGCCATGACCGGCTCTCCGACGGCTGGCCTGCCCATCATCGCCGTGCCGACGACGTACGCCGGCTCCGAGGCGACGAACGTCTGGGGGCTCACCGAGGGCGAGACCAAGACGACCGGCGTGGACGATCACGCACTGCCCCGCTCCATCGTGTACGACGCGTCGCTCATGCTGACCCTGCCTGTGGAGATGTCGGTCGCGTCCGGCCTCAACGCGATGGCCCACTGTGTCGATTCGATGTGGGGACCGCGCACCGACCCGATCGACCAGGCCCTGGCCGCCGAAGGCAGCCACGCGCTGCGACTCGGCCTGCCCGCCGTGGTCGCCGACCCGACCGGGATCGAAGGCCGTGAAAGGACCCTCTACGGCGCCTACCTGGCCGCCGTCGCGTTCGCGTCCGCCGGCTCGGGCATGCACCACAAGATCTGTCATGTGCTGGGCGGGATGTTCAACCTGCCACACGCGCAGACCCACGCCGTCGTGCTCCCCCATGTGCTGGCGTTCAACGCGCCGTACGCGCCCGAGGCGGAACGCCGGATCGCGCGGGCCCTCGGCGGACCGACGGCGTCGGAGGGCCTCGCGGACCTGGGCGCGACCCTCCACGCACCGACCGCGCTGAAGGACTACGGCATGCCGGAGGACGGCATCGCCAGGGCGGTGGCCCCGATCCTGGCCGCGATCCCCGCCGGCAACCCCGCACCCGTCACCGAGGAGAATCTCACCGCGCTGCTCCGAGCGGCCTGGGAAGGAGCGATGTCATGACCGCTGCGCACACCGAGGTGTCCGCCGAGCAGGCCGCCCGCGAGGAGGAGCTGGTAGAGCGGGTGGTGCGCTCGTTCGACGCCTGCCAGGACCCGCGGCTGAAGGAGCTGATGACCGGCCTGGTCAAGCACGTCCACGCCTACATCCGCGAGGTGCGACTGACCGAGGAGGAGTGGAGCGAGGCGATCGGCTTCCTCACCGCCGCCGGACACATCACCGACGACAGGCGGCAGGAGTTCATCCTGCTCTCCGACGTGCTCGGCGCCTCCATGCAGACCATCGCGGTCAACAACGAGGCCTACGGGGAGGCGACCGAGGCGACCGTGTTCGGGCCGTTCTTCGTCGAGGGGGCACCGGAGATCGCCAACGGGGAGGACATGTCCTTCGGTGCGCCCGGTGAGCCGTGCTGGGTCGAGGGCACCGTCACCGGCGCCGACGGCAAGCCCCTCCCGCGCGCCCGGATCGAGGTCTGGGAGACCGACGAGGACGGCCGTTACGACGTCCAGTACGGCGACGGGCGCACCGCCGCGCGGGCGCGCCTGTTCACCGACGACGAGGGGAGGTACCGGTTCTGGGGCATCACCCCGACGCCGTATCCCATCCCCCACGACGGACCCGTCGGCCGGCTGCTCGACGCGGCCGGTCGCTCGCCGATGCGGGCTTCGCACCTGCACTTCATGGTCTCCCACGCGGGCTGCCGGACGCTGGTGACGCACATCTTCGTGCGCGGCGACGCACTGCTCGACTCGGACGCCGTCTTCGGGGTCAAGGAGTCCCTGGTCAGGGACTTCGTGCGGCAGCCGGCCGGCACACCCGCCCCCGACGGCCGGGTCATCGACGGCACGTGGTCGCGGACGCGTTTCGACATCACGCTCGCTCCCGCCGACACCTGAACCTCAGGCGGACCTGCCCGGGGAGCTGATCCACCCGCTCGTACCATGACCGTGCCGCGGCCGGCGCCCTTGTCGGGGGTGCCGGCCGCGGCGACATGTCAGGTCCTCACCTCGGCCTCACGACGCGGTCAGACCGAACAGCCGGACGGCATTGTCGTGGTAGATGGCCTGCCGTTCGGCGCTGCCGAGGTCCAGCTCTTCGAGGTTCTCGATCGTCGCCCGGATGAAGCCCGGGCCCTTCTCGGGGTCGTAGGGACTGTCCGACGCGAACACCACACGGTCATGGCCGAAGAACCGGATCGAGGTCCGGAGCGCGTCTCCGGCGCCGAAGCAGGCGGTGTCGACGTAGAAGTTCTTGAAGTAGTCGAAGGGTCGCTTCGTCAAGGGGTAGCCCTCCACATCGCCCTTCTGGCTGTCCGGCGTTCGGCTGCCCAGCTGATCCCAGCCGGCGCCCACCCGTCCGGCGAAGTGCGGGATCATGGCTCCGCCGTGGTGGATCAGGAACTTCAGGTCCGGCCAGCGCTCGAGGACACCTGAGAAGACCATGCGGGCCATGAACGTGGACAGGTCGTACTCCCAGCCCAGCGCCCACCAGATCTCGAACTTGGACCGTTCCTCGGTCGGGTAGTCCGGCCAGGACGAGTTCCTGTTGGGGTGTACCTGGATCATCTTCCCGCTGCCGGCGAGCGTCTCCCAGAACGGGTCATACCGCGGGTCGTCCATCGGAGCGCGGTTGACGTGGCAGTAGATCTGGACCCCGACCGCGTTCAGGCTGGTGAAGGCGTAGTCGACCTCCTTGATCGCCCGATCGACGTCGTCGAGCGAGACGGCGGCACAGAATCCCGCGAACCTGTCGGGGTGAGCCGCGACCATTTCCGCCATGCCCTCGTTGGCGATACGCGCCATCTCGGCGTTGCGCGCGGCGGGGCCCATGTCCTCAAGGGGCGGTGTCGCGACGTTGATGATCTGCTTGTAGTCCCCGAACTCGTCCATCTGGCGGAACCTCACGTCCAGGTCCGTCAGGGCGGGGATGTCACGGGTGCGCTTCTGGAGGTTCAAAATCGCGGGGCTGTCGTCGATCGCGAAGAAGCGGTCGGCGTAGGCGCGGGGCAGGATGTGGCAGAACGAATCAATCTTCACGAAAGAGGGCTCCTTTTTCACGGACTGTCATTTCGACTTCTCGGACGAAGCCGGGAGGGTGGATCCCGCCCGGCGCGCTCGGCGCCGGCACTCGGTTTCGCTGAAGCGGTCATCACGGCCCGAGGTCGAGTGGGTCGGTCAATGCGCGGCGCGGCCGAGAAGCCCGGCCCGGCATGGAAGGCGCCGTCCCCGCACACGGCGACGACGCGCTGGGAAGGATCGGCGAGTTTGATCCCCATGGCTGCGCCGACGCCCCACCGTCGCTTCCGCACGCCGTCAGCAGCGAAAACGCCGCCACGCTCGCGAGCGCCGCAGTGAGATGACGATGGGACCGGTTGACCATGAGTGGATGTCCTTCTCGGTCTTGGGATCGCACACCAACGCTTTCGTTTTCGCAGTCACGTGAGTTCAGGCACGTAAGTGACGAGTCTGCAGCGCCGCCGGCGTGTGGCAAGCGTCATGGTCATTCAATGAACGGGACCGCGGTCGGACACCCAGGAAGCCGCAGGCCGGTCGGGTTGAACCGCTCACCCTCCCGCGGTGATCTTGTCTGCGACGGCCTTGGCCGTCTCCAGCGCGCCCCTGGTCAACCTGCCCTCGGGGTCCTCGTCGACACGGCGGTTGTACACGACCTCGATCACCGCATTGCTCAACCGGACCCCCACGGCCGCCGACGTGGGTCCCCTGCCCGTGTCCCCGTAGCGCACGAATTCTCGACAGCAGCGGGCAAGTCCGAGCATTAGCAACAACGGCTAACAATGGCCGCACATTCTCCATCGGCCCATACGCTCCCATTTGGATCTGCACAGGCCAAGGTGATTACACTGCGTACTGCAATGTACGGTGGTGATACTCCGCCGGTGTGAGGTGCGGGAGACTTCTATTCCGAGCAACGGCATGCATACACGATCACGTCGGGTTGGATGACATCGCGCGTCTGCATTCCACGAAATGGGGCATCGACGGCGTCCACGATGACATTCGCGACTACCTGGTCGACTACCTAGCGATCTTTGGTCGCGGGTTTCTGTAGGTTTGTGTCAACTTTCACGACACCCGGGGAAGTCGAGCTTGGGCGGCGTAGTCGTCGACGTGCTGGGTGATGGTCTTGAGCGCCGACCGGAGTTCGAGTGGCGCTTGGGGCTGATCGGCCGCAGTGAGCGGGACGAGTAACCGGTTGTAGATCTTGGTGTAGAAGACGGCGATGCGCACGCCGTCGTCGGTCAGCACGTAGCGGTTGGACCGTGGGAGTCGGCGGATCAGGCCGTTGAGCCGCAGTCTGCGGAGGTCGTAGGTCATCTGGCCCGTGCTATAGCTGGTGGTGCCGAGCAGTCCGGTCATCAAGACGCGAAGGTTCTTGTTGGTGAAGCCGGTCGCGGCGAGCAGCGTCTGGCACAGGGCGCCGGCCAGGGCCATGACCCGAGGATCGCCGAAGCGTAGCGCCGGGGTCCTCCGCCCCACCTCATCGGTGGTGGGGTGCGCGATCCGCTCAAAGGCTGGACTCGCAAGGACGCAACCCTGGCCGGCACGTTCGACTTCCGCTCGATCAGCGTCAAGGTCAACGCCTTTCAGGATCATGAAAGCGCCCTGGACGACGCCGACTTCATGTGGCGTTCGATGCGTGAGTTCTCCGGCCAGACGCGCGAAGCGCCGTACAACACGAAATATGGGGAGATCAAGCAGCTCTCCGACCTGGGTGACGAGGCGTACGCGATCTACAACGAGCACACCGTCAGGCACAACGCGACAGCCTGGACCTACATCGTCAGAGGCAACGCCACGATCGAGATCCGCTTCCTCGGCACCGACAACAAGGGGCGCGAGATCCTCTCGGACGAGAACAGCCGGCCGGTCCCCGAGGAGGAACTGCTCGCGGGCCTGGAGGAGATCGCCAGGGAGGTGGTCAACGGACTGACGGGGTGATCCGGTAAGGAGGTTTACAAGATCGCAATACTTTTCTTTTGGTTCTTCGAAGATCGTTCGGTAGCGTCGGCGAAAGTCGCACATGTACATCGAGGACAGACGCGGACACGAGAGAAGGCCAGAGAAGCTCGTGGAACAGGAAGCGCAGCACACCGAAAAGATCATGGAGACCTCGGGAGGTCTGAGGGGCGCCCTCCCGCCCCGGACGGACTGGGTGGTGTTCGGGGTGGCCGCCGCGCTGACCCTCGCCTTCGTCGTCTGGGGAGCCGCCGACACCGGCTCGCTGGAGGGCGTGTCGACCTCGCTGCTCAACTGGACGATGCACAACCTGGGCTGGGCCTTCGTGCTCGCGGCCTCGGGCTTCGTGGTGTTCGCGCTGTGGCTGGCGTTCAGCAAGTACGGCAAGATCACCCTGGGCAAGGAGGGCGAGGAGCCGGAGTTCCGGACGGTGTCCTGGATCGCGATGATGTTCAGCGCGGGCATGGGCATCGGGCTGATGTTCTACGGGGTGAACGAACCGCTCACGCACTTCACCGAACCGCCGCCCGGCACGCACGCGGCCACCGCGGCCGCGGCCGAGCGGATGGAGACCTCGCTGGCCACCACGCTCTTCCACTGGACGCTGCATCCCTGGTCGATCTACGCCGTGGTCGGCCTGGCCATCGCCTACAGCTGCTTCCGCCGTGGCCGGCGGCAGACGATCAGCGCGGTGTTCACCCCGCTGATCGGCGCCCGGCACGCCAATGGGGCGACCGGCAAGGTCATCGACATCCTGGCCATCTTCGCCACCTTGTTCGGCTCGGCCGCCTCGCTCGGTCTCGGCGCGCTGCAGATCGGCAGCGGGGTCAGGGAGGTCGGCTGGATGTCGGAGGTCGGCGAGGTCCTGCTCATCGTGATCATCGCGGTGCTGACGCTGGCGTTCGTGCTGTCGGCGGTGTCCGGGGTGGAGAAGGGCATCCAGTGGCTGTCCAACATCAACATGGTGCTGGCGCTGGGGCTGGTCCTGTTCGTCTTCGTGGCCGGCCCGACCGTGCTGATCCTGGACCTGGTGCCCACCTCCATCGGCTCGTTCGTCGGTGACCTGGCCCAGATGGCGGCCCGCACCGAGGCCACCGGCGGTGACGAGGTCGCCACCTGGCTGTCGGGGTGGTCGGTGTTCTACTGGGCGTGGTGGATCTCCTGGACGCCGTTCGTCGGGATGTTCATCGCGCGTATCAGCCGGGGCCGTACCATCCGGCAGTTCGTCGGCGGCGTGATCCTGGTGCCCAGCGTGGTCAGCCTGGTCTGGTTCGTGATCTTCGGCGGCACCGCGATGGAGCTGGAGGCCGGCGGTGCGGGGCTGACCCAGGAGGCCACCGCGGAGGGGCAGCTGTTCGCACTGCTGAACCAGTATCCGATCGTGGGCGTCACGACCCTGGTCGTGATGATCCTGGTGGGCATCTTCTTCGTCTCCGGGGCGGACGCCGCCTCCATCGTGATGGGCACGCTCTCGCAGCGCGGCACCATGGAGCCCACCCGGGTCGTGGTGGTCGTCTGGGGCGTGCTGACCGGCGCGGTCGCGGCCGTCATGCTGCTGCTCGGCGGTGGCGGCGACTCGGCGCTCACCGGCCTGAAGAACCTCACGATTTTGGCGGCGGTGCCGTTCATGCTGGTGATGGTGGGCATGTGCGTGGCGCTCACCCGCGACCTGCGGCACGATCCGCTGATCCTGCGCGGGCAACGCGGCGAGGAGGCTGTGGAGAACGCCGTCATCAGCGGCCACGAGCTCTACGACGGCGACTTCGAGCTCGGGATCGTCCCCACCGACGGCAACAGCGCCGAGGACGCGGGCGAGACGGCCGTCGCCGGTAGGCCGCGCGAGGAGTAGATCTACTCGGCCGCGCCGATACGTCAAGGACCTGCGGAAACGTTGCTAACTGCGCACTACGGCCGAATGCAGTGAGTGCACCAGGGTGACCACGTCCCAGACGGGACGACCGGTCGCGGCGCGTACGGCGGCCGAGTACGGCGGCATGTTGGTGCATTCGACGACGAACGCGCCAATCGATTCGTCCTCTTCCACCGCCCGTGTCGCGGCATCCACCATCTCGCGCTCGGCGGCGGCGACATCCAGCATGCGCGCGCCCTGAATGAGCGCGGGATACAGGTGCCGTGACTTTTCCAGGCCGACCACGGTGATCCGGTCGAGAAGTTCCGGCCCCACGCCGGCGCCGGCGAAATGACGATGATCCAGGGTGCTCGCGTTGATGGTCAGGACGCACACCCGCCGGCCGGGTGAGATGAGCCGGAGTGCCTGCGGGATCTGGAGCAGGCTGGACGTGGCGACGGGGACGTTCACCGCCTCGGCGAGTTCTTGCTGGTAGATGGCGAGAAAGCCGCAGGCCGTGGTGATCGCGCGGACACCCGCGCGTTCGAGCCGTCGTGCGCCCGCCATGAAGTCCGGCAGGAGCCCTTCCGCGGCGCGCTCCACCACCAGGTCGGGCGCCGCGGGGGCCACCACCTCGTACAGGACGGGGAAGCCCCACGTCGCGGCATGCCCGATGTCGCCCACCGGGCGGGGCGTGTCGTTGTTGAGCAGGAGGATCCCCACGTCGAAGCCGTAGAACGGCAGGCCGCCCCGCAGGGTCCGAGTGTCCTCCGCCATCAGAACATCTTGTCCATGACCTGGTTCAGGGCATCGGTGACGTGCTGGGACGCGATCTTCCTGGCGCGCTCCCCGTCGCGCTGCACGATCGCCGCCACGAGTTGCTCGTGCTGACGTGAGGACGCCGCGAGCTCGTCGGCGCTGTACATCGCGGCTATCTGCCGGTTGAAGAAGTAGAGCTTGTTCTGCTCGAGCATGTCGGCCAGCCGGGGGTTGTGCGCCGACTCGGCGATGTGCCGGTGGAACTGATCGTTGATCGCGACCCGCTCGTCGCGGGCGACCATGTGGAAGCTCGTCGCCTGCGGCTCGAGCTCCTTCAGCCGGGCCAGGTCACGCTCGGTGATCCGCTCGCACGCCAGCTTGGCCGCCTCGCCCTCCAGCGCGGCGCGCACCTCGTAGATGTGGCGCACCTCCTCGGCGCTGTGCTCGTAGACCACCCAGCGCCGCCGCTGCGACACCACGAGCCCGTCCATGGCGAGGCGCTGCAGGCTCTCCCTGACGGGGGTGCGGGACATACCGAGACGCTGGGCCACGTCGGCCTCGACGATCGGCTGGTTCGGCCGGAGCTGCCCGGTGACGATCTCTTGGCGTAGCCGCTTGTACACATCGAGGACGAGACGGCTTGACGGGGTGCCTTCCTGGACACTCATCCGATGAACCCCTGGCTAGTAGACGGGACGGGCTCCGCCATTCTCGACGGCATCGCGCCAGAACGGCACCGGCGGCAGGTAATCGATCATATGCGGTACCGTCACGTCGACATACAGCGGCGACGGCGCGTTCCTGAAGGCGCGCAGTGCCTCGCGGAGCTCCTCTGAGTCATGTGCGCGCAACGCCCTCAACCCGGAGGCCTCGGCCACGGCCACGGCGTCGATGGGGCCAGGATCAACCCCAAAGTACCGTTTTTCCGCATAAAGGTGCTGGAGCATTTTAATCCATCCGAAACTATTATTTGTCATCTGAATCAGGCATATAGGGAGTCCTAGCCGGGCGATGGTCTCCAGCTCCCCCGACGCCATCGCGAAGCTTCCGTCGGCCGTGAAGCCGACGACGGGCCGGTCAGGCACCGCCAGCGCGGCCCCGACGGCGGCGGGGATGGCCCACCCCATCGGACCGTGCCCCCGGGGGATCAGGACGGACCGGCCGGGCGCGGTGCAGGTCCAGTACGCCGCGACGTTCGGCGTCGGCGTCCCGGGATCGGCCACGACGGTCATGTCGGAGCCCAGGACGGCGGCCACCTGCCGCACCACCTCCTCGGGAATGATCATGCCCTCGGGAGCGGGCGGGAACTCCTCCGGTCGCGCCGCGCGACCGGTCCACCACGGCGGTTCGGTACGCCGGCCGGCCACCTTCTTGACGAGTTCCCGGAGCGTCGCGGCGGCGTCGCCGACGAGCGGCAGGGAGCCGGGATAGTTCCGTCCCGCCCGGGACCGGTCGATGTCCAGATGGATCACCTCGACCCCGCTGCGAGGTGGCGATCTGAAGCTGTTGGTGTCGGTGGCGTTGGCCCGGGTGCCCACGAACAGGACCACGTCGGCCTCGGAGAGAGCGTCGTTCGCGGGTGGCGAGCCGCCGTTGTTCCCCGCGACGCCGAGGCTCAGCTCGTGCGTCTCGGGGATCGCCCCCTTGCCGTGGATGGACGTGGCCACCGGTGCGGACAGCTTCTCGGCCAAGGCCAGGAGTTCGTTCGCGGCTCCTGAGGAGTGCACCCCTGAGCCGGCGTAGAGGACCGGGCGCCTCGCGTCGGCGATCAGGGCCGCGGCGGTCTCGACCTCGTCGACTTGTGGGACGGGCCGATGAGCGGGCACCCGCGGCGTCGTACGACCAGGCGCCGATCGCAGGTCGAGCCCGGACACGCCCTCATCGAGGACGTTCTCCGCGATGATCAGCGCCACCGGTCCTGGACGTCCGGTGGTGGCCTGGGCCATGGCCTCGGACAGCAGGCCGGGAATGTCAGCGGCCACGTCGACCCGGGCGGACCATTTGGTGACGGCCGAGAACAACGCGATCTGGTCGATCTCGGTCAGCGCTCCGGAGCCGCGGCTCGACTCGTGGATGTCGGAGCTGATGACCAGCACCGGAACCCCGGAGGCGTACGCCTCTCCGAGGCCGCCGATCACGTACGTGCAGCCTCCCCCGCTCGACACCTCCACGACCCCGACCTCGTTGGTCGCGCGCGCGTAGGCATCGGCCATGATCGCCGCGTGCCGCTCGTCGCGCGTGAGCACATGCCGCACGTCACCCGTACGCTGTGCCAGCGCGTCGTAGAACATCACCCCCGTGTCCCCCGGGAGGCCGAAGATCACCTGCACTCCCGCCGTGACGAGGCACTCCACCAGCAGGTCGGCTCCGCGCCCGGTGAAGCTCGTGATCGTCTCGTCGATCAAGGTGCCCGGCTGATCGTCTGGGGCCATCGACTCCATCGACCATCTCCTCTCCAGCGGTGTGTCACCGCTCGATCCGGCTGCGATTGCTAGAAGGTGAAGGACTCCTCGGACGGGACGCCGCCCGAGAACCGATCAGGATCGAGAGCGCTCAGATCGATGATCGGGCTGCCGTGCAGCAGCCACGCGGCGACCGACTCGCCGATCGCGGGCGAATGCATGAAGCCGTGTCCCGAGAAGCCGGCGGCCACCCACAGGCCGCGTACGGCACCGATCGGGCCGACCAGCGCGTGATCGTCGGGAGTCATCTCCCTGACGCCGGCCCAGCCACGGGTGACGGCCGAGTCGCCCATGGCCGGGATGCGTTTCGTCAGC
Source organism: Nonomuraea cypriaca (assembly GCF_015645445.1). Taxonomy (GTDB): domain Bacteria; phylum Actinomycetota; class Actinomycetes; order Streptosporangiales; family Streptosporangiaceae; genus Nonomuraea; species Nonomuraea cypriaca. The sequence goes on along the minus strand of NZ_JADOGI010000002.1, from coordinate 106,494 downwards.
GCCTTGATGAGGATCTCCAGACGATCCCAGTCGACCGCGGTGTCGAACCCGGGCGGTACGTCACGGTCGGTCCCGCCGACGATGCCGCCGGAGAACTCCGGGTGGAAGTAGCCACCGCTGGCGAGGTCCACGGTGAACGGCAGCGACGGGTTCATCCAGGGCATCGGCCCGACCGCGAACGCCTGCCGGCGCCGCGGGGACACCGCCAGGTCGACGCCGAAGACCGTCCGCGCCCGTGCGGCCTCCGGTCCCGTGGCGATGACGACGGCGTCGGCGCCCAGGGTCGTCCCGTCCGCCAGGCTCACTCCCGTGACGCCGCCGTCGGCGTCCTTCTCGAGTCCGCGCACCTCCGTCGCTTCCCTGAAGGTGACGCCCGCGCGCCTGGCCGCCGACGCGAACCCGCGCACGGCGTCCTGCGGCGACGCCGACCCGTCCGTCGGGCAGTACGCCGCCGCCACCAGATCGTCGGTCCGCACCTCGGGAAAGATCCCGGACACCGCCTCGGGCGCCAGCAGCTCGGCGGGCACGCCCAGCTCGTTCTGCAGCGCCACCGCAGCCGACAGTTCGGCGGCAGCCGCCTCGTCGTCGATCAGGAACAGGTAACCGTGCCGGCGGAAGTCCAGCGGCTGCCCCGTGGCCTCCTCGAACCGGCCGAAGAACTCGACCGATCCGCGGGACAGCTCGATGTTCACCCGTGAGGAGAACTGCTGCCGGATTCCTCCCGTACCGCGCGCGGTGGTGCCTTCCCCCAGCCGGCCGCGCTCCAGCACCACGACGTCGCCGTGCCCGAGGACGGCCAGGTGATAGGCGATGGAGACACCGATGATCCCACCCCCGACGATCACGATGCGACTGTCCCCCACCACATTTTCCCTTCAGCCGTGCGGCGCGCATTGCATGCATAATCGCATGCGGAACCCCTGACGTAAACACCAAGACCGTGGCCGAGATCGCGCCGGACAGTCGGGGAGGCCGAGGAGGTCAGGCGGCTGCTGGGCCGCGGCGCGTCCTCGGACGCGCGCGGCGAGGATGGCGGCACGGCCCTCTACCAAGCCGCGGTGCGGGGAGACGCTGACATCGTGCGGCTGCTGCTGGACGCCGGCGCCGACCCCAACGGGGAGAGCAGGGGAGACAGCCAAGGGCTGCCCCTGTGCGCCGCCGCGTGCTGGGGACACACAGGGGCCGGTGACCGCGCTGCTCCACGCCGGTGCCGACCCGGACCGGCGGGAAGACGTCGACAGGAGCGCGATGACGGCACTCCACTGGGCGGCCTCCACGAGTGCCTGGCCGTCGTGACAACGCTGCTGGACAGAGGCGCCGATCCGGACATCACCGACTCCGCCGGGCGCACGCCCTCTCCCACGCCGCCGAGCGCGGGGCCGCGGCCGTCGTCCGAACGCTGCTCGCCTCTGAGGCGGACCCCGCATCGGCCGACGGCCAAGGCCCGCGCCCCATCGACCTCGCGAGGCGATACGCGGGCCGCGACATCGAGGCGGAGGTGGTCGCGCGGGCCACGGAGCACGCACCGCGGGGAGCGCGGATCACGGTCCGCCGCGAGAGGTCGGAAGGGGGCGACGTGCGTGTGGTGGCGGAAGTACGCGACCACGCGGGCGACCTCCGCTCGGAGTCGTGGCTCGGCACCGGCCACGCGGAGATCGTCCGCCTCCTGGAGGCCCGAGCCCGACCGGCACGATGCTGGAGAAGCGCGTCGACGCCAACCGCGGCGGTCCGCTGCGACCGCTCACCAACGAGGAACTGGGCGCCAAGTTCGCGCTGGGCGCGCGGCGCGTGCTGCCGGATGAACGGGTCAGCAGGCTCAAGCAGGCCGTGCTGTCACTGGCGTCGGCCCCCTCGGTTCGCGACGTGGTCGCCCTCACCCGGCAGGTGGGGCGTACGACATCGAGAGAAAGGAGCTCTCAGGGTTATTCGGCTGTCAGGGCTATTTGGCGGCCAGGGAGCGGCCGGTGTGGTGGGCGGCGGCGCGGGCCTCGTCGTGTCGTTGGGCGGCGAGGTCCTTGAGATGGTCCAGGGCGGGGTTGACGCCGACGAGGGTGAGTTCGCGTTCGACGATGGTGAGGTCGGCCTCCCAGATGTCGGCGAGTACGCGCCGCAGGTAGGGAGTGGAGTGGTCCCAGCCCTCGCGGGGGGCGCCCGGCCCGTAGCCGCCGCCGCGGACGGTCACCAGCACGGTGGGCTTGTCCTTCAGCATGCCCTGGACGGCTGGTCCCGCTGCGCCGATGACCAGGTCGATCCAGACCTTGAAGTGCTGGGAGACGCCGTAGTTGTAGAGCGGGACGGCCAGCAGGACGGCGTCGGCCTCGGTCAGCTCCGCCTTCAGGCCGGCGGCCAGGGCCAGGGCGTCGCGCTGGGCCGGGGTGCGCCGGTCTTCGGGGGCGTAACCGGCGGTGGTCGCGAGTGTCCAGGCTTCGGCCGGCAGCGGGTCGGTGCCCAGGTGGCGGCGGACGATCGGCTCGCCGGGGTGGGCGGCGGACCATTCGGCTTCCACCAGGTCGGCGAGCTCGGCGCCGGCCGAGGTGGCGGGCATGATGCTGGCGTCCAGACGGAACAGGCTCATCAGTTTTTCTCCAGGTCGGTGCATGGCACATCCGGGACGGGGCCCGGCTGGTGTGCCGGCGATGTCGCCGTACGCAAGAATAAGCGGACTTTACCCCGCTTGTCATTCCGGCGGTAGAGTGAGTCCCGTGGATCGACCCGTCCTGCCCCTGGTTGGAGCGCCTCGCGCCGAGCGTGCCGACGCCGTACGCAACCGACGGCAACTGCTGGCCACGGTCCGCGAGATGCTCGCCGAGCAGGGTGTGGACAAACTGACCATGGACGCGCTGGCCGAACGGGCGGGCCTGGGCAAGGGGACGGTCTACCGCCGGTTCGGCACCCGGGCAGGGATCTTCCAGGCGCTGATCCACGACGACGATCAGACCTTCCAGCAGCAGATGCTGTCCGGGCCGCCACCACTGGGCCCGGGCGCCCCGCCGGTGGACCGCCTGATCGCCTACGGCCAGGCCCGAGCCGCATTCATGATCGAACACCGCGAGATCTTCTGTGCAGCACTGGACGGCCGCCAACCTGTACCGGTCGGAACGGAGATGAACCTCTCCCGGATGCATATCCGCATGCTGCTCAGGCAGATCCCCCTCGGCGCCGCCGACGTCGACGTCCTGGCCGTCCAGCTCACCGCGGCCCTGGAAGCCCCCCTCCTGCTCTACATGTCAGAGGCCGACTTCACCGACGACGCCCGCCACACCCAGGAAGCGGCCGCCCGCGGCTGGCAAGATCTCATCCAACGCGTCTGCCGCCCCTGACCGGGGCTCGGCGATCTGGGCACCCGGCAAGCTCGGTATGTCGAGCGATCACCGCTGGGGCGGGCCGAACACTGCGATTTCGCCGCTGTCGTGTCGCTCGAGCAGGGCCTCGGCGCCGTTTTCGAGGATCCGGGCCGCGTCCGCCGAACGGGGGAGCATGGTCTTCTCGTAGGTGGCGATGGCGTCGCCGACCGTGGTGGAGCCGGCCAGCGCGAGGGCAAGTTCGCAGGCGTCGAGCATGGCCAGGTTGGCGCCGACGCCGAGCGGGGGCATGAGGTGGGCGGCGTCGCCGAGCAGGGTCACGGTCGGTGTTTGTTCCCAAGCGTGTGGGACCGGCAGAGCGAACAACGGACGATCGACGTACGGCCCGTCGTTGTCGTTGATCATCTGGAGCATGGGTGGCGACCAGCCGGAGAAGGCGTCGAGCAGCCGGGCGCGGATCCCGGCGGTGTCGTCGGCACTCAGACCGCTCGCGGTGATCCAGTCGGCGGGTAGGCGCTGAATGATGTAGACCCGGATGTGGTCGCCACTGTTGCGCTGGGCGAACAGAGCGCGGTCGCCGTCGGCCGCGGTGGCGCTGCCCTGGCCGACGAGAGCGGCGAGGTCGGGGTGCGCGTTCTCGACATCCTGGAACCATGCCTCCAGGAAGCCGACGCCGGTGTACTGCGGCGCGGCCGGCGACACCGCCGGGCGGACTCGCGAGAATGCACCGTCGGCACCGATCACCAGGTCTGTCTCGACGGTCGTGCCATCGAGGAAGTGCACCCGTCGCGGGCCATCGGCCGGGCCGCCGACCTTCTCGACGGCGTGGTCCCACCGCACGGTCCCCGGCTCCAGCGAGTTGAGCAGCAGATCGCGCAACTGGCCGCGGTCGCTCTCCGGTTTGAAGAGCTCGTCTTCGGCCGGGACGTGGTGGCTCAGGATCGACCCCGTCGGATCCAGATGGCGCATCTCCTGTCCCTCCGGGCGTGCCAGCCTGAAGAACCCGTCGATCAGGCCCGCCTCACGCAGGGCGAGCTGCCCGTCGTCGGCGTGCAGGTCGAGGGTGCCGCCCTGGTTGCGCGCCTCCGGGTGCGGGTCGCGGTCATAGACCGTCACGGGGATGCCGTGCTGCTGCAGGATGCGGGCACAGGTGAGGCCACCGGGACCTGCTCCGATGATGCCGATCCTCGCGGTGGCCGGTGCTGGTGAGTTCATGGCTGGTCCTCTCGTTCATGACTGTGTACGAGCCGCGGCCCGCCCCCTTAGAAAAGCAGAACGAGTAAAAAGGTGCAACTGGTCAACTAATTGACCATGACCACCTTTTGGTAGGATGCGCGCATGGACAAGCCACCTGTCGCCGGTCGCCGCGAACGCAAGAAGGCGGCAACCCGTCAAGCGATCGCCGACGCCGCCCTGCAACTGTTCCTGGAGCGGGGCTACGACCGGGTGAGCATCAGAGACATCGCCGAAGCGGCCGACGTGTCGACCACAACGCTGTTCAAGCACTTCCCCGGCAAGGAGGCGCTCGTCTTCGACCAGGAGGCAGACCGAGAGGCGGAGTTGGTCGCCGCGGTACGTCAACGCCCCGCCAGTCAGGGCATCGTCGATGCGCTCCGCGAGCACGTCCTCACGTCCTGGCTCCCGGTCGCGACCCACCCGCGCCGGGCCGAATTCACCGATCTCGTGAACTCCACACCGGCGCTGCACGAGTACGCCGAACGTATGTGGACCCGGCACACCGCCGCCCTCAGCGCGGCCATCGCCGATGACGCCGGCACAAGCCACGACAACATCGCCTGCCACGCACTCGCCCGGTTCATTCTGGAGATACCGGCACTCACCGGAGGCCGGCAGGACCTTCGAACGGCCGTCGAGGAGATCTTCGACCTCCTCACACACGGCTGGCGCCCGCCCGGCTAACGGCTGGGCCCCGAGCCGGACTTCACACTCCCGGCGACCGGGACATCAGAGGGGATGGGGAGTTCGAACCACACGGTTCTTCCGAGTCCCTTTCTCCTGACTCCCCACCTCGTGGCCGTCGCCTCGACGATTCGCAGGCCACGGCCGCTGGTTTCGGTGGGGTCGTTGCGGAGTCGCGGTCCCGACCACCAGCCCTGGTCCAGTACCTCGACACGGACCTGGCGGTCGCTGAGCCACATGCGGACCCGGAATGATCCCCGCCTCCATCGGCCGGAGATCGTGTGTTTCATGGCGTTGACGGAGAGTTCGGTGGCCAGGAGACGCAGATTGTCAGAAGTTCTGGATCCAGGCGCGAATGGAAAGGCAAGCCATATTCGACAGGCCGACACCTCCACAGTTTCTTGCGGTGCTGGACGAAGGCATTCTGTACCGCCCGGTTGGAAGCAATTCCGTGACGCTGCGACAACTGGAACACCTGATCGCGCTGACCGAAACCGAGTGGTTCACCCTCCAGCTACTCCCCTACGAGGCTCTGTGCACAGCAATGCTGGTGGGCTCAGTTCTCTTGGCGCAGGAGAATGGAGTGACCACCGCCGCGTACGTCGAATCAGCCGCCCTTGGTCAAGTTGTGGACAAACCCAGCGAGATCAAGCGAATCGTGGATCGGCTCGAGCGTGTGCGGAGCGCTGCGCTTCCCGAGTACTTGTCAGTGCAGCGGATCAAGGAAAGAGTGACAACATGGAGCTGAGCGAGGAAATCATCAGGCAGATCGCTGACCCAACCGGATGGATCACCGCGTCCAGCGACCAAGGCGGTGACTGCCTGGAGGCCAAGCACTTGTCCGATGGCCGCGTCGCGCTGCGCGACACTGAGCAACCCGACGTCCAGCCATGGGTCCTCCGCCGGGCTGTCTGGGAAAAGTTCATCACCGGCGCGAAGACCGGCCTGTTCGACTGACCACGATGGCCCCCGGCCATCTGCCCGGGGGCCATCGTGCGTCTTGGCCCCTATCAGCACACAACTACCCGGGACGGCATGACCACGCTGCTGACGATCGTGGAGCACCGCAACATCCCCGGCCACGTGCCCACCGCCGGCCCGGTCGGGCGTCGCCTCGCCGCCCGGCTGGCCGCGGCCGACGAGGCGACGCGGGTGCTGACACCGCCATTCGAGGCCGCCGGCTGGCCGGACGGCGTCGAGGTGGTCGTCGGGGACGTCACCCGACCCGCGGAGTCCGCGGCGGCGTTCGCCGGCATCCGGCGACTGTTCCTCGCCGGAGCCGTCCCCGAGACCGCGTACGAGCTGGTCACGCTGGCACGGGAGGGCGGCGCCGACCGCATCGTGGTGTTGTCGTCGCACGGCCCCGAGTTCGAGATCCAGTACGAGCCCGAGGCATGGCACTGGCTGGCGGTCGAGGTGGTGGTCGAGCGCTCCGGGGCGGGGTGGACGCACCTGCGCCCCTCCCCCGTGATGGCCCACCAGACCCTCCAGGACGGCTACTCCTACACCGGGTCGAATTGGGCGGACACCATCAAGCACGGCGGAGTCATCCGCGAGCCGTACGCCGACGCGCGCTACCCCCTCATCCACGAGGACGACCTCGCCGCCGTCGCCGTGACGCTACTGGCCGACGACCGGTACGCGGGGCGGACGGTGACGGCGTACGGACCGCCGATCAGCCCACGCGAGCAGATCCGGCTCATCGGCCAAGCGCTCGGCCGGGAGATCCCGTTCGAGGAGATCACCCTGGAGCAGGCCGCCGAGCGGGACCGCCAGGCCGGCGTCGCCGAGGAGCTGATCGCGCTGGGTCAGTCGGTGGGCGCGGACCTCCTCGCCAATCCGGTGGAGCCGGACGACACCGTGGCGCGCCTGCTGGGCCGCCCACCGCGCAGCTACGCCGAATGGCTGGCCGACAACCTCGACGCCTTCCGCCCCTGACCGCCCGTGCGTTCGTCGCGGTGATATTGGCGCTTGGAGGGATGATGATCTTTGAAGGCGCCCGGTGCCGAAGCCGGAGCATCGACGGGTAGCCGTCCTCCGCTCGGACGACGTACTGGAGATAGTCGGTCACGATCTCGCGGATCACCTGCTGTCCGGTGCTGCCCTCGATCAGTCCTTCTCCTTCCGGAGAGGTCTTCGAGAAGTCCCAGAGGACATCGATGCCGTCCGTGGCCAGTTCCGGGGCGACGAGAACGTACTGTCCGTATTCTCGCTGGAGCCGCTCCAGGGCGGGACGGATCTTGCGCGGCTTCACTCCTGCGGCTCGCAGCGCATCCAGCACGTATGCCTCGGCCATGGCCACGAAAGGAACGGTGGCCATGCGATGCTCGGCCGGCTGCGGAAGGACGTGCAGCAGCGGGCGGCCTCTTTCGTAGCCGCGCGCCCAGTGATTGAACGCCTGCTGGGGGATGCTGAGGAAGCGGGCGGCGTCGCTCTGGTTGAGCAGGCCGTTCCGAGTCCTGATGTCGTCCATGCCGCGCACCTCCTCTGTGGCTCGCTGTCATCTTCTCTCACCGACTCGATGGTGCACAGGGTGGCCCGCCGATTGAGCTTGTACAGGGCCGCAACGCTACACGCACATCCATAGGTCCTGATGGTGATTCCGAGTTGTGCGGCAGTCGATATTCCGGACTCCACCGCGTGCCTGACAACCGTCAGGCGCTCACCTTCAACTGGTGGACGCGTTGCTTTGACAGGCCCATGACCCGTGCCGTATCCGGCTCCGACCAGTGGCTCGTGAGTACCTTCGCAGTCTTGACGGCCAGTTCCGCGGCGCGCTTGGTGTGAGCTTCACGAAAGAGCTCCGGGTCGCGAGTTCAGGATCGATACGAACATAGCGGCCTGGAATTCTGGCCTCGTTGAGATCGCCATTTTCGCCTGTCACCAGGAGGATGGCGACGCCCCTGAGACGCTGGCGCTCGCCGGCCGACGAGGTACGCAGGGCATCAGTCCTCCTGTAACACCTGGGCGGCAAGGGGCACCACCGGCGACAGATCAGCGGCAAGCCAGGGGCCGTCGGCCGGCTCGTGGGTCAGGTCCACCAGCCTCCGACGAGCTCGATGCCCTCGCTCTCGAGGGCGTCGTGCCACGCCGGGTCACGCAGCAGCCGCGCCTCCCAGGTCCGCACGACGCCGTCCGGTCCCGTGACCGCGTTCTCGCGCGACGGGTGGAGGAACAACTCGCTCGTGCCCTCGGGCAGGGTCGCGAGCCGGCGGAGGTAATCGTCCCGCAGTCGCTCGTAGGCACCGAGTTCGTGTGCGCCGCGCCGGTTGGTCGCGATCGTCTGCGGGATGGACACACCCAGTGCGTCGGCGAGGGCGACGGCGCGCTCGTGCGCCGCCGCGAGCGGCGGCGGCAGCGGACCGCCGAAGTACGGCTCCGGGTCACGGGGCAGCCGGAAGGCCAGGCCGTGGTGCGCGCACCACTCAAGCGCCTCGGCGAGCCACGATCTGCCGTGCAGGCCGTAGAGGGTGCCGGCGTGGGAGTCGGCCGCCTCGGGCACGGGACCCCGGTCGCGCATCCAGTGCAGCTGTGCGTCCGCCTCCCGTATGACGTCCTGGGCCACGCCGCGGGCTCCGAGAGCCAGCGGATCGTCGCTGAGTGTCCCGTCCGGATCGACGAGGCTCGCCGCGCCGTCGAGGGGCCGCCAGCGCGGGAGCCCGCGCTCGCTCGTGAGCGTCACGTGCAGCCGGGGCACGACGCCGAGCTCCCAGACCCGGCTCGCGGCTTCCTCCGCGGCCGGCGAGACGCATATGAGCGTCGTCGCGGTGACATGTCCCTCGGCGAGCAGTGCGGCGATGACCTCCGTCGTCCCGGGTTCCCGGCCGAGATCGTCGGCTGTGATCACGAGGCGGCGGGTCATCGGGGGCGCTCCACGGCGGACTCCTCCACGGGACCGGAGGGCGGCTCGGGCGGCGGCTCGACCGGTTCGGCCGCCTCGGGCGGCGTCTCGATCGGGACCGAGATGAGCCGCGCCGCGAACGCGCCGATCGTCGTCAGCACGAACGGGTACACGCACAGGTACACCCGGAACGCGAGCCCGGGGTCGGTCCCGGGGTCGTCGCCCGAGTTGTAGCCGAAGAACACGCCCAGCGAGGTGAGCGCGAGTCCGGTCACGATCCCGTTGAGCCGGCCGAAGAAGCCGAACGCGGACAGGAAGAGCCCTTCGCGGTGTTCCCCGTTGCGTGCCGCGTCGGCGTCCAGCACGCGCGCGACGATGAGGTCGTTCGTCGCGAGCATTCCCGACCATCCGGCCCCGACGAGCACCCCCGCGGCGATCCCGGTGGCGAGGTCGGTGGCGAAGAACAGGGCCGCGAAGCTCGCCGCGAGGACCGCGAAGGCGAGCCGCCAGGTCCACAGGGCGCCGCGGCGTGCGATGACGCGCGTCCACACCACGAGGCCACCCGCCGAGACGAGGATGACGATGCCCTGAAGGTAGAGCGCGTTCACGACAGGAAGCCCGAGCGAGTAGCGGACGTACAGCTGGATGCCCGAGAGTACGAGCGCCATGGCTATCCCGTAACAGGCGCCGGTGAGCCCGACCGTCCAGAACGTCGGGTTGCGCACGATCGACCACACGCTGGGCAGCAGCAGCGGCCGCTCGCGCGTGGAGTAGCGGGGACGCTCGCGCGCGCCGAGCGCCATGAACACGATCACGACGAGGGCGATCGCGCCATAGACGATCGCGGTGATCTGGAAGCCCTGGGTGGATTGCTCGGTGCCGAACACGCCCGTCGTGAGCAACGGGGTGACCGCGAGCGAGATCACGAGCGCCACGAGCTGGAAGCCCTGGCGCAGACCGTTGGCGACGGCACGGTCGCGCTCCCGCGGGTAGAGCTCGGGGAGCAGCGCGCCGTAGTTCGCGTTGAGCATCGAGTCGAAAGCCTCGCACAGGATCGCGAACACCGCGAACCAGAGCACGAGGCCGATCCCCCGCAGTGAGGCCGGCGCGGAGAAGAACGCGATCATGCAGGCCGCGAGCATCGGCGCGCCGACGAGCAGCCACGGCCGACGCCGGCCGAACCGGGTTCTGGTGCGATCGGAGAGGTGGCCGAGCAGCGGGTTGTCGAACGCGTCGATGACCGCGTAGATGACCATGACCACGCCGTAAGCGCGAACGTCGAGCCCGAGAATGTCGACGTAGAAGAGGATCATCGACCCTTTGATCATGTTGATCGGGATGGAAGTGCCTAACATCCCGATGGCGTAGCGCCACGCGGGAGTCCGTCCCGGGGCGGAGGCCGTGCCGGGCTGGGACACGCGATCACCTTCCTTGCGGATTCCGACGCTGTGCGCGGCGCCACCTTCGCACTCGAAGGCGAACAGCGGGTGAAGCGGAGTCGTGCCGCGCCGGACGTCGACTGCCGGTCTGTCCCAGTGTTGCCGGTCTGCGATCACGGGCAAGATCAAGGACATGCCCGGCCACGAGACAGACCACGCCGACGCCGATCGCCGGCGTGTGCAGGTGCACAGTTTGGCCGGTGCGGACAGGAAAACGAAAGAGCTTTGAGGAGTTCCATGCATCCTTCCCACATGAGCCGCCGCGCGCTGATCGGTGGCACGGCGGGCGCCGCGCTCACCACCATGGCCGCACCGGCATCGGCACCACCGGCGGGGGCGGCGGTCACGGGCGGGGCGGAGGACACGTCGGCGGCGCTGCTGGACCAGTGGGCGCAGGCGGAGGGCTCGCACCCGGTGGTGCCCGACGTCGCGCGGGCGGGCTACCGTCTCGGCTCGCCCTTACCCACGCCCCGCACGGTGGCCAGGGTGACCGACTTCGGCGCCCGCGCCGACGGGACGACCGACTGCGCCCCGGCCTTCAACGCCGCGCTGCGCTCCGTCGGGGAACGCGGCGGCGGTGTGGTGCTGGTGCCACGAGGCACCTATCGGCTGTCGTCGCCGGTGTTCGTGCACTGGTCGAACGTCGTCCTGCGGGGCGCCGGGCGCGAGGCGACCGTGCTGCACTTCACCCGGACGCTCGACGACGGATACCGGCCGGCCCGGCAGTCCAACGGCAACAGCCGCTGGTCGTGGACCGGTGGTCAGATCTGGTTCGTCGCGGCCGAGCGGCGGGCCCGGTCGGAGTCCGAGGACTACGCGGGGACCGAAGGCTGGCTCCTGGGCGACACCCTGGCCGAGGCCGGCGCCGCCTCGCGGGGCCAGCGGACGCTTGTGGTGTCCGACACGAGCGGGCTGCGCGCGGGCGACATGGTGGTGCTCGAATGCGACAACCCGCCGGACGCGACGCTGCTGATGCACCTCGCCGGCGACGTCCCCGGCACCAGGTCCTACGACTGGCCGCGCCGTGCGCCACAGCTCGTGACCGGCTCGGGCGGGCAGTATGTGCAGTACGCGACCCTCCAGTGGCCGGTCCGGGTCGAGGCGGTGCTGGGCGCCCACCTGGTCAGGCTGGCCCAGCCGCTCAGGTACGACCTCCGTCCCGGCTGGCCCGCCCGGCTCCGCGCCCCCGGGCCGACGGTGCACGACAGCGGCGTCGAGGAGCTGACCGTGCGCAACGAGCTCGTCGCGATGACCGCGCACAACAGGCACCCCGGCTCGAACGGCGTGTGCTTCCAGGCCGTGCACGACTGCTGGGCCAGGGACGTCCGGGTGGAGAACTGCGACCTCGGGTTCGGCTTCACCACGGCCAAGTCGAACACCCTCCACCGCGTCGCCGTCGGCGGCCGGTCCGCCCACCACAGCTTCGCCTGCCGGATGCAGTCGCACGACAACCTGGTGGACGACTTCGAGATCGAGGCGTTCACCGTGCCGGTGCCTTCTGGGGCGGTTCACCACGGCCTGAACCTGGAGGGCCTGTCGTCGGGCAACGTCTGGCGGCGCGGGCGGATGGCCGAGGGCACCTTCGACACCCACCGGGCCATGCCGTTCGAGAACGCGCGGACGAACATCACGCTGGTGAACAACGGCAGAGTCGGCGGGTCCGCCGCCTCCGGCCCGCTGTTCGGCGCTCGGATCGCGCACTGGAACGTCAGGCTCACCAACGGCAGCCCGTACGCCGTCACGATCGCGGACGTCGCACCCCGCAGCGTGACGGTCGGCGTCCAGGGCGCGACCGGGACGGACAGCGAGCTGACCCCCGACTTCGCCGGGGACCTGGAAAGCGTCATCGCCGACCACGGCAGCCGCCCCCGGGTCACGGACCTCTACGCGGCCCAGCGCGAACGCCTGCGCCTCATGGGCTGAGTTCGGGAGACGGGGACGGCTCGACACCCCGGCCAAAGCGCCGGGCAGCCCCCTACGAGGGCGCCCTTCGCGAGTAACCCCGGCCGACGGCTTCAGGCCGTCGGCCGGCCGTCTCTGCGGTAGAGGGCCACCAGCAGCGGCCGGGTCAGGGCGGCCATCTCGGCGGGCGAGCACGGGCATCCGTGCTCGAGCCAGTCGGTGGCGACGCCGATGAGCGCTCCCGCGGTGAACGCCGCCGGCACGTCGTGCGGGATGCGCGCCGTGTAGTCGACAGGCGATGGGGCGTCGTCTCCTGTGGTGGCACGCCGCGCGCCGACATAACCCGCCACGGTGGCACGGCGGCGCACGTGGTCGATGACGCGCGCGCTTCCCTGGGGCCCGAGCACGCCGCGGTAGAGGCGGGCGTGCTCGGCGAGGTGGGCGAAGAAGGTCAGCAGCGTTTCGGTGGTGGTGTCCGGGGTGTCCTTGGTCCCGGGGTTGGGTATGGCCTCGACGAGGTCGTCGATCATCGCGGTGCAGGCGGCCTCGGCCAGTTCGTGCACGTCCCGGTAGTGGTCGTAGAACGTCGAGCGGCTCACACCTGCGCGCTCGGCGACGTCGGCGACGCTGATCCGAGGCAGGTCGCGGTCCTGGACGAGGTCGATCAGCGCGCGTCGCAGGGCCGCCTGTGTGCGACGCACTCGCGGGTCGCTCAGCTCGCTGTTCCTCTCGTGTGCCACGCCTCAGCGTACTGTTCCCTACACATGTAGGTTAACCTACATGTGTAGGGAAGTTGGAATGGCATGTTGATTGGGGACAATCGTGACCGCTGACTCCGCTGAGACGCTCCAGATCGCCCGCATCTGCCCGTACGCTCCGCCCGAGCAGCACCTTCGCCTCCTGCGCGAGGAGCCGGTCGCCAAGGTCGCGCTGCCGGGTGGTTCGGCCGCCTGGGTCGCCGCCCGTTATCAGGACATCCGCACGATCCTGAGCGACCCGCGATTCAGCGCCGACCGCCGCCATCCCAACGCCCCCAAGTTGAACGGCGAGATGGGGCCGGGCGAGTCGCCGCTGCCCAAGATGATGCTGGAGATGGACCCGCCGGAGCACGGTCCAGCACGTCGCGCCGTGGTCGGGGAGTTCACCGTCAGGCGGATGGCGGCGCTGCGGCCGCGCATCCAGCAGATCGTGGACGAGCACCTCGACGCCATGCTCGGCGGCCCACGCCCGGTCGACCTGGTGCGGGCGCTGGCCCTGCCGGTTCCCTCGCTGGTGATCTGCGAGTTGCTCGGCGTGCCGTACGACGATCATGACTTCTTCCAGATCCACTCCGCGCAGTTGCTCAACCACACCATCTCTGCGCAGGAGCGGCAGCACGCGGCCCTCGAAATCGCCATTTACCTGGACAAACTGATCAAGGCCAAGGAGGAGGACCCCTCCGACGACCTGCTCAGCCGCCAGGTGCTCAAGCAGCGCGAGAGCGGCGCGGTCGACCATGGCGCGCTGCTCAGCCTGGCGTTCCTGCTGCTGATCGCCGGGCACGAGACCACGGCGAACATGATCTCGCTGGGCACGTACATGATGTTGCGGCATCCCGACGCGCTCGCCGCACTGCGTGAGGACCCGGGCAAGACGCCGGGCGCCGTCGAGGAGCTCCTGCGCCACTTCACCATCGCCGAGTTCGCGATGATGCGGGTGGCCATCGAGGACGTGGAGCTCGGCGGCACGGTCATCCCCGCGGGGGAAGGCGTGCTCACGCTGACCAACACCGGCAACCGCGATCCCGAGGTGTTCGCGGACCCCGACACGTTCGACATCGAGCGCGACGCTCGCAGCCACCTGGCGTTCGGCTACGGCCCGCACCAGTGCCTGGGCCAGAGCCTCGCCCGCGTGGAGCTGGAGATCGTCTTCAACACCCTGTTCCAGCGGGTCCCCGGCCTGCGGCTGGCCGTCCCCGACGAGCAACTCTCGTTCAAGGACCACTCCAACGTCTACGGGATGCACGAGCTGCCCGTCACCTGGTGACGAGGACACCATCAGCACCGCGGCCGGCGCGTTCGGCTACCAGGGCACGCGCCCCTGGTCGTTGAAGAACCCGCCGGTGGGACCAGCGCTGTCCAGCGTGGCCAGATCCACGATGACCCGGGCGCCCTCCTCGACGGTGCGGGTGCCGCGGTGCCCTGTGAGGTCGGTAGCGGTGTACCCGGGCGTCGCCGAATTGATCTTGATGTGGGACAGGCCAGGGTCCTTGGCGAAGGCGTGAGCGTACTGGACGGTGAGCATGTTCAGCGCGGTCTTCGACGACGAGTACGCGATCCGGCGCTCGGCGTCGCCGCCGAAATCGGCACCACCGCTCGTCAACCCCAACGAGGCGGTGGTGCTGGACACGTTGACGATGCGCGGCGCGAGCGAGGCGCGCAACAGCGGCAGCATCGCGTGAATGACCGTGACGACGCCGAAGACGTTGACCTCGAAGGTGTGGCGCATCTCGACCGCCGTGGTGTCCGCGGCGAGCCGATCCACGACGGTCCCGGCGTTGTTGACCAGCACATCGAGCCGCCCATGTTCCCGGCGCAGCCGATCTTCCGGCGGCTGATCAGCCTCTCGGCCGTGGATCCCGAGGCCCAGCAGGTCATCGCCGGCCGAGAGCACTGGCGATACGAACAGATCAGCACGTTCGTGCAGCGCCTGGCCCACGCCGGCCGTCTCCAGGCCCCCTTCGACGTACGGCAGGCCACCGCCGTCGTCGGGACCGTGACGAGCTTCCCAGCGTGCGACGAGATCGCCACACGGCTTCAGACGGACCTCACCGAGTTGGACCGCATATTCCTGCCCTTGCTCGCCGGTGTCGTCCGACTCGACTGATCCCTTACGCCTTCAACCGCGAAATTTCCGGCGTATGACAGCCGGCCACCGCGCCCTCCACGAGCTGCTGGACCCGCGCAGGGGTGTAGATGCCGTCGACCAGCAGCTGCGCCAGGCCGAGCACGCCCGCGTGCGGGTCGAGGTCGCTGCGCACGATCTGCAGGTTGCGGGTGGCCAGGGGCAGTGAGCGCCGGTAGACGATCTCGCGGATGCCGGCGAAGAGCTGCTCGTCGGTGTGGGCGAGCTGCCCGCCGATGGCGATGACGCGCGGGTTGAACAGGTTGACCGTGTCGGCGATGGCACCGCCGAGAATGCGCGCCGCGCGCCGGGCGAGCCGCACCGCGACGAGGTCGCCGCTGCGGATCAGGCGTACGGCGTCGTCCACGGTGCTCACGTCACGGCCCGCCTCGCGCAGGTCGCGCACTATGGCCCAGCCCCCGGCGTACGCCTCGACGCAGCCCGCGTTGCCGCATCGGCAGATGGGCGGCTCGGCCACGTCGCCCACCGTGACCTGGATGTGGCCGACGTCGCCGGCCGCGCCGTCGGCGCCGCGGTGCACCTTGCCACTGGCGACCAGGCCGGTGCCGACGCCGGTGCCGATCTTGAGCATGAGCAGGTGGGGCACGTCCGGGTAGCGCAGCCGCTGCTCGCCGTACGCCATGGCGTTGACGTCCTTGTCCACCAGGACGGGGCAGTCGAAGCGGGAGCGGAACCAGCCGGGGATGTCATAGCGGTCCCAGCCCGTCATGATCGGCGGGCTGACGACCCGCCCGGTCTCGAAGTCCACCGGGCCCGGCACGTCGAGCCCGATGCCGAGCACCTCGTCGGGCTTGCGCCTGACCGCTGAGAGTATCTCGGTGAACAGGTCGTCCACGATGGTGAGAACGGCTTGTGGGCCCGCCGTCACCTCGGCGCGGACCTCGCGTTCGGCCCGCACCTCGCCGGCCAGGTCGCACAGGGCGGTCCTCAGGCCGGTCGCGCCGATGTCGGCCACCAGCAGCACCCCGCGGTCGCGGTTGACCACGAACTGGCCCGCCGGGCGGCCGCGGGTACGCGCCTCCTCCTCGGCGGGCATCAGCAGGCCGGCCGCCAGCAAGCCGTCGAGCCGCTGGTTGACGGTGGTGCGCGACAGGCCGGTGTGGCGCATCACGTCGGCCTTCGTCAGGCCGTCGGGGGCGTCGCGGAACAGGCTGAGGATCTCGCCTGAGCTGGCCCCCAGCCGCGGGCTCGGCAGGCTCGGTGCATCCATACGAGTCACTCTAGCTATGTCTCCCACTACACGTAAGTTAGTGATGTTTCGACATAAAAAGTCGAAAGAAGGGTTGTCATCTATCGGAAACACTGGTTACGGTCATGTCATTGACGCCTGAAAGGGACATCCGATGATGGCCAACACCAGAGGTCGCCGCACCGCGGCCCTCAGCGCGGTTCTCGCCGCGGGCGCGCTCGCGCTGTCCGCCTGCGGTTCCGGCGAGACCACCGGCACCTCCCCTGCGGCCGGGGGAGCGAGCACCGCGACGCCCAAGATCGCCGCTGTGATCAAGGGACTGGACAACCCGTTCTTCCAGACGATGAAGCAGGGCATGGACGAGCAGGCCGCCACGGCCAAGGCGCCTGTCACGGTCCAGGCGGCCAACGCCATCACGGACACGACCGGTCAGGCGGACAAGCTCAACGGCCTGGCCGGGCAGGACTTCTCCTGTTACGTGATCAACCCGATCTCCGGCACCAACCTGGTCCAGGGCCTGGCCCAGCTCTCCGCCCAGAACAAGACCGTGGTCAACATCGACAGCCCGATCGACGCGGCGGCGGCCAAGAGCGCGAACGTCAAGCCGGCGACGTACATCGGGACCGACAACGTCGAGGCCGGCAAGATGGCCGGGCAGCGCATGACCGAGTTGCTGCCCGACGGCGGCGAGGTCGCGGCCATCGGCGGCATCGCGGGCGACGTGACCAGCGGCGCCCGGATCGAGGGCTTCCAGCAGGGCATCGGGCCCGAGGTCAAGGTGCTGCAGACCGTCGCGGCCAACTGGGAGCGGCAGACCGCGCTCACCGCCGCCACCGACGTGATGCAGGCACACCCCGAACTGGCCGGCTTCTTCGTCGCCAACGACGACATGGGACTGGGCGTGGCGCGCGCCGTCGCCAACGCCGGCAAGACCGGCAAGGTCAAGGTCATCAGCGTGGACGGCATCAAGGACGCGCTCAACGCGGTCAAGGCCGGCACCCTGGACGGCACCGTCGCCCAGTACCCGTACGCGATCGGGCTGATGGGCGTGGAGGCGTGCCAGGCGGCGGCGGCCGGCAAGACGCTGCCCACCAACGTCAAGGCCCCGGTCGAGCTGGTCACCAAGGAGAACGCGGACAAGGCGCTGGCGGCCACGCCCAAGCCGTTCGGCAGCTATGACGACCCGTTCACGTCCCTCATCAAGTAGCGCCTACCGCCGTCCTGCCCGGCAGGACCTGGAGTGACAGACAGTGACAGACAGGGCAAACGCAACGCTCGTGGCCGGCGACGGGGAGCGCTGGGCCGCGAAGCTGAAAGACGTCGGGTTCTGGGCGGAGTGGGCGGCCCTCGTCGGACTGATCCTCCTGGTGATCGTGTTCCAGGCGCTCAACCCGACGTTCCTCAGCCCCGGCAACATCACCTCCATGCTGCTGGCCGCCGCGATCCTGATCGTGCTGGCCGTGGGCCAGACGTTCGTGATCGCCACCGCCGGCATCGACCTGTCGATCGCCTCGGCGATGACGCTGGGCGCGGTGGTCTTCGGCCAGGCGTACACGGCGCAGTGGGGGCTGGCGCTCTCCGCCGTGGCGGGCGTGTTCGCCGCGGCGGTGGCGGGCCTGGTCAACGGCCTGATCACCGCCTGGGGGAGGATCGCGGACTTCATCGTGACACTGGGCATGCTCTCGGCGGCCTCCGGTCTGGCGCTGATCCTCGCCGACGGCAAGCCGGTCACGATCATCGACCCGGCGCTGCTCACCCTGTCCACCGGGAGGGCGGGGATCTTCGGCTACTCGTTCCTCATCGCGATCGCCGTCGCGATCGTGGCGCACGTCGTGCTGTTCCACAGCAGGTTCGGCACCCATCTGCTGGCCACCGGCGGCTCACCGGAGTCGGCCAACGCGATGGGCATCAGCACCCGGCGGATCAAGATCGCCGTCTACACCATCAGCGGCATGCTGGCCGGGCTGGGAGCGCTGCTCCTGGTCGCCCGCGTCGGCGCGGCCGAGCCCGCCTCCAACACGTCCTTCCTCCTCAACTCCGTGGCCGCGGTCGTGCTCGGCGGGGTGAGCCTGTTCGGCGGGCGGGGCACCATCATCGGCCCGGTCGTCGGCGCGCTGCTGCTGACCGCGCTGGTCAACGGGCTGACCCTGCTCGGAGTCTCCCAGTTCTACCAACCGCTGGCCGTCGGCGTCGTCGTGGTGCTGGCCGCCCTGCTCACAAGGTTCCAGCGATGACCGAGAACGACACTCCCCTGCTCGAGACGCACGACGTCTCCCTGGCCTTCGGCAACGTACGCGCACTGGTCGACGTCTCCCTCACCCTGCGCCGCGGCGAGATCACCGCGCTGGTCGGCGACAACGGCGCGGGCAAGTCCACCCTCGTCCGCTGCGTCTCCGGCATCCACCGGCCGCAGAGCGGGCGCATCGTCTTCGACGGGGCGGAAACCGACTTCCGCTCCCCCGAGGACGCCCGCGACGCCGGGATCGAGACCGTGCACCAGAACCTCGCGCTGGTGGAAGACCTCACGGTGTGGCAGAACCTGTTCCTCAACCGCGAGATCGTACGCAGGCTCGGCCCGGTCGCCCTGCTCGACCGGCGCGCCATGCAGGCCCGCGCCCGCGAGATGGTCTCAACGCTCGCCGTCAACGTGCCCGCGGTGAGATCTCGGGTACGCCGACTCTCCGGCGGCCAGCGCCAGGCCGTCGCCATCTGCCGCGCCGCCGGATTCAGCTCCAAGCTCGTGATCATGGACGAGCCCACGGCCGCGCTCGGCGTGCAGGAGACCGCCCGGGTCGAGGAGCTGATCCTCGGACTGCGCGATGAGGGGCATGCGATCCTGCTCAT
The DNA here is from genome assembly GCF_015645445.1 of Nonomuraea cypriaca. GTDB lineage: Bacteria > Actinomycetota > Actinomycetes > Streptosporangiales > Streptosporangiaceae > Nonomuraea > Nonomuraea cypriaca. The sequence continues at coordinate 87,153 of NZ_JADOGI010000002.1, read as the reverse complement.
CAGCCACAACTTCGCCCAGGTCATGCGGCTCAGCCAGCAGGTGTGGGTGATGCGGGCCGGGCGGTGTGTGGGCGGGCGGCGTACGGCCGAGACCACCGGCGAGGAGATCGTCGCCCTGATCACGGGCGCGCTCAGCAACTGACGCCCCAGAAAGGCGGGCCATTCACATGACCATCAACCCCATCGGTGTCCACGCCCTCGTCTGGGCCGGGGACACCAGCCCGGCGTCGCTGGCGTACGCGATCGACAAGACCAGTGCGGCCGGCTTCGACCTGCTGGAGATCTCGCTGCACGACTCGGTGAACCTCGACGTCGCGGCGGCGCGTGAGGCCCTGCGCGCGGCGGGGCTGGGCGTGGCCTGCTCCCGCGGCCTCGCCTTCGACGCCGACGTCTCCAGCGACGACCCGGCCGTGGTCGAGCGCGGCGAGAAGCTGCTGCACGACTCCCTGGCCGTCACCCGTGCTCTCGGTGGCACCCACTTCACCGGCGCGCTCTACAGCGCGCTGGGCAAGTACGGCCGCCCGCTCACCGAGGCGGGACGGCGCAACGTGGTCACGGTGCTGCGCCGTCTGGCCCAGGAGGCGGGCGGTCACGGCATGACGCTCGGCCTGGAGGTCTGCAACCGGTACGAGACCAACGTGATCAACACCGCCGGGGACGCGCTGCGGCTCGCCGACGACATCGGCGAGGACAACGTCCTGATCCACCTCGACACCTACCATATGAACATCGAGGAGGACGATCTCGTACGCCCCGTGCGCGAGGTCGGCGACCGGCTCGGCTACGTCCACATCGGGGAGAACCACCGTGGCTATCTCGGCTCCGGCCACCTGGACTTCACCGCGTTCTTCCACGCCCTGGGCGACATCCGCTACCAGGGGCCGATCACCTTCGAGTCGTTCTCCTCGGCGGTCGTGATGGAAGGGCTCTCCAACGACCTGGCGATCTGGCGCAACCTGTGGGACGACGGCGAAGACCTCGCCCGGCACGCCCGCGCCTTCATCGCCGGCCACCTCCGCACCAGCCGGGCCCGATGACCCCTCCTCAGAGCCTGGACGATCTCGTGGCCCGGGCCCGCGCCTGGAGCGGCCGGCGGGCCCTGCTGGGCATCACCGGCAGCCCGGGCGCGGGCAAGACCACGCTCGCGGTGACCCTCACCCGCCTGCTCCGCGGGGAACCACCCCCCGGCCTGACCGCCGACTGGGTGGCCCACGTCCCGATGGACGGCTTCCACCTGGCCGACTCCGAGCTCGACCGGCTCGGCCGCCGCGACCGCAAGGGCTCCCCCGACACCTTCGACGCCGCCGGCTACGCCGCCCTCCTCCGCCGCCTGCGCGCGGACGAGGAGGACATGGTCTACGCCCCCGCCTTCGAACGCGACCTGGAGCAGCCCATCGCCGGCAGCATTCCGGTCCCCCGCGCCGCCCGCCTGATCATCACCGAGGGCAACTACCTGCTGCTCGACGAGGGCGACTGGGCCCGCGTACGCCCCTGGCTGGACGAGGTCTGGTACTGCGATCTGGACCACGCCGAGCGCCTGCACCGCCTGATCACCCGGCACATACGCTTCGGCAAGCCGCCCGACCACGCGGTGAGCTGGGTGGAGGAGGTCGACCAGCGCAACGCCGAGCTGATCGCCGCCACCAGACCGAAGGCCGACCTGATCGTCCCCGACGCCGTCATCCAATCGATCGAGCACCCCGGCGGCATGTGAGCGGGATGCCCGCGCCGGTAACTTCTTTCGTCCAACATGCATGACGCGCATCAATGCATGATGTGCACGTTTCCTATGGACAAGAGCCACGACGGGGAACACCATGGCCGCTCACAGCCAGCCGTCCTCGCCGGCGCCCGGGTGTACGCGGCCGATCCCAAGCGTGATGCGTGGGGACCGGCCAAGCAGCAGCTCCGGCAGCCAGGCCGACCAGCCCCGGCCGGTCAGCGCGGCCACGCCGGCCACCGCCGCGAGCGCGCCCCCGGCCGCCGTCAGCAGGCCCACCAGCAGTGGCCGCGGCCGGACGAGCGCCACGATCACCGCCATCCCACAGGTCGCCAGGTCACGACCAGGGCGTCCGCGTGGCGAGGCGAGGCCACCAGCCGCGCGCCGTAGCGCTCCGCGTCGTACACCGGCCCGAAAGCCGACGCGATCTCGACCTCGCAACCGTTGCACGAGCCCGCGTCCACATGCCGCAACTGGACCGACCCGCCCAGCTCCGCCGCCTTCGGCGGTATCTCGCTGTTGGCACGCTCCGGCGCGGGCTCGGCCACCCGGCCCGTTTTCACGATCTTTCGCCACAACCGCACTGCAGTGTCTCCCTGCCTTGCACAACCTTTCAGGCCATCACGTCGGCAGGAAGTCAGCGACGTCTCCCGTTACGGGCCTCCCGACCCTGGTGGAACCGACGAAGCCATGAGGTCCCGGCCCACCGCGTCGCTGCTGTCGCCGTCGCCGACGTCGTGGTCAGGCGGTGAGACGTACGATGATCATGCTGTCGCGCCGAGGATGTGGAGCTGTCATGGGACACGTACTGGTGACCGGGGCCACTGGCGGGATCGGGGTGGCGCTGGTCGGCGCGCTGGTGGAGGCCGGGCATCGGGTGACCGCCGTGGGGCGCGACGTGGGGCGGCTGAACGTGCCGGGGATCGAGGCGGATCTCTCCGAACCCGAGACGCTGGCCGCCACGGTGGGAGCGCTGGAGGATGCCGGCGACCTGGAGGATGTGCAGGCGCTGGTGTACTGCGCCGGTACCTCCCCCGTCGCGTCCGTCGCCGACGCTGGTCCTGAGACGTGGCGGCGGACGCTGGCGGTGAACGTGGCCTCCGCCGCCGAACTGGTACGGCTGACGCTGCCCCCGCTACGGCGCTCCCGCGGTCACGTGATCTTCGTCAACATCGCGCCGGGAACGACCGGGGTCGCCGGATGGTCGGCCTTCGTCGCCAGCAAGGCGGCGTTGCGCGAGCTGGCGGATTCGCTGCGCGAGGAAGAGGCGGCCTCCGGGGTCCGGGTCACCACGGTCTACCCCGGCGCGACGGCGACCGACCTGCTGGGCGAGGTCAGGAGCGCCTTTGGCCGCCCACACGATCCCGCACAGTGCATCCGGCCGCAGTCGCTCGCCGCGATGATCGTCTGGATGCTGAGCGCACCCGCCGACGCCTACGCCTGCGAAGTGTCCGTACTGCCGTCGCCACGCTGACCGCCGCCTGCCGTCGCGGGAGGCGCTCCTGTCACCCGCGTGGTCTGGTGGCGCCGGCCTTCTCCTTGGGCTGTGCGGGTGCTTCGATGATCACAGGGCACAGCGCACCGAGGCGACCGCCATGCCGCTGGCCGCCATGCCGGCCATGAACGCGGCGAGCAGGCCCGTCAGGGCGATGCCCAGCAGCCGTTGGGTCGTCCACGGAGATTCTCCCCTTTCCGGTCAACCGGTCGCCACTAGGACAGGACAGCCTCCGGGCTCGTGACAGGAAGGCGACCGGCGCTACGCCTTGCGTCGACAGCGAAGATTACCGCTCTGATGTCGATCACGGCGAACAAGCCCTTTACACCGGTTCAAACCCCAGTGTCGCGTGGGCGGCCGCAACCAGTGGACCAGGGTACCCACCAGGGTCTCCCAAGGGCGCGATGGAGGGGCCGGAGAAGCGACCGTGATCGCAGTGGCATCGCCGGATGCCGTGTGTGAACGGAGCCGATACCATGATCATGAATTTGCTGGAGGCGCGCAGACACGACGCGGCGCAGACCGGTCCGACGGTCTCCGCCGCTGAAGAGCGGTTGGTCAGCCGGTTGGACGCGGCCACCGCGGTGTTCGTCACCACGGCGCCCCGGCTCTCCGCGATCGGTCTGCGCATGCTCGGAGACGTGGGTGAGGCCGAGGACGTGGTGCAGGAGACGTGGCTGCGGTGGGCACGCGCCGACCGCTCGATGGTCATCAGTCCGCCCGCGTTTCTCGCGATGACCACCACCAGGCTCGCCATCAATGTGACCCAGTCCGCCCGGCGGCGTCGCGAGACGTGCGCCGGCCCCTGGCTTCCGGAAACGGCGGACCGTGGCGTCAGCCCCGAGACGGCGGCCGAACGACATGAGGCCGTCGAGGCGGCGGTCCGGCTCCTGCTGGAGAACCTGACGCCGGCCGAGCGGGCGGCCTATCTCCTGCGCAAAGCGTTCGACTATCCCTACCGGCGAATCTCCGAAATCCTTCACCTGGGTGCCGACCACACGCGGCAACTCGTGCGGCGCGCCCACGAGCACATCGCCACCGGGCGACGTCAGCCGGTGAACGCCGCCGCGCATCGGCGCATGGTGCGGACGTTCCTCGCGGCGGCGCAGACCGGCGACCTCGCCGAACTGGAAGCCCTTCTCGCCGCTGACGTGTCCGCCAGGTCGACGACGGCGACTCGGGGGTGAGGTCCGCCTCGAGTCGCCGTCGCCGCACCGGTGACCGGATCTCCACAGAGCCGGCGCGAGCCGGAACGGTGCGCCGTCGCGTGTCAGTTGTCGATCTCGACGACCAGCCGTGCGAGTTCGAGCCGGTCGATGTTCGGGCCGTGCGCCCCGGCGTTGCCGAGGACGATCGTGCCCTCGCGCGTGGTGAGGGTGAGGGGTGTCGCCTGCGGCCAGAAGTTGTCCCAGGCGTAGTTGTGCCGGAACACCCCGCGGGTCGTCGTGCCACCGGTCTCGGTGATGTCGAGGAAGCGGCTGATGACGTCGGTGTTGTACGGGTGGCCGGTGTTCCTGTCGGCGTTGGCGTAGCGGATCAGCAGGACATACTCGCCGGGGCCGAATCCGGCCGGGCGGGTGAGGGTGAGGGTGTTGCCCGCGCCGTTGCCGAGGTCGCCGACGTACGCGCCCGCGGAGGCGTTCGAGCCGCTCGTGGCGGGGACGGTGACCACGTTCGCCGTTCCGGCCCGCTGCGCCCGCTCGGCCTCGACCCCGTGGACCGCGGTGTCCGCCCGCTCGGCCCGGACCGTGGTGAGCTCGCGCAGTTCCAGGCCGGCCGGGCCGCCTATGTCGATCTTTGAGATGCCGACCGGGAGGTATACCCGCACGCGGGAGGTGCCCTCGCCGGGACGCGTAGCCCGCAGGCCGGTGATCTCTCGCCCGTCGAGGCGGACCCGGAGGTCACCCCTGCCGCCGGCTCGGTAGGAGAGCTTCACGTCGTGGTAGCCGTCCTCGCCCGCGGCGACGAAGAACGTGGCGCGTGCGCCCCCGCCGAGAGCGATGGCCGGTCCGTTGCCGTGGCGGGTGATCCGCGCCCCGCCGGACAGCCGCGCCTCGTCGGCGGGGTATGCCGCCCGCGCTGCCCCGGTGGTCTCCGTGAGGTCGAACCTGTCGAGCGTGATGTCGCTGCCCGGCAGTCGCGTGGTGCCGTCGGCGCCGGCGCGCAGGGACAACTGATGGGTACCGGCCGTCAGTTCGATCTCCACGTCGGTACGGCCGCGGTAGGTCCAGCCGAGGTTCGCCGAGTACTGCACGACTTGGTCGAGTACGCCGTCCACGAAGAGCGCGTGCCTGCCGGGCACCTTGTTCGCGCCCTGGTAGATGCCCAGGCGGTAGCGGCCGTCCCGTGGCACGGTGACCGGGAACGTCACGGCCGAGTCCGCCCGGTTCATGGCACCGACGTCCCGCTTGCCGGAGGTGGCGTAGCGCTGGGGGTCCGCCGTCGTGTCCTGGTCGAAGACCTGCGCGGAGGTGAGCGTGGCGGACTCCGCCTCGACCGAGACCGTCCACGGCGCGTCGGGCGCCGGGGCCGTGCCGCTGGAGGGGACGATGGTGACCCGGTAGGCGGCCATCACGTCGCCGCCGGGCAGGTCCACCTGGAGCCGCCCGCCCCGTACGGCGACGCGACGGGCGTCGACGACCGGCGGCTTGAGCGCGTCGCCCTCGTATCCGGTCCAGGTCGTCTTCGACACGACGACGTCGACCTGCTTGCCGAAGACGCCGGGGCCGAGCCCGGAGACGTCGAGGCGAACGGGCTCCGAGCCGCCGCCGACCAGGACGGTGCCGCGCCGTGCGGACTCGTCGATCGCCGCTACGGCCTGGATCGTGTCGGCGACGTTCAGCCGGGGCGGGACGGCCCTGACGGTCTGCCCGGTCAGATCCGCGTACCACTTGAGCAACCACCAGCCGCCGTTGGCCTGACGGGTGCGCACCGCGTGGTCGTCGAGGTTGCCGGCATAGGTCCAGTACGCCATGTCGGCGTCGACCTTGGTGTCCTCGAACAGGGAGATCCACTGGATCATCTGGCCGGGGACGGACATGTCGCGCCGGTTGCCGTACTCGTCGATGTTGATGGGCAGCGGGCCGATGCCGAGCTCGCGTTCCATCCGGCGGTAGTGCTCGTGGTGGCCGCGGTAGTCGGCGAGACGGCTGCGCTGCAGTTCGTGCCAGGCCATGATGTCCGGCAGGCAGTCGCCCTCGGGGTCACCGGCGCAGGTGGCGTCCCTGGCCCAGGTGAGGAAGTCGCGGAGCCTGCCGGGGTTGTAGTTCGCCTCGTTGGGGCCGACGATGCGGGCGGTGGGATCGATCGAACGGATGCGCTCGAACACCGCCTTCCAGTCGCTGAAGAACTTCTGCTTCAGAGTGGCCCAGTCCCGGTACCAGATGCCGTCCGGCTCGTTGAACGGCACCCAGACGAACTTGTCCTTGTCCCGCGGCCGCTCTCGGACGACCTTGCGCACCATGGTGTCGACCTTGGCGAGGTAGTCGTCGATGCCGAGGTTCTCGTACGGCCACTGGCTGTATACGTCCTGCATGTAAACGACGATCTCCTCGCCGCCCGCGGCGAGGAAACCGTCCGCGATCGCCAGCGCGTCACCGTTGGGATGCTGGTCGCCGTCCGGGGCCTTCTGCGCGACGGTACGCGGCCGGGCGCCGGCGAGGAGGGTGTCTCCCGGCACGCCCGGGTCCGACAGGCCGTACAGCATGCCGGTCGCCCCACCGTGGACGGGACCGGTTCGCTGCGCGAAGTCCACGGTGACCACGCCGGGAGCGGCGGCCGTGGCGGCCGGCGCGGCGGTCAGGGCGGCGAGCGCCACGACGGCGGCCACCGCGTGGGCATGCCGGAAAATCCGATGTCGATGCATGACTGTCCTTTCCTGGTACCGGGCGAATCCTGGTGCCGGGCGAACGCTCTTTCCTGCGGCGCCTTACTTGACGGCGCCGCCGGTGATGCCGGAGATGATCCTGCGCTGGGCGACGGCGAAGAGGACCAGGAGAGGCAGGCTCATCAGGATGATGTAGGCGAAGATCAGGTGCCAGTTGTTGAGATAGAGGCCGGCGTTGGCGACCTGGAAGAGGTTCAGCGGGAGGGTGTCGAGGCGGCCGCCGACGACGAAGAAGGCGTAGAAGACGTCGTTCCAGACGTACAGGCAGATGAGGATGGTCGCGGTGGCCAGCACCGGCCGGAGGAGGGGGAGGATGACGGAGACGAACACGCGCACGGGCCCGGCGCCGTCCATGCGGGCGGCCTCCTCGATCGACAGCGGCACGGTGCGGACGAAGCCGGTCACGAAGAAGATGACGGTGGACATGTAGATGCCGGCGTAGACGCCCACCATCCCGACCGGGCTGCCCGCCAGGCCGAGCTGGCGCAGCAGGAGCACGATGGTGACCACGGCGGGCGGCAACACGATTCCGCTGATGGCCAGTGCGTACAGCACGGCGGTGAGCCTGCCCGCGCGGCGGGCGAGGATCCAGGACGCCATCGAGCCGAGCGTGAGCACCAGCACGACCGCCGGGGCGACGACGAGCAGGCTGCCGAGGAAGGCCGCCGGCACCTCGCCCTGCTGCCAGACCTGGGCGAGGTTCTCCCACAGTCGCCAGCGCGAGGGCGGGGACAGGTTCGGTGACAGGGCCTCGCTCTGCGACTTCCCCGCGGTCACGACGATCAGCCACAACGGCACGCCCATGACGGGCACGACGAGCGCGACGACGGCGACGGGACGCAGCCTGGCGGCAAGTCGCCGGGCTCGGAGAGCTCCCTCGCCTCGCTTGGTCACAGGATCTCCTCCCTCTTGCGCAGGACGCGGATCACCGGGAAGGCCAGCGCGGCCACCATGAGGAACAGCACCAGGCTCATGGCCGTGGCCTGGGCGAACAGGCCCTGGCCGAAGGTTCTGTAGATGAAGATGTTGAGGATCTCGGTGCTGCGCGCGGGCCCGCCGCCGGTGAGCGCCTGGACGATGTCGAAGCCGTTCATGGAGCCGAGCAGCGCGGTGGCGACGTTGAAGGTGACGGCCGGGGCCAGCAGCGGAAAGCGGACCGACCAGAACGCCTGCCAGGCCGAGGCGCCGTCGATGCGGGCGGCCTCCGCGACGTCCTCGGGGACGGTCTTGAGCCCTGCCAGGTAGATGAGCATGGACAGGCCCATCCACTTCCAGGCGTGGATCACCGCGGCCAGCACGAGGGTCCAGGTGGTGCTGCCCAGCCAGGCGATGGTCACCGGCTGCCCGGTCAGCGCCGAGAGCAGGTCGTTGAGGCTGCCGTCCGGTTTGAGCAGGGCCTGGAAGACGTAGCCCACGGCCAGGGCGGACATCAGCACGGGGATGAGGAAGACCAGGCGGGCGGCGCGGTTGAGCCAGGTGTCCCGCTCCAGCAGGACGGCCAGGCCGAAGCCGAACAGGTTCTGGAACAGCGCTACCAGGACGGCGTAGATCACGGTGATGCGCAGCGCGCCGAACAGGGTCCCGTCCGACAGCAGGAAGCCGAAGTTGTCGAAGCCGACCGGCCGGATGTCGCTCTTGAAGCTGGACCAGTTGGTGAAGGCGTAGATGAAGTTGAACAGGGTCGGCAGGAAGAAGAAGAGGAACAAGATCACGAACGCCGGCGCGAGGAACCACATGGGGTGGGTACGGTTGCGCCCGGTCATCGCCGGCACCGGCCGCTTGGCGGGTGCGCGGCGTGCGGCGAACGGACGGGCGAGCGTCTCCTGACCGGTCGGCACGAGCGGCTCCTTGCTGGTGGGTGGCGCCGGTGGATGGCGGGAGTGGCGTCGGTGGGTGGCGGGAGGCGGACGGCCTCCCGGGGTCGGGTCGCGGGTCAGAAGCCGGAGGCTCCGGCCGCCGTGGCGAGCTGGGCGAACTGCTTCTGCGTGGCGGCGGCCACCTGCTCGGGGGTCAGACCGCCGGTGATCATGTCAGCCAGGTTGAGGTACAGGTCGGGGTTGGCCACGGCGAGCGCCTGCATGGAGCCGACCGCCTGGCCGAGTGAGGCGTGCACGTCCAGCAGCGCCCGCGGCACGCCGTCGGGGGTGGGCACGTCGGTGCGCAACGAGACGGTCTTGCGGTCGGCGACGAAGCCGGCGTAGCCGGGCCCCATCCAGTACGCCAGCAACTGCCGGGCGGCGGCCTCCCGCCTGGCGTCGCCGGTACGGAAGGCGACGAGCGCGTTGGACTGGTCGGGGATGAACGTGCCGACGTTGCCGGACGGCGAGATCGGGAAGAAGCCGATCTTCTTGTCCAGCTCCGCGGTGCCGGCCTTGGCCTGGAGCTGGCCGAAGAACGAGTTCACCTGGATGACCATGGCGGCCTTGCCGGACAGCAGCGCCGTTCCCTGGTCCTCGAACGTGGCGGTCTTGATGTCCGCGTTGAACAGGCCCTCGTCGATCAGCGCCCGGTACTTCTCGATGGCGTCCAGGATGGTCTTGTCCTCGAAGGTCTCCTTGCCGGTGTTGATCCGCTCCCACAGGCCTTCCTTGGCTGCGTCGGCGAGCTGGACCTGCACCCACCACTGGGTGGCCCACTTGTCGCCGGCCATCTCGAAGAACGGCGTGACGCCCTTGGCCTTGAGATCGCGTGCGACCTCGAGCATCTCGTCGAAGTTCTCCGGCGTCCCGGTGATGCCGTTGGCGGCGAGGACCTCCTTGTTGTAGTAGACGCCCTCGACCGCGGGACTGGTGACGAGCGCGGCGTAGCGGGTCTTGTCCAGCAGTCCCGTGATGTCGCGCAGTTCGGGCGAAAGGGAGGAGATCCAGGGAGCGCCGTCGAGCGGCTGGAGGTTGGCGCGGGCGTTCAACGCGGTGAGCATGGACGCGGTGGGCTGCCAGAACGCCAGGTCCGGCTTGTCGCCGGTGGCGACCTTGGTCTGGACGCCCTGCTCGTACGGGTCGGGGATGGTGACGACCTCGACCTTGGCGCCGGTCGCCTGGGTGAAGGCGTCGGTCACGGCCTTGGGGGCGGTGTTGCTGTTCTGCGCGGCCCAGATGGTCAGCGTGACCCCGTCCAGGCGGCCGGCGGGCGAGGGCCAGGCGGCCGGCGAGCCGCCCGCGGCGGGCGCGGCGGGTCCGGAGGCCGGGTCGCTGCAGGCCGTGATGGCCAGGATGAGGGCCGCCGCGGCGGCGAGATGCTGTGCGAGCTTCACGGTTCTCTTCCTTTATCCGTGTTCGGCCTGTCCGTGTTCGGCCACCGTGGGCGGCCGAGCGTCCCGTTCAGCGGGCTGGAGGGGACGAAGGCGCAGGATGCGGGCGGTGGGCGCGGGCAGCGCGGCGGTGACGGTCAGCTCGGCGGTCCGCGGGTTCCACGCGTACGTCCAGCCACCGGCCGCCGCGGGATAGGCGATCTCCACGCGCAGGTCTCGCCCGGTCAGGTGAGGAAGCGAGAGCACGGTGGTGTCCGCGGCTCCGGGTCTGCGCCAGATCCCCAGATGGGTGCCCTCCCCGGCGCGCAGGCCGAGGGCGAGCCACGGGTCGTCCCAGCCGGGCAGGCCCAGCGGCCAGCACGGCATGGCACGCAGGAGGTCGGGCCTGAGGCTCTGGTGGAGCCGGACGCCGTCCCGGACCAGGGCGAGCTGTTCCCGCGTCATCCGGTGCAGGTTGCCGGACAGGTAGAGGCGCCCCAGGATGCCGGTGCACAAGGTGAAGGCGATCTCCTCCTCGGTCATCTCGGGCTGGGGGTAGGCCCAGTTGGCGGCCTGCTCGGGCAGCATCGCCAGCGGCGCCGCCACTGCGATCGGCGGGTAGCGCAGGAAGTCCTGCTGGTCGCTGGTGGACTGCAGCTGCAGGCGCGACAGCATCGCGTAGTCCATGCGCATCGCACCGGAGCCGCAGTTCTCCAGCACCAGGTGCGGGTGCCGGTCCAGGACGTCCTCCAGCCAGGCCAGATGGGCGCGGTTGTGCGCGAGCAACCCGGCGCCGACGCTCGTGGCGTCCCGGTCGGTGCCCGCGCCGGGGTTGACGTTGTAGTCGAGTTTGAAGTAACCGGCGCCCAGCTCCTCCACCAGCCGGTCCACGACCTGGTCCAGGTGTGCGACGGCGGCCGGGTGGCGCAGGTCCAGGTGATAACGGCCGTGCTCGGCGACGCGGGCGCCCCCGCGCTGCAGGAACGCCTCGTCGGGCAGCTTGCCGGCCATCGGGCTGCGCACGCCGATGACTTCCGGCTCCACCCACAGGCCAGGCGTCATGCCGTGGCCGGCGATGCGGGCCAGTACCTCCTCCAGGCCGCGCGGGAAACGTGTCTGGGAGGGCTGCCACTCCCCCACGCTGTCCCACCAGTCGCCGCCGTCGTCGTACCAGCCCGCGTCCACGCAGAACACCTCGGCGCCCGCGGACGCCGCGGCATCGATCAGGGGCAGCAGCTTGTCCGTCGTCGGGTCGCCCATCAGGGTGTTCATGTAGTCGTTGAACACCACCGGCAGCCGGGCGCGGTCGGGATGGGGGCGCAGCAGGGCGCGCCGGTGCGCGGTCAGCGCCGCCGCCGCACCCTCCAGGCCGCCGGCGGAGACCGCGATCGAGACCGGCACGGTCGTGAACGACTCGCCGGGCGCGAGCAGTTCGCTCCACTGGTGGTCGAGGTCGGTCGGCCCGGTCAGGGCGACGTACGCGCCGTCCAGCCGGTCGCCGGTCTCCCACCGCCACGGGCCGTTGTGCTCGATCTGCCACAACCAGGTCTGACCGGTGCCACGGTCGGTCAGGCCGCCCATCGGCACGTACCGGCCGCTGGACCAGGTGCCCGAGCTGGTCAGGGCGAACGTGCCCTTGCCGTGCTGACCGTGCGCGCCCAGGCCGAAGTCGGCCAGGTGCCCGCCGAGCGACCGGCTGGTCCAGCGGCTCTCGCCCAGCCACTCGCTGTCGGCGTACAGCACGTCCAGCTCGCTCGCCGGCCGGCCGCGGAAGCCCGCGGCGAAGGAGGTGACGGCCAGCAGCAGGAGCGGCTCCTCCCCCAGGTTGGTCAACCGGACCGACGACTGCACGGCCGCCACCCCCTCACGCGAACGCAGCGTCACCTCCGCGCCCAACGCGGATCCCTCGTCGCGCATCAGGATCCGCAACTCGTGCCATCCGCCCTCGGCCGACTGCTCGGCCCCGGCGTAGCGCAGCCGGCAGCCCACCGCCGTCTCCGACAGCCGCTGCGAGGCCCTGGCCCGGCCCTCACCGGGCACAAGCACCTCCACCAGCGGCTGCGACACCTGCGCCGCCAGGGTGGGCGGCCCTGGCGACAGCTCGCGCAGCACTACCGGGTGATCCGGGTGGATCTCCACGATGGCGGTAAGGCCGGCATGCCCCCAGCGCAGGTGTTCGACGACGTCAGCAGGCATCAAGGGCTCACTTTCTGGAGGTGAGGTCGCCCGGCGCCGATGGCGAAGGACCCGCGGCGGACCGTCGTAGGCGTGACGAGGGCACGGATCCCCCTTCCTGACGAAGACGGCGGCAGTCGGTGTGACCGGTCACATTCTGAGCGCCAGTGTGAGCGGTCACATGTCGTGAGGGAAGTCCCCTATGCGGGATCGTTACGTCCGTGTTTCAGGAATGGGGCGTTTCAGGAACGGGGGCGGCGGCGCGGTGGACTCGCGTACCACGAGGCTCGGCGCGACGAGATCCGCCCGGGGCTGCTCCTGCCCGGTCAGTTCGGCCACGGTCGCACGGAAGCATGCCCGTCCCAGTCCCGCGAAATCCATTCGTACGGTGGTCAGCGCCGGCGTCCAGAACGCCGAGCCGGGAATGTCGTCGAAACCGACGATGCTCACGTCCACCGGCACGTCCTTGCCCGCGTCGTACACCGCCCGCCGCACGCCCTGCGCGATGTCGTCGTTGCCGCACAGGATGGCCGTCACGTCGTCCCGGGCGGCCAGCCGCTGCCCGGCCGCATAGGCGGAGGCGATGTCCCACCCACACGCCAGCACCTCGGGAATCTCCGCATGAGCCTGCCGCAGCGCGTCGCGCCACCCCGCCAGCCGGCCCCGGGGACCGCCCTCCGACGGAATCGCCACGTGGTGCACGGTACGGTGACCCAGCTCCAGAAGATGCCGCGTGGCGTCGGCCGCGGCACGCCGCTCGTCCAGTGCGATCGCCACCCGTCCACGGTCGGGCGCGGCCGGCTCGGCGGCGGCGACGGCGGGCACGTGATCCGGCAGCGCCTCCAGCACCGCCACGCCCATCGGGTCGAACGCGATCACCACCACGCCGCCCGCGCCGGCGTCGCTCACGTAGTCCACGGTCTGCTTGACCTCGGCCGGCTCGGCCGACTCCACCACCCGCACGCCCACCGCCATGCCCTCGGCGCGAGCGGCCTCCTCGATTCCCTGCAACGTGGCGGCGTAGCCGTACAGCACTGTGTTGGACGTCACCACGGTGATGCCGCGGGCGCGGCCCAGGCTGAGCGCGCGGGCCACGCGACTGGGCCGGAAGCCGAGCCGCTCGATGGCCGCCAGCACAGTGGCACGCGTCTCCGGTCGCACCCGCGGCGACTCGTTCAGCACGCGCGAGACGGTCTGGTACGACACTCCCGCCGCGGCGGCGACGTCCCGAATGCTGGGCACGGCCACATCGCGGGCGCCAGAACGGGACACACGCCGGGGAGTCGAGGTCACGGTCACATGGTAGGCCCGGCCAGGCCGGATCCCTTCCCGATCTTGTGCTGGCCGGCGGGACGTGGCGCCGATCGGCTTTATGGCGGGGCGCGGGTTCAGAAGTCTATGAATCCGTACAGCGCCAGATGGTTTGACTTCGTACCGCTTACCGTGTGATCGATGCTCGACGGTTGTACGGCGCCCTTGACGAACAGATAGTCGATCTTTCTGGAGGCCATGGTCGCCTTTGCTCCATAGCCGGTCATGCCGAAGCCGCCGAGTGTCGCAGGGGCGATGTTCGTGCGATTCGCGTCAATCCCGATCACGCGGATCGTCGACGCGTTGTGGTCGTAGTGGCGAGTGCGACGGCCGCCGCGAGCGCCATCGAGCGATAAGTGAATGACATTGTCGCAGAGTAGCGACGTCCCGGGCCGGCGGCAGCGCTGGGGTAACGCCTTTGTCTTCCGCCGCTCATGATGGCGGGGAGTACGGAACGCCGGTGTTGATGAGGGCGAGGAGACGGTCGAGGACCGGGCGGTACTCGACCGGGAACGGGTCACCGGCCCGCTGGATGTCGTCATCGCCGGGGACGAGGACCAGGTCGAACGCCGGCTGCGACGGCTCGAAGACGCAGGCGTGACCGAGTTCTTCGCCGCGCCTTTCGGCGGCCGGGAGGAACAGGACCGCACCATCGAAGTGATCGCGGCCCTGGCCGAAGCCCAGCGCCGCACTTGAGTGATCTTCAGTGCGGGTCTCGTGGATCGATGTCGAGGGGGATCTTCACCAGCAGCGTCGTGCCGCTTCCAGCCGGGCTCGAGATCTCGAGCGTTCCGCCGAGCGCCTCCACCCTGTCCGTCAGGCCGATGAGGCCAGAGCCGCGGCTCGGATCCGCGTTTCCTACCCCGTCGTCGCGGATGGACAGCCGCGCCACACCCTCCTCCGCGGTGACGGAGACCTTCGCGAAGGAGGCGTGCGCGTGTTTGGCGATGTTCGTCAGGGCCTCTGACACGACGTAATAGACGGTCACCTCGACCCGCTCGGCCAGCTGCCGGCCGATGTGCAGATCGAGCTCGACCGGCACCGGGGATCGGCGGGCCAGCATCTTCAGCGCGGGGTCGAGGCCGCCGCTGGACAGGATGGCCGGATGCAGGCCGCGGGACACCTCCTGTAGCTCCTCGACCACGCTCTTGACGGTTCGCACCGCGTGCGACAACTGATGCCTGAACTCCGCGCACTCGGGCGGCAGCCCGACCTCGGCCGCACGGAGTTCGAGCCCGAGGGAGATCAGGCGCTGCTGGGTGCCGTCGTGCAGGTCACGCTCGATGCGGCGCCTGGTGTCGTCGGCGGCCGCCACGACACGGGCGCGGGACTCGGCGAGCTGCGCGTGCGCCTGGGCGTTCCCGATCGCCGTGGCGAGCAGCTCGGTGAACTCCAGCATGCGCTTCTCCACGCCCTCGGGCAGCACGTCAGGATTGGAGGAGACGGCGATCATCACGCCCCACATCCCTCCCTCCACGACGATGGGACAGCCGACGGCGCAGGCCACCGCCCGCCGCCGGGCCCAGTCGGCGATCTCGCCGGTGGTGGCGGCGTAGTCCGTCTTGCGCGCCGGCTGCCCGGTCTCCCACACCAGCGCGCCCACGCTCGGCTCGTCGACCGGCCACCGCGAGCCCACAGGCATGCGGTATTCGTCCCCTCGTGCGCTCCAGGATCCGACGTAGACCATCGTGCGGTCCTGGTCGTAACGCACGACCGCGGTGGTCTCCACGTTCAGGATGCGGCCCATCTCACTCGCGACCGCGCTGAACAGCTCCGACGGTGAGACGCCACGGGCGACCAGCGTGGCGACACGCCGTAGCGCGGCCTGTTCCTCGATGATGTGCCGTAGCTCGTCACGGCTGCTGTCCAGGGCGCGCGAGATGTCGGTACGGTCGCTCACCGCGCGCAGGAGAGCCACGAGCGAGGGCATCAGCCGCTGTGCCGAACGTGTCAGCGTCGCCTCGGCGCGGGCGGGGACGAGGAGCGTCCCGAAGCGTGACGGGCCCTCCTGGATCGGCACGGCCGCGCGCCCCTCGGGGGCGCTCACCGTCCCGAGCTCGATCGTGAGGCCGGGCGCCTCCAGTGCCTCGGCCAACAGGCACGAGACCGCCGAGAGAGCCTCGCGCAGGTCCTTCGCGCCCAGCATGAGCCGGGCCATCCGGGCGGCGAGGTCGGCCTGGCGACGGCGCTCGTCGATCTCCGCGACCAGCGTCCGCACCATCGCCGCGACCAGGGCGACCATCAGCGCGACGACCAGGAACACCCCTGCCTCCAGCCACTCTCTGGAGCCGGCCAGGCCGGGGGTCATCAGAGGTGCCACATAGAGATGGGCGAAGACCAGGCCGCTGGCGGCGGCGGTCGCCGCTCCCAGCCACAGGCCCCACACCAGCGAGATCGCCAGAATCCCGGGAATGTAGACTTCCGCCAGAGCGCGAGCCGGCGTCATCTCCACCAGTGCCGCGGCCAGCAGGGTTTCGGCTGCGACGCAGAGTGCGCCGACCACGATCCCAAGGGCGATCGGCGGACGTCTCGGGCGAAGCAGCGACGGCAGCAACCCTTCGCTCATAATAGGTAACTATACGCTCATCAGTGCTGGTAGAAGCCTTGGTGGAGTCCGGTGCGGGGTGCCCTGCCAGGCCAGGAAAACGGGACGGGACATGAACGCAAGCCCGACGCGAGTGGTGCTGGCGGACGATGACGTCCTGCTCAGGGAAGGGCTCTCCATGCTCCTCGAACGCGCCGGATTCACCGTCGTCGGCCAGGCCGGGACCGCGCCGGAGCTGCTTTCCCTGGTCCGCGACCAACGGCCGGACCTGGTAATCGTCGACATCCGGATGCCCCCTGGCCACTCGACCGAGGGTCTCGACGCGGCCCGCGAGATACGCGCCGAGTGGCCGGACACGGGGATCCTGCTGCTGTCGGCGCACATCGAGGCGGAGCGGGCGATGGAGTTGCTGGCGACCGGCCACCGGGTCGGTTACCTGCTCAAAAGCCGGGTGATCGATGTGGCGGACTTCATTGGAACGATCCGGACCATCGCCGAGGGCCGGTCGGTCGTCGATCCCAGCCTGGTCCAGGAGCTCATCGCCGCCCGCCACAGGAACGACCCGCTGGAGCAGCTCACCGAACGGGAGCGGGAAGTGCTCGCCTTGATGGCGGAAGGCCGCTCGAACGCCGGCATCGCCCGCCAGCTGTGGATCACCGAAGGCACCGTGGAGAAGCACGTACGCAGCATCATGACCAGGATGCGGCTGCCCGAGACGGAGGACGACCACCGGCGCATCCTCGCGGTCCTGGCCTTTCTCGAATCCCGCTAGACGCCCTTGTGATCCGCCCTGCGGAGGATGGCATGGATCGCTTCGGCGGACAGATCGGACTTCGACAGGAATGCGAGGGCGGTGCTCTGTGCGATCAGGTCCGAGAAGTCGCTTTCCGAGTACGCCGAGATGAGGATGACGTTCGACGGCCCTTCCGCTCGCTGGCCGGCCAGTCGCCGCGCCAGCTCGAAGCCGCATTCCTCGCCGAGCTGGACATCGATCAGGGTGACGTCCGGGCGGCACTCGCCGAAGCGCTCCATCGCCTCGGCACTCGTTGAGGACACGCCGACGACAGTGATCCCCTCTCGTTCCAGCAGCCCGCGTGCGGCCTGGAGAAAGTGATCATTGTCATCGACGATGAGGCAACGCACAGCCACACCTCCAGAATCTCAGCTGGCGGCACTCCCCCACATTGCAGGTGGCTGGAATCCGCGCCTTCCCGCTGCCTGCCATCCAAGATGGAGGCTGGCATCGAAGACGGCGCGTGCTACCAGGCGAATCCTTGATAGAGAGAGCAGCTCTATCAAGAAGGCGACACGATCCGATGAGTGCAACATACCTGTTCGATGGGGTCCCGATGGCCGCCCCGCATTGTGGCGTGCGCCGTGCCGGCGGCGACCCCGGCCGTCCGGGGATTCGGCTGAATCAGTCACGCGCGCTCCGCTGGCCCGACTCGATCATCCGGCGGCTTCGCGAGTTCACCGGGATCGGCGGGCCCGTCACAGACCACCGGGCATCGTGGGTCCTGCCGGACGATCTGTCCTCGGTACCGGCCGGACGGCGATTGATCCACGCGCAACTGTCCGAATGGGAGTTCCCCGGTGAAACAGACGTCGTGGAGCTCCTCGTCGACGAGTTGGTCACCAACGCGTTGCGGCATGCCCGGGGGCAGCCGGTTCTCACCCTCTCCATCAGGGCGGGCGTGCTTCGATGCGTGGTCGAGGACGAGACCTCCGAGCTCCCGCACGCCGAGTCGCCCACCGGCTGCGAAGAGAGCGGCCGCGGGTTGCAGATGGTCGAACTGCTGTCCCGCCGCTGGGGCGTCGAGCCCACGCGTACCGGCAAGGCCGTGTGGTTCGAGGTTCTCTCGGATTGACGAACCATGACGGAGAGCCCGGCCGAAGCGGCGTGGCGAGCGGTTTGCTCCCACAGCCTCCGGTGCTCTCCCGCCTTCAGGACTTCTGGCGGGCCGCCCACCCCGGCCACAGCCGGAACGCCACCGATCTGTCAAGGCGCCCGCCCAGGTGCATTGAGCGCCAGACCCCGCGATACCCGGGCAGCACTCCGGACGCGACCGCGATGTGGCCGGCGATCAGCCAGGTGATGAGCTGCGTCGTCCAGACATGGACCTGAGCGAGAAGCGCGAAAACCGGTCCGCCGTGGAGCGACGCCATCCCGGCTCCCGTGCCGGCGAGCACGAGCAGTCCGCCGGCCAACATCAGGTTGATCAGCCGCTGCCCCGGATCGAAATGCCCGTCGTGATGGGCGAACCGGCCGGTCAACGTCGCGGCAGGCCAGCGGGCGAACCACCACAGATCCGTGCGCGTGAAACGTACCGACTCTCTCACGAACGTGCGCGCCCCGCGGAAGCCCCATGCGGGTCCCGCCACAGCGAGTGCCACGAATGCCCAGCCCACCGCCGTGTGCAGGGTGGTGTCGGGGATGCCGGTCAGCCACGCGAGCGGGCTCGGCCGGCCTTCCCGGCCTGCCAGCAGCCACCAGCCGGTGCCCAGCAGCGTCAGCGTCGTGAGGTAGACGCCGGCATGGAACCATCTGGTCCGCCGGTTGTGGCGGCGAACCCAGCGGTCAGTAGCCGCCGCCATAGCTCTGCTCGGGCTCAGGGGAGGCGCCGCCGCCGGATCCGGTCACGTTCACGGTGATCTCGTCCGACGCGCCGGCCGCGGAGTGGTCGGCGTGCTGCAGGGTGACGCTCACCGTGTGCCGCCCAGGGGGCAGCCCCGTGACCTGGAACGGCGATGCGGTGACCACGGTGTAGTCGTCGGCCTGGCCGTCGGTGGAGACGTGCACGTGGTGCTTGCCCGAGGTGGTCGGGCCGATCTCCTCGCTGGAGCTGAAACGCAGGGCGAACGACGACCCGACGTCCGCGCCGTCGGCGGGGGCCGAAATGGTGACCGTCGGTGAGCCCGAGGTCCCGGTCGCCGCGCCACAGCCCGCGATCAGCAGGCAGGTTGCGGCCATCAAGGAAAATCTTGTCATGTGAGGTTGTACGGCCCGCGACACGAAATCGGATTCACTGTGAAGCCAAAACGCTGATCGTCTCCGTAGAACGGTCATGTGGGCTCTTTCCGATGAGTCGCTCCTCGTCGGCATGGCTTCGGGGGACGCGCAGGCGGCCGCCGCTCTGGTGCGCCGCTACCAGGCCAGGGTTTTCGGGCTGGCGCGGACCATCGTCCGCGAGCCCGCGCTGGCCGAGGAGGTGGCCCAGGAGGCGTTCGTCAGGGCGTGGCGGCACGCCTCGGCCTACGACTCGCGCCGTGGTGCCGTGGCGACGTGGCTGTTGACCATCACCCGCAACCTGGCCATCGACGCGTTACGACTCAGGCGCGAAGAGCCGGTCGATCCCCAGGTGCTGCTGACCAGACTGCTCGCCGTCGAGCCGGCCGACGAGGCGCCGCAGGACGAGGAGTTCGTCCGGCATGCGCTGCGCGGGCTACCTGAGGCGCAGGCCAGGGCGATCGTGCTCGCCGTGTTCTACGGGATGTCGGGTAGCAAGATCGCGAAGATCGAGGGGATACCTTTGGGTACCGCCAAGACCCGCCTGCGCAGGGGCATGGCGAAGCTCCGCGACCAACTGGAGGTGAGCGATGACTGAGCCCTCCGGCTGCCGGCGGGCCCGCGATGTGATCCCCGAGTTGGCCACCGGCACGCTGTCAGGGGAGGAACGCGCGGCAGCGCTGCACCATGTCAATGACTGTCCGGGCTGCCGCCGGCAGTTGGAGGAGGCGGCCAGGCTGGTCGACGCCCTCACCTCGATCGCACCCGCCGAGGAGCCGCCTCCCGCGTTCGAGTCACGCGTCTTGGCCAGGATCGCCGAGGTCAGGAAGCCCTCACTGCTGCGCAGGCTGACCCCGTATCTGATCACGGCCCTCGTGGTGAGCATGGTCGCAGGCGGGACGGTGTGGCGCGTGACGGAGGCGGACCGCGAGCTGGCGGCAGGCTACCGGGCCACGCTTCAGGTGGCCGACGGCCGCTATCTGACGGCCGCCGGCCTCTATTCCGGCCGGGAGGCGGTCGGCCATGTGTTCGGCTACCAGGGCTCGCCCAGCTGGCTCGTGTTCACCATGGAGGAGGCGGAGGGGTCGTACCAGGCCATACTGGTCGGCCTGGACGGCGGGCTCGCCGACCTCGGCCGGTTCACGCTCTCTGGACGGCAACGGTCGTGGAGCACCACCGTCGAGCAGCCGATCGGACAGATCGCCGAGATCCACCTGCGGCGCCCCGGTTTCCCGGACATGGTCGCCAGATTCCGCCGCTGATCGGCAGAAGGGCGCGCGGCGACTCGCGACGCCGAGGCACAGCACCTCCGGATAGTTCACAGTTTGTCCAGTTTGGGATTAGACGATCTTTGCTCAGGGGTGATGCCATTGGCCCAGCCGATTACCGCGAACATCTTGGAGTTTTGCCGATGAAGGCGCTACCCATGGCCCTCTGTGCCGCGCTCACCCTGTCGCTGGCGAGCGTCGCCCCCACGACCGCCTGGGCCGATGGCCGGCATGACGGTCCGACCGGCCACGGCAACGCGGCGTTCTCGTTCGGCTTGATCGCGGACCCACAGTATTGGAGCGGCCCCGCCCAGGGCACCCGCTACTACGCGGACTCCCTCCAGAAGCTGGCCGAGAGCGCCGCCACGATCAACGACGCGAAAGTCAGCTTCACCGTCCAACTCGGTGACATGGTCGACCGCGATCCCAAGAGCTTCGACGAAATCCTGCCGATCTTCGAACGGATCCACGGCCCCCGCTACAGCGTGCTCGGCAACCACGACTTCCCGGGCATCTCGAGTGACGAGGCCGTCGAGCGGCTGAGCATGCCCAACGAGTACTACGACTTCACCCACCAGAACTGGCGCTTCGTCGTGCTCGACAACAACGACGTCTCGCTCTATGCCAACGCACCTGGCTCGGCGGACTACGTCAAGGCGCAGGAGATCATCGACGAGCTGCGTGAGCAGGGCGCGATCAACGCCCAGACGTACAACGGCGCCCTGGGCGACGAGCAGATGGCCTGGCTCAAGGCGACGCTCGCGGACGCGGACGAGAAGGGGCAGCAGGTCATCGTCATCGGTCACATGCCGCTCGCGGGAGGCGAGACCGAGGACGCCCTTGACGCCCCGGTGATCCGGCAGGTGCTGGAGTCGTACCCCAACGTGGTGGCCTACCTCAACGGGCACTATCACCCGGGCGCCTACCAGGTGGTCGACGGAATCCATTACGTGACCATGAAAGGCATGGTCGAGCAGCCTTACCCGGCCAACGCGTACTCGGTGGTGACCGTGCAGCAGAACAAGGTACGCATCGACGGCTTCGGCCTCCAGCAGGACCTCGTGCTCGACGCCCGTACTCACTGACCGGCCCCGCACGCGAAGCATCATGAGAGCCCGATAGGGCCGCTCCTCACCATGGCGGTGAGCGTCAGGGGCTCGGGTCCAGGATGCGGCGCGCGGAGGGCGCGGGCAGGTCGTCGTCCGACGGTCGCAGGGTGGTCAGCAACAGGGCCAGGTAGCGGCGGGGATCGTGGTGGGCGGGATCGGCCGGGTGGGCGGTGGCCAGCGCCATGACGACGATCGCCGCCAGGTCTCGTACGGACAGGTCGGCCCGCACCTGCCCCGCCCGCTGGGCGCGGGCCAGCACGCCGCCGAGCGGCCCCATGAACCGCGCCGCGATGTCGACGGAGAACGCGCCCGACCGCCGCGCCGCCTTCAGCAGCCCGTGGTGGGCGGCCAGGGTGTCGACCGACGCCGCCAGCGCCCCGGCCAGCGCGCTCCCGGCGTCGGCGGCGTCGCGGGCGGCCAGCACCAGCGGCTCGACCTCCTCGGCGAAGTACGTCTCGAAGGCGGCCCTGATCACGCCGTCGCGGTCGCCGAAGCGCCGGTAGACTGTGGCGCTCCCGATGCCCGCCTGCCGGGCGATCTCGTCGAGGGAGACCTCGGGGCCACGTTCGCGCAGGATCTCGATCGCGGCCCGGACGATCTTGTCGGCGTTACGCAGCGCGTCGGCTCGCTGTCGCTGCTCGTGCACAGGCGAACGCTAGCAGCCGTGGCGCGACGGGCAAGACCGCCTACCAGGCGACCTCGAAGGACGCCAGGCCGTACACGACGTTGAAGGAGCGGAACTCGGGCGCGGTGCCGGCCTCGCGCAGCCCGGGGAAGCGCTCGAACAGCGCCGGGAACGCGACCCGCATCTCCATCCTGGCCAGCGGCGCGCCCAGGCAGTGGTGCACGCCGTGGCCGAAGGCGACGTGGCCGAGGTCGCCGCGGGCGATGTCGAGGCGGTCCGGGTCGGAGATGAACGCCGGGTCGCGGTTGGCCGCGGGCAGCGCGCACATCACGAGTTCGCCGGCCGGGATGCGGGTGCCGGACAGCTCGACCTCGGTGGTCGTGATCTTGCCCGTGCCCGAGTGCACGATGCTGAGCCAGCGCAGCAGTTCCTCCACCGCCGGGCCGATCCGCTCGGGGTCCTTCCTGAGCAGGTCGAGCTGGTCGGGGTGGCGCAGCAGGGCCAGGGTGCCGAGCCCGAGCATGTTAGAGGTGGTCTCGTGGCCGGCCAGCAGCAACAGCCCGGCGATGCCCACCAGTTCGTCGGTGGACAGGTCGTCGCCGTGCTCGCGGACGAGCATGCCGAGCATGTCGTCGCCGGGCTCGGCCTGGGCGCGGGCCACGAGCTCGGACATGTAGGCGCGCTGTTCCATGCTCGCCGCCGTCCGTTCCTCGATCGGGAGCGAGATGTTCAGCAGCTTGCCGGTACGCCGCTGGAAGTCGTCGCGGTCCGCGTACGGCACGCCCAGCAACTCGCAGATGACCAGGGAGGGGATCGGCAGGGCGAAGGCGGAGACCAGGTCGACCGGCGATCCGGTGCGCTCCATCGCGTCCAGGTGCTCCTGGACGATCTCGTGAATGCGCGGCTCCAGGCGGCGCATCCGCCGCATGGTGAACTCCGGCGTCAGGATGCGGCGCAGCCGGGTGTGCTCGGGCGGGTCGAAGGCGAGCAGGTTGCCCGCCCGCATCGTCGCGAGCTGCTCCTCGGTGTACTCCGGCCCGCCGACCGGGCTGAAGACGCGCTGGGCGTTGCTGAAGCGCGTGGCGTCCCCGAGCACCTCGCGGACGTCGGCGTGGCGGCTGACGACCCAGGCGTCGACCCCGAACATGGTGGGCACCCGCCGGACGCCCTCCTCGTCGCGCATCGCCGACAGCTCGGGGTCGGGATCGAACGCGTTGCGCCGCATGTGCAGGGGCAACGTCACGGAATCGCTCATGTCATCTCCCGAGAGGAGTCGGCCTCGGTCGTACTTGACTGACAGCGTGTCATCAAAACGAGAGTAACCCATCACTTCGGCGGTCCGCGCGGCGACTCGGCGCTTCGCCGTCAGGAGTGATCAGGTGAGCGGTTTGCGGCGGAGGGCGCGTTTCACCGTGCCGGACAGGATGGCGCGCATGCCGCGCTGGGCACGGGTGGCCGCGTGGACCTGGCGGCGCAGCGTGCCGACCTCGCGGCGAAGCTCCACGGCGCTCTTGCGCCAGCGCGCCGCCTCGTCGCGCCACTTGGCGACCTGGGCGCGCAGCCGCTCGGTCTCCTTGGCCAGGCGGGCGGCCTCCGCCGCGGCCTGGGTCCCGGCCTGGTAGGCGGCCCGCCGCCCGTGCAGCTCGGCGGGCTCGCGGGTGAAACCGTACTTCTCCCCCTCGACCCACCGGACGGCGGAGACGTCGTCCACGGCGTCGTCGAGCGGCTCGCCGGGCCGGGCCACCAGGCGGGCGCGGGCGAAGGCGGACACGCGTTCGAGCCGCGCCGGCACGACCCCCTCGGGCGTCTCCTCCAGCAGCACGTTGACCAGGCCCGCCCCGTCGGCGCGGGCCACGTTGAGCAGCCGGCTCACGCTGTCCTCGCCGGGCACCCAGCCCGGCGGCAGCCGCAGGACGAAGGGGACGGACGGGTGCACCTCCTCCTCGACCACCAGGCGCACGCGGCTCTCGTGCTCGTAGTGCCCCTGGACCAGCACGAGGTCGAGGTCCGGGTCCTTGAGCGGGGCGCGGCGGTCACGGTCGAGCTTGTCCCACGGCCCGACCAGGACAACGGACAGGTCCGTGACCGTGCCGGCGAGTAACGCGTCCACGGCGGCGCGGACGGCCTCGTAGCCGGCCGTGCCGTCCAGGACGGCCGTCACGTTGGGGATCTTCCACTGCCGGTACGGATGCGTGCGCAGCCACTGGTAGGCGGGGATGCGGTCGGCGACGAAGGCATGGCTGACCCGGTCGATGCGCTTCTGGTGCCGCATCCGCATGGTGGGGCCCAGATGGTAGGCGCGGGCCCGCGGCTCGGGCACGAACACCGCTCCGGCCTGCGCCAGGCGGTAGCCCATCTCGGTGTCCTGGCCGACGATCAGCTCGTCGTCCATGGGGCCGGCGGCCTCGACCAGGCGGGCACTGACCGAGGTGGCGCCGCCGACGTGCAGGCTGAACGGGCGCGGCGAGTAGGCGGTGAGGCCGTCGGTGCGCTCGACCAGACCGACGAGCCAGGCGTGCGGCTCGGCCGGCTCGAACGCCTGCTCCAGGTCGTCGGGAAGGACCGCCGGCGGCTCGACCTCGGTGAACCTGATGTAGCCGGTGACGGAGAGGTACGGGGCGGCGTGATGCCAGCGCATGTGCGCCTCGATCGCCCCAGGAGTGAGCACCACGTCGGAGTCGAGCCAGTGGATGACGTCGCCCACGGCCTCGGCCAGCCCGGCGTTGCGCGCGCTGGCGCGCCCGGGCTCCTCGCAGCGGACCAACCGGGCGTCCACCCCGGCCGGGAGCCGCAGCGGGGGCACGCTGCCGTTGTCCACGACGATGATCTCGGTCAGCTCCGCCGGGTACGTCTGCCGCGCCAGCCCCTGCAACACCAGGTCCAGTTTGTTCTGGGCGCCGTAGGCCGGGATGATCACGCTGACCCGCAACTCGGGGGTGAAGTGCTCAGGCGGCTCAAGGACTCTGTAGTCGTTGCCGCGTACCCGCTTCACGCCGCCACCATCAGCGGGCTCAGGCGGAGTCCGGGCCACTGATCGGCCCCGCCCTCCGGCGTGCGCGTGAGTCCTCGGGGATATGCGGACATGCGTGGTGGCGCTCCTTGGCGGTCGGCTCGGGGACGGCGACAGGTGACTTTACGCCGCTTTCCTGAAGATCACCTGGTCATACCGCTTCCGACCGCTGTTTACACAGGTCAGCCCCTTCAGCAAACACACTGGAACCGGGCCGCGCGCGACCATCGACCACTACCTCGAGCACCTGTTCCGGTGGAGAGGGCTCAGGTGGTGAGCTGCTTGCCGGCCGTCGACACGTCGCCCGGACTGAGCGAGGAAAGATAACGTCATCATCACAGGTGCTTCTCACTGCGATCCGGACCGGTCCGTTGCCCGAATGCGGGGCAGAGACCCGAATGGAGGCACTCCATGGCCAGACGATTCCCCGCGCTGCTCGCCCTTACCGTCTCGGCGCTGGCGCTGTTCACCGGCCACGCCGCCGGACCCGCCAACGCCGCGACAGCCATCGAGTACGGGCTGATCGCCGCCCTGTGCCCCTGACCTCCCGGACTCCGAGACCACACGGCCGCCGATCGCCGTAGTGAATCACCTGCGAGGGCCGCGGACGGCCAGGCGGCCGCAGGTGAGCTCTCCGGTGACCTGCACGTGCGGTCTGCCCGGACGTCGATGGTCGGTTGCCTTGCAGGTCACGACCACGCCCCCGGTCGCCTCGCGCGGGGTCATCGGCTGACAGCCCTCTTGTACAGCCGCGTGGCCAGCGGCACGAACACCACCAGGAGCAGGGCCGACCACAGCAGCGACGCCGTCACCGCGTGCCGCAGCGGCCAGGCGCCGGACACCGGCATGGCCGCGTTGGTGTTGCCGAACAGCTCGCGGGCGGCCTGGACGAGCGTGGAGACGGGGTTCCATTCCGCGATCGGCTTCAGCGGGCCGGGCAGGCGCGCGCTGTCGGCGAAGGCGTTGGACAGGAAGATCAAGGGGAGCGACACGAGGGTGGCCACGTTGTTGAAGACCTCCGGCGTGCGCAGGGCCAGCGCGACGGTCGCCGTCACCCACGAGAAGGCGTACGCGAACAGCAGCAGCGTCAGGAAGCCCAGGGCGGCCTCGAACGGCGAGGTGTGGATTCGCCACCCGACGAGCAGCCCGACCAGCGCCATGGTGACGATGCTGGTCACGTTCATGATCACGTCGCTGACGGTCTGGCCGGTCAGCACCGCCGAGGGCGACATCGGCAGCGTGCGGTAGCGGTCGAAGATGCCCTTCTGCAGGTCCTGCGTCAGCGTGTAGCCGGTGATCTGCGCGCTCTGGACGATCGTCATGACGAAGATCCCGGGGACCATGTATTCCCCGTACGACATGCCGGGCAGGCTGATCATGCTGCCGAAGACGTAGGAGAACAGCAGCACGAACACGATCGGGAGCAGGACCACGCCGCCCAGCAGGTCCGGTGCCCGCCTGATCTTCAGCGCGTTGCGCTTGGCGATCGTCACGCCGTCGGTCATCGCCAGTTGCAGGGTGTTCATCGCACGGTCTCCTTGATCTTCTCGTCGGCCTCGTGTCCCGTCAGGGTCAGGAACACGTCGTCCAGGGTCGGCCGGCGCAGTCCGGCGTCGCGGACGGGGATCCGCTCGGCGGCCAGGTGGCCCAGCGCCGTGGTGAGCGTGGCCGCGCCGCCGGCGACCGGGATCGTCACCTGGAAGGCGGTGGCGTCGGTCTGCACGTCTCCGGCGGCCAGCGGCGCCAGCAGGCGTCGTACGGCCTCCAGGTCCGCCACGCTCGTCACCGACAGCTCGATGCGGTCGCCGCCCACCCTGGCCTTGAGCTCGTCGGAGGTGCCGAGCGCGATCACGTGACCGTGGTCGACCACCGCGATGCGGTCGGCGAGCCGGTCGGCCTCCTCCATGTACTGGGTGGTGAGCAGCACCGTCGTGCCGGCCGCGACGAGCTCGCCGATGACGTCCCACAGGCCCGCCCGCGCCCGCGGGTCCAGGCCGGTGGTCGGCTCGTCGAGGAACAGCACAGGCGGGCTCGCGACCAGCGCGCCGGCCAGGTCGAGCCGGCGCCGCATGCCTCCGGAGTAGCCCTGCACCGGGCGGTCGCCCGCCTCTGCCAGGTCGAAGCGTTCCAGCAGTTCGCGGGCGCGTTGCTTGCTGCGCCTGACGCCCAGGTGGTAGAGGCGGCCGACTATTTCCAGGTTCTCGGCGCCGGTGAGGTGGTCGTCCACCGCGGCGTACTGGCCGGAGGCGCCGATGTGGGCGCGCAGCCGGTGCGCGTCGCGTACGACGTCGAACCCGCCGACCGTGGCGTGGCCCGCGTCCGGTCTCAGCAACGTGGTCAGGATCCGCACGGTGGTGGTCTTGCCCGCGCCGTTCGGGCCGAGCAGCCCGAACACCGTCCCCTCGGGAACGGTCAGCTCCATCCCGTCGAGGGCCACCACGTCGCCGTACTTCTTGACCAAGCCCTCGGCGACTATCGCGTCTGGCATGAGATTCTCCCTGGTTGTCAGGAACGGTGGATGATGATGTCGCCGTAGGTGGTGTGGGCCCGCACCTCGACGGTCCTCTCGGACTGCGCGGGGCCGTCGCCGGCGTCCAGGGCGACGTCCACGGTGCCGTGCTGCGAGCTCACGTCCAGCCAGGCGGGGGTGCCGCCGGGAATCCCGAGCTCCAGCCCGCCGCCGGTGGTCTCCATGACGACCGAGCCGGACACCGCCTCGCCGATCCTGAGGCTGCCGTACGCGGTCTTGGCGGCCACGCCGGACAGGGCGCGATCGACGGTGATGTCGCCGTACGCGGAGTTCAGCCGCAGTTCGCCGGCCACCTCACCGAGGGTGATCTGACCATGGGAGGTCTTGACCAGCGTCGTGCCCCGCATCTCACCGATGCGGATGTCGCCGTGGGTGTTGGTGACCTCGGCGTGCCCGGCCGCGCGGGTGACCGAGATGTCGCCGTGGGTGGAGCTCAGCCGCATCCTGCCTGCCTGCTCGACCCGGATGTCGCCGTAGGAGGTGGTGAACCTCAGCTCATCGAGGCTGCCCCGGCAGCGCAGGCTCGCCCCCGTGGTGGCGTCGACACGGGATCCGGCGGGCAGGTCGATCGTCACGTCGACCGAACTGCCCGAGGCGACCAGCGAACGGAGCCATTGCGCGGGCGCCTCGACCAGCTTGTCGAGCGAGCCCCACCCGGACATCGACGCGGCCGGCCTCTTGTCCGCCTTCACCAGCAGCCTGCCGCCGGCGTAGTAGACCTGTGCCTCCTCGGCCATCTGCACGCTGGTGTCGTCGAACTCGTCGCTCGGGCGTATCTCGACGACGGTGTCGGTGCGATCGCTCGCGTTGATCCGGATGTTGGCGGCCGCCACGTCGATGATGACGGAGATGGGTTCAGGGGTGTCGAAGGCCGGCATCTCGGTGCCCTCCTCATGGATTCGAGTGGTCATCAGCGCACCCAGCCCGTGTAGCGCGTGCCGGTCTGCGGGGCCGCGCGCGGGCCGGAGCGCCGGCTTCCCCCGCCGGGTTCGAGCGCCGCGGAGACCGCGCGGACGAGCCAGGCGTTGACCGAGAGCCCGTCCCGGGCGGCCGCCTCCTCGATGCGCGGCTTGAGGTGCTCGGGGACGCGCAGCGAGATCCGCGCCGTCCCGCCCTCTTCACCGTCCGGCGGGGGCGGCGCGGCAGGCGGCCCGGCGCCTCCCTCGGTGTCCCCGGTCTCGCCCGCGGGCTCGAACGGCCGGCCGGCCGGCGGTGATGTCACGACGAAACCGGGGTCGCGGCCGCGCAGGCGCACCTCGACCGAGCCGGGCGCGAGGTCGCGGGTGATCTCGTCCGCGGCGGCGGACAGTGCTTCGAGCAGGGCGAGCCGGGCGGCCGACTCGAGTGCGGCGGCGAGCCGCTCGGCGAGCGCGCGAGCTTCCTCGCCGCCTGCTCCGGCGGCGATCGCGAGTTCGCGGCGGAGCTGATCGACATACGGCGCAAGGTCCATGACGTCATGGTGACATCAAATTGACGCCATACGCAACCCAAGCGAGGCCGGGGATGACGTCAGCTGGGTCAGAATGGTCCTCATCTGCTGTGCCGGGCCGCTCGACGACCTGGCGCTCGACCTTTGTCTGGAGGGGCCGCCATGCGTGCCATCGTGATCGAGAGGTTCGGCGGGCCGGAGTGCCTGGTGTACCGGGACCTACCGAAGCCCGAGCCCGAGGTGGGCCAAGTCGTCATCGAGGTGAAGGCGTTCGGCCTCAACCACGCCGAGATGCACATGCGCAGGGGCGAATGGGCGGAGGCCGCGCCGGTGAGCGGCATCGAGTGCGTCGGCCTCGTCCACGCCTGCCCCGGCGGCGAGTTCCCCCTCGGAGCAAAGGTCGCCGCCCTGATGGGCGGCCTCGGGCGCACGATCAACGGCAGCTACGCCGAGTACACCCGGGCGCCCGCGTCGAACGTGGCACTCATCGAGTCCGGCCTGCCCTGGGCCGACCTGGCCGCCATCCCGGAAACCTACGCCACCGCGTGGACCTGCCTGTTCCGCAATCTGGAGATCGCCCCAGGGCAGACCCTGCTCATCCGGGGCGCGACCTCCTCCTTCGGGCAGGCGGCGATCAACCTCGCGGTCGACGCCGGCGTGCGCGTCATCGGCACCACCCGCGACCGCGACCGCTTCGCTTTGCTGGAAGACCTCGGCGCGGAGCGCGGCGAACTGGAGGGGCCTGATCTCCACCTGCGGATCGCCGAGGCCAAACAACTGGACGCCGTGCTCGACCTGGTGGGCAACAGCACCATCCTGGACTCCCTGGCGATACTGCGCCGGGGCGGACGGGCCTGCCTGGCCGGATGGCTCGGCGGGCTCGACCCGATACCCGACTTCAACCCGCTGTCGCAGATGGCCAGTGGCGTCCATCTCACCTTCTTCGCCAGCTTCGTCTTCGGCACGCCCGGCTTCCCGCTGTCCGACGTGCCGCTCCAGGCCATCGCCGACAAAGTGGCGGCCGGCCGCCTGCGGGGCAAACCCTCGCGGGTGTTCGCCTTCGAGGAGATCAGGGAGGCCCATCGCGTGATGGAGGCCGGGGAAGCCGGCGGCAAGATGGTGGTCGTCCACGACTGAACCGGGCGCTCAGCGGCCGATCCGCCCGGCGGCCAGGCGTCGCAGCACGTAGAGCAGTGCTGAGGCGGCGAAGAGCACAAGGGTGATCAGGATCCATCGGGTGAGGTATGGAAGGGTGCTCAGCCCGACCGCTGCCCTGTAGTTGGGTTCGGCGCGGCGCAGGATGAGCGGGAACCACACGAGCAGCAGCAGGCCGGAGAACACGGCCGGCACGCGCAGGTAGTTGATCGGAGCCGACCGCCGCCGGTACCGAGCAGGTCTGCGACTGCGGCGACGGGCATGGGCGGTGACGGACCCGGCGGCGAAGTCGGCAGCGGAGTAAAGAGGAAACAGCACCAGATCGTGGATGATGACGGCCCCGAAGAACCACCCCAGAAACCCCAGCCAGATTCCCGCTTCGACCACCCGGGTGGCAGCGTAACCGGCGACCAGGAAACAGAGGGCGAGTGCGAGCAGGTGCCACGGCGAGGCGCCGTAGGCCCTTGCCCACCGGCTCCGGCCGTTCATGACCTCTCCTGGGTGAAGTCGAGCTCGCGCACCCATTTCGTGTTGTGCACCCCGGGGGCGTTGGGGACGATGACCCGCGCGGGGTATCCGTGATCGAGGGACAGGTCGGCGCCGTTGACCCGTAGCGCCAGCAGCGAGCGCGGGTCGGCGACCTGCGCGGCGCGGAGCGAGGCCTGACCGAAATAGCCCCAGCGTTGCAGGGACCTGGCCGTGACACCAGTCGAGCCGGTCCGGATCCCGGCGAGGCGGGCGAGGTCGGCCAGCCGTACACCAGTCCAGGTCTGCTGGGTCGACCAGCCTTCCACGCAGGCGATCGGCAGGGCGTAGGTGTGCAGCGGCATCGCCAGCAGGTCCGCGCGGGAGAGTTCCAGCCGATGCGGTCCGATGAGTGTCAGCCGCCAGGACTCACCGGTTCGGGCCGGCGTGACGCCGAGGCCCGCCGCCGTCTTGTTGACCTGGAAGTCGTTGGGGCCCGTGCCGTAGTCGCGCCCGTGGGGAGCGAGCAACGCGGTACGCCGCAACGGCCCGTCGAGGCACTGGCCGGCCGACAGGCCGAACATGATCAGCGAGCCACCGCCCGCGAAGGCCAGCAGGCCGCGCCTGGACATCGTGGCGGGTGCCGGGTCGGTGGCGACCAGGCCGTCGGGGTCGGGAGGCTCCGGGCGGGTGTCCGCCAAGGAGGTGCGCAGGTGGTCGCGCAGGCCCTGCGTCCGCAGGGTGTCGATGACGCGGGGCAGCTTGATGGCCACGTGTACGACGAAAGCGGCCAGGAAGATCCATGCGCCGTAGAAGTGGGCCGGGTAGAAGGAGAACGGGAAGACGTAGAAGAGCTGGACGTTGAGGATCCCGGTAGCGAACTGGAATACCGCGCCGCCGACCAGGAGCAGCAGGCTGGCCCGCTCGACGGCCTGGGCCACGGAGCGGGCGGGCGGCCAGGAGAACAGCTTGGGGATGACCGACCACAGCTTGGCCAGCAATATCGGCACCAGCGTCAGCCCACCGATGACGTGCGCCCCCTGGGTGACCCGGTACATCCAGACCGGGTCCGTGGGCCAGTCGAACAGGTAGAAGCCCAGCAGGCCCTTGCCAGGGGTCATGTCGTTGCCCGGCAGCCGAGGCTCGTAAGCGGCGTACGACAACAGCCCGGTGATCACGACGACGGTGATCCCGGCGAGCAGGACCAGCCCGAGCACCGAGGTCAGCCAGGGGCCACGCAGCGGGCTACGCCAGAACTCCGGCCGGAAAGGCCCGGCGGGCCCTTCCCGCAACCATGCCGCCAGGCGGCCTGTCCTAGCGGATGTGCCCTCACGGCCACGTGACGCATCCGGCACTGACTCCCCCCGAATCCAATGTCAGCCGCTTGTTGTCCTTACCGGAAACGCTCTTTCCAAAGCAAACGCCCCAGTACGTATTCGGCAATGTCCGGCTGCTCGGCGGATTCAGAGAGACGACCTTCCGTAGATCCGCGCCGGCGACGAACGAATCCGTGCACGCGCGACGAACCCCCCTGTCACCACCAGCGCGGCGAGGGCATAGGCGACGGTCCCGGAAACGGCGCCGGCGCCCAGGTACGCCGCGCCGCTCGCCAACGGGACGCCGAGCCACTCCCACCGGCCGTCAAGGGCGACCAGCGCGACGACCAGCACGGCGTACCAGGAATAGCCGGGCGTGAACACGAGCAACGCGACCCCGGTCACCACCAGGGCGCCGCGCCATGGCCGGTCCGCGTCACCGTGGCGGAGCACGTGGAGGACCGCGATCCCGAGGATGAGGAGGGCCGTGGACAACGCCCACGAGTCGGGAAGAACCAGCCGCAGCAACGCGTAGCGGTCCTTGCTTCCGGCCTCGCCGTAACCCTCCTCGTCCACGTAGCCGGAGAAGTAGCCGAGGACCGAGCCGCGCGAGGCCAGAACGTACGGCAGGTAGGCGAGCGCCACGACGAGAGTGACGGCTCCGAGGATGGCCAGGGCGTCGAGCATCCGGCGCGCCGGTGTCTTTCCGCCTGCGGCCAGGATCCCGGAGAGCGCTCCGGGCACGGTGACGGCGGGCAGCAGCTTGACAGCGGTCGCCGCGCCGAGCAGCGCGCCGCCGAGGACCCTGTGTCTGTTCGTGACGGCCAGGGCGATGACGGTGAGCAGGACCCCGAGCGCGTCGACGTGGGCGTTGTTCACCAGTTCGAGCGGGACGGCGGGACACCACGCGTAGCAGGCCGTGTACGCCGGAGCCCGGTCCCGGAAGCCGGCCCGTCCGCTGAGCGCGATCAGCAGCACGGCCGACGTCGCGAGTGCCAGGAGGGCACCACCGATCTGCAGCGGCTTGTGCCGCGCTCCTTCGGGCGAGAGCCCGTGCACCAGGAGGAAGTACGCCTCGGCCAGGGGCGGGTAGATCGTGTGCACGCCGGGACGGTTGATCCGCGTGCACGACGTGGCCCCGCCGGCGGAGGGGATCGGATAACGATCGGGCCCCCCGCAGCCGGTGCCGCTGGGGAAGAGCCAGCGGTCGCGCAGCGGGGCCAGCGCGGCCTCGGCCGGGGCGTGATCGTAGGGCGAGACGCCCGCGGCCTGGACACGTCCGTCCCAGGCGTAGCGGTAGGAGTCGGTGCTGGTGGTGGGCGCCGCGAGGAGGCCGGTGGCGGTCACGGCGATCCCGCCGGCGATCATCAAGCACATCGCCTGACGCCTCGGCAGCCCGTGGACGGCCCACACCGCCACGCCGAAGAACACCCACGCGAGCATGTACGGCCAGAACAGGCCGAGGCGATCGATGTGGGCGGCGTCCTTGCCGACCGCCCGCGCGAGCGTGCAGACCAGGGCGGCCAGCAGGACGGCCGTCCCCACCGCGCGGCGGGTCACGCTTGGCGAAAATTCATGGTCATCCCCGTGGCGTGGGTCGTCTTGGAGGTCCAGTGGACGGTGCCGTGGCACGGCCGTCGGTGCCGGCGGTCAGGCCAGTGGCGCGGTGGCGAACTCCTTCATCCCCTCGTCGAAACCGATCCGGGCATGGAAGCCGAGCTCCGCACCGGCCCTGTGCGGCGCGGCCACGATGTGACGGACATCGCCCAGCCGGTACTCCCCCGTCGTCACCGGCTCCGGGCCGCCACGCTGCGTGGCCAATGCCACGGCCATGTCGCCGACGCTGCGCGGCTCCCCGCTTGCGACGTTGTACGCGGCCAGCACGCCCGGCCGGCCGCCGGCGAGGGCGGCGACGTTCGCGCGGGCGACATCGCGGACGTGAACGAAATCCCGCAACTGCCCGCCGTCCTCGAACACCCTGGGGGCGCGCCCGGCCTCCAGCGCGGACCGGAAGATCGCGGCGACCCCGGAGTACGGCGTGTCCCTGGGCATCCTGGGCCCGTACACGTTGTGGTACCGCAAGGCGACGGCCGTACCGCCGGTCTCCCGCGCCCAGTTGGCGGCCAGATGCTCCTGCGCCAGCTTGCTGGTGGCGTACGCGTTCCGCGGGTCCGCCGGCGCGTCCTCGTCGATGGGGACGCAGACCACCTCCGCGTCGCACCGGGGGCACCGAGGCTCGAAGAGCCCGCGCGCGAGAGCGGCGGCGGAACGTTGCGCGGGCCGCACCCGGCCATGCCGCGGACAGTCGTAGGCGCCCTCGCCATAGACCACCATCGACGAGGCCAGCACCAGCCGCCCGACCGCGTGCCGCGCCATCGCGGCGAGCAGCACGGCGGTGCCGTACACGTTGACCGAGGCGTAGTCCGGCAGGTCCGCCACGTTCACGCCGAGCCCGACCTTGGCCGCCTGGTGCACCACGACGTCGGCACCCGCCATCGACCGGTCGAGCGCGGCGGCATCGCGCACATCGTCGCCGGTCCTGATGTCGAGACGGACCACCTCGTGTCCGGCCGCCTCCAGCGCCTCCGTCACATGGCTCCCGATGAACCCGGCGGCACCGGTGACCAGCACCTTCGCCTGTCGAGCCTGTCGAGGCTGTCGAGGCTGTCGAGGGGCGGTCATCACCACACCGCCGTTCCGGCGAGCGCGGCCGCGAAACGTGACCGCGGAGCCAGCGCCGCCACCTCGACCGCGTCCGCCATGGTGTCCACATCGGTAAGGCAAGGCATGCGGGCGACGCTCAAATCGGCCTCTCTCAGTCTGTTCAGCTGGATCTCTCCCGTGGTCGGTTCGGACATCGGCACGCCGAGCAGCAGGCCGGGGTCGGGGGCGCGCAGCCCGAGCAGCCAGAACCCGCCGTCCGTCGCGGGGCCGAACACCGCGTCGTGGGTGCCGAGGAGGGACACGGCGTCGGCCAGCATGCCGGCGGAGACCTGCGGGGTGTCCATGCCGATGAGCACGATCGGGCCGGGCGACAGGCGGTGGGCGTCGTCGAAGGCGGCGGCGAGCCGTTCGTCCAGACCGCCGCCGCGCTGCGGAAGGACCGTGAACCCGGCGGGAAGCCACGCTCCCGGAGCGCCGTCGAGCACGATCACGCCGCGGGCCGCCGGAACCCGGGCGACCGTCAGAAGCGTGTCCTCCATCGCGGCGCCGGCCAGTGCCGCGGCCTCGCGCGGAGTGCAGGGCGGGGTCAGACGGGTCTTCACCTTTCCCGGTACGGGCTCCTTGGCCATCACCAGGATCTGCGCGCCGGTGTCGTGGTCCGGCCTCACGCCGTGCCGCCCTTCCCGGCCATGACCCGGCGCATGTCGCCGATCGCCCGTAGGGTGCCGCGCACCGTACCGGTCACCTTCGACCGCCCCGTACGGGCCAGATAGTCGACCTCGACCTCGGCGATCCGCCAACCCGCCGCACCGGCGCGCAGCACCATCTCCAGGGGGTAGCCGAACCGCCGGTCCGCCAATTCCAGCCCCAGCAGGGCGGCACGTCCGCACGCCCGCATCGGCCCCAGATCGTGCAGGCCGGCGCCGGTGCGACGGCGCAGCTTCCGAGCCAGCACGGCGTTGCCGAGCCGGGCGTGCAGCGGCCAGGAGGCGCCGGGCCGAAGAACCCGGCGACCGAGCACCAGATCGGCCGCACCCGCCAGGACCGGTCCCGCGACCCGCGGCAACTGCTCGGGATCGAGCGACGCGTCGGCGTCCATGACGCACACCACGTCCGCCGTCGCGGCCGTCAGCCCCGCGTGGCACGCGGCACCGAATCCGGGCAGGGGCTCGCTCACCACCCTCGCCCCGAGTCCGGCCGCGACCTTCGCGGATCCGTCGGTCGATCCGTTGTCGACCACGATCGGGCGGAAGCCGGACGGCATCCGCCCGAGCACCCAGGGCAGGGCTGCCTCCTCATTCAGGCAGGGCAGCACCACGTCGATCTCCATGGGCCGACGCTAACGCGGCGCCGGCGCCCCCTCCCCTGAGGAAGGAATGATGTCTTTCCGAAAAATGACCAGTTCAGGTCCACGGAGATACGGTGCAGGGAAGGACACCGCGGTTCAGGCCGCCGGATCCCGCGCCCCCGGCAGGCAGGTAACTCGTCCCGCTCCACCAGATTTGACTTTCCGCTGAAGACGTTATGGCGGCGTTTTACCAAGACGGTCATAGCCGCGCGTCCGTAACGGTTCCCCAGGGATCGGCACCGACCTGTTGCGGGCAATGTCCCAGCATGATCAGCCGTAGTGGCCCGAACGTTCGGGCAACCCTTCTTCCCATCGCCTTCTGCTGCGGAAAAGCCGCATGATGGGCGCTTTCTACGAGGATTCTCTGAAGGGGGAAGACGTAGACGTCGAATATGCGGACGGCCGGGTGCGGCCGCTCTCCGCCGAGCGCTGGCTCCGGCACAACGAGGGCGACGAGCACGTTCTGGCCCGATGTGGCGGGCCCACTCTCGACGTCGGTTCTGGACCTGGAAGGCTGACCGTGGCGCTCACCCGGATGGGGATTCCGGTCCTGGGCATCGACATCACGCCCCTGGCCGTCGAGCTGACCCGCCGCGCGGGCGGCCTGGCGCTGCGCAGGTGTGTCTTCGAGCCCCTTCCTGGAACAGGACGGTGGGCCGAGGCGCTCCTGGCCGACGGCAACATCGGCATCGGCGGCGACCCGGCGGCCCTCCTCCGGCGCCTGCGCGAGCTGGTCAGGCCCGGCGGAACGGTGATCGCCGAGCTCTCCCCGCCCGGATCGCAGAGCAGGGTGCACAGCGTACGGCTGCGCCAGGCCGGGCGGGCCGGCGACTGGTTCAGCTGGGCGACCGTCTCGGCCGACGACATCGCCCCCCTCGCCGAGCGATCCGGGTTCCCTGCCGTCGAACGCTGGAACGCGGCGGGGCGATGGTTCGCGTCCCTCTCATGACTCGCCCGGTGGTCTCGCGGGCCTGCGCCGTCGAGGATCTCGCCACTGCCACCGTTGTTCGTACTCGGACTGACCTCGCAGACGTACGGTCTCGGAGCGTTCCGGAGCCGCCAATTGGCAGTCGAGCGGGTGCGTGACGACAGCGTCGTCGTGGACGACGCGAAGGTCGGGCACTCGGGCGACAGCGCGAAGAGCCGGACCTGGTGGCGGATCGGTCCGGGTGATGAGGACTTCCTCACCCAGACGATCCAGGTGCACTTCGTGGAGCTCCCCCCTGAGTCGTCGAATCACGGGCACGGGCACCAGAACGAGGCCGCCTTCTACATCCTCGAGGGCAGGGGCTACGAGATCCACGACGACCAGCGCTACGACTGGAGCAAGGACGACCTGGTCTTCGTGCACACCGACTCCGTGCAGCGTCAGCCGCCGGGGCCGGTGGGCTGGATCGGGGCGCCGTCGCCGTTCTCGGGCAGGTCGCCGCGCTCGACCGGGCTCGGCGGAGGACTGGGCGTCCCGTCGCCGACGGCCTGCCGGGCGCCCTCCGCGGCCTTCTTCAGCACGGCCCGGTCCACCTGCCCGGCCGGGCAGGCCAGCCGCACGTAGTGGCCGGCGCGCACCGCGACGTACTCCTGCCGGCCCTCGTGCTCGGTGTACCAGCCGTCGCCGTCCCGCCGGCACGTGCCCGCACACGTGTACGGCCCCCGATCGACCCGCATCTCCACCTGCCTGCCGTCGGGCGCGGTGTAGAAGGCGCCGAACCCCTCCTCGTTCACCGCGCCCACCGACTGCTCGGCCAGTTCGTATCCGGGCAGGTCCACGACGTACATCAGGTCGGGCGCCACGCCCTGCCGGGTGGCCTGGTCGATCACCGCCTGGCTCAGCGCCGAGCCGGAGCCGCAGCCGGACAGCACGATCAGCGCCAGAAGCGCGAGCAGAAGACGTGACGGCATCCTCCGAGTGTGGCGCGCGCGAGCATCGTTCAGGTCACGCGCCGGATGTCGTCGGCGTGGTTCGGCGGACCTTGGCGAAGAACTCGCGGATGTCGGCGGCGACGTGGCCGGGCTGCTCCATGGCGACGAAGTGGTGGCCGCCCGGATTGTCCTGCGGCCAGTGCAGGATGGTGTTGTGCCGTTCGGCGAGCCGGCGGATTCCCGGCGGCCCGCTGTACACGCCGGTCGGCGCCGCCGTCTGACCCTCCGGCCAGCCGGAGCCCGTGCTGTCGTAGTAGGGCCAGGAGGAGGTTCCCAGCGTCCCGGTGAGCCAGTAGAGGCTCACGTTGGTGAGGATCAGGTCGCGATCGATCACCTGCTCCGGCGGCTTCGCGGCGACGGTGAACTCCTTGAACTTCTGCGTCATCCAGGCCAGCGCGGCGACCGGGGAGTCGTGCCACCCGTAGGCGAAGGTCTGGGGCGCCGCGCGCAGCAGCCCATGATGGTCCACGCCGCTCATCCAGTCCTGCTTCTGGAGCTGCGCGTACGCCGCCCGCTCGTCGTCGGTCATCTCCGGAACGTCGTCCGGGGTGGGGAAGCCGAGCCCGCTGATGACATAGACGCCGATCACGTGATCCGGGGCGACCTTGGCTACTTCCGGGGCGACGTACGCCCCGAAGTCACCGCCCTGGGTGCCGTAGCGGTCGTATCCGAGGCGGCGCATCAGCTCCGCCCAGATCCGTGCCACGCGCGTGGCGTTCCAGCCGGTTTCGCGCGGCGGCGCCGAGAATCCGAACCCGGGCAGCGACGGCACGACGACGTGGAACGCCTGGGACGGGTCGCCGCCGTACGCGCGGGGATCGGTGAGGGGGCCGATGAGGCCGGTGAACTCCACGAAGGAGTTCGGCCAGCCGTGGGTGAGGATGAGCGGCAGGGCGCCCGGCTCGGGGGAACGCACGTGCAGGAAGTGGATGTCCTGACCGTCGATCTCGGTCATGAACTGCGGAAACTCGTTCAGTCGCGCCTCGTGCCCGCGCCAGTCGTAGCCGTCGCGCCAGTATTCGCTCAAGTCCTTGAGGTAGCCGTCGGGGACGCCCCGGCTCCACTCCTCGCCGGGCAGCGGCCGGGGCCATCGGGTGCGGGCCAGCCGGTGGCGCAGCTCGTCCAGGTCAGCCTGGGGGATGTCGATGCGGAACGGACGGACCTCGGTGCTCATGACTCTCCTCGGTGGGTTACGCGGTGCCCCGCCACGTCGTCCCCGGGCAGGCCCGGGTGGTCGCGTCGCGGTGACCTGATCGAGGCTAGGAGCCATGTAGGTCAGTTCCTGTCCCACATGGCCGGGATGATGGATCCATGAGCGACACCCCCGCAAGACTGCTCACGCTGCTGTCCCTGCTGCAGACTCCGCGCGACTGGCCAGGCAGTGAGCTGGCCGAGCGCCTGCGGGTCAGCCGCCGTACGATCCGCCGCGACATCGGCCGGCTACGCGAGCTGGGTTATCCGGTGCGGGCGGCGATGGGGGCGGTGGGCGGCTACCGGCTCGCGGCGGGTACGGCCATGCCGCCGTTGCTGCTGGACGACGAGGAGGCGGTGGCCATCGCGGTCGGCCTGCGCACCGCGGCGGCGACCCCGGTGGACGGCATCGAGGAGGCGTCCGTACGGGCCCTGGCCAAGCTGGAGCAGGTGCTGCCGTCCCGCCTGCGGCACCGGGTCGCCGCGCTGGCCGCGGCCCTGGTTCCGATGCTGGGCGGGAACGGGCCCGGCGTCGATCCGGGTAACCTGACGGTGCTCGCCGGCGCGGTCGCGGGCCGCGAACGCCTGCGGTTCGCCTACCAGGCGGGTGACGGGAGCGAGACCAGACGCCTGGTCGAGCCGTACCGTCTGGTGGCGGCCGCGCGCCGCTGGTACCTACTGGCCTACGACAATGATCGCGATGACTGGCGGACCTTCCGCGTCGACAGGATCGGCGATCCGCGGCGAACCGGCGTGCGGATCCCGCCCCGCGAGCCGCCCGAGCAGGACGCGGCCGCCTTCGTCACCGGCAAGCTGTACTCACTGGCACCCACCTACGAGGTGGTGGCGACCCTGCGGCTGCCTGCCGACCAGGTGGCGCGACGGCTCGGCACCGCCGCGGGCGACGTCCAGCCGATCGACGAACGCAGTTGCCGCCTGCACGGGCGCGCCGACACCCTGGAGTGGCTGGCCTCGCGGCTGCTCATGCTCGGCTGCGAGTTCGAGGTGCACGAGCCGCAGGAGCTGCGGGCGTACCTGCGGGCGGTGGCTGCCCGCGCCATCCGCGCCGGCACGTGCGAGAGGACGGCGTAGCCGGTGGCGCGGAGGCCGGTCGGGGCGAGCGCACCGCGGCCGGCGAACGTGCGATCAACGGTCACGCCCGCGCTGCCGGCGCGCGAGGGCGGCGATCATCGCGGACCAGCCGTCGCCGTCGTCCTGTCCGGCGGGAACGAGCTCGCGGAGACCGGCCCGGTCCAGCTCACCAGGTGGGGTCCGGCGCGCCATCCGCGCCGCCGAAGTCCACATGGTGATGGTCCCGTCGGCGCAGCCGGCGATCAGTTGGGCGCCGTCCGGTGTCACCGGCGCCGCGCAGTTCCGCGCCTGACTCCACAGTCTCACCGTCCGCTCGCACGCAGCCACCGCGGGCCACCACGCTACGGAACCTTCAGCGATCTTTCCACTGCGGCGTGTGAACCGCCATGTCACGCGGCGCGCTCCCGGTTCACGCCCCGCCGGCCATGCTCGTCCTCGCGCGGATCAGCCGTTGCCGGCCTGCGCGGCCTCGGGCTGCTCGGCGTTCAGCGAGTCGATGAGCGCGTCGGCCTCGGCGTCGCGTACCGGAGCGACGAGGCCGACGAGCACGAACACCACCAGCGCGGACAGGACCGGGGCGGCCACCTCCACGGTCTGGCCCTGACCGGGGAAGACGTACTTCAGCAGCGCGAAGACCACGAGCCCGGTCGCCCAGGAGGCGATCGCGGCCGCGGGACCGCAGCGGCGGAACATCGGCAGCATGCCGAGCAGCATCGGGATGGCGATCGGACCGACCAGCGCGCCGAACCAGAGGATCAGCAGGCCGAGCACGCCCCCGAAGCTGTCCGCGCCGAGCGCGATGCCCATCGACAGCGCGATGAACAGGAACGTGGAGACCCGGCCGGCCAGCAGCTCGGACCTGGACGACAGCCGCTGTGCCCGCTTCCAGACCGCGGGGACGATGTCCCTGATCACGACCGAGGAGATCGCGTTGGCGTCGGAGGAGGTCATCGCCATCGTGTGCGCGAACATCCCGGCGAGCACGAGGCCGATCAGCCCGCCGGGCAGCAGCTGCTGGGTCAGCAGTGCGTAGGACTGGTCCGGCTCGGCCAGGTTGGGCAGCAGGACCGGCGCGGCCCACATCGGGAAGAACAGCACGAGCGGCCAGAAGAGGTAGAGGCCCGCGGAGAACAGTGCCGCGCGCCTGGCCGAATCCCCGGTCGGCGCCGCGATGAAACGCTGGGCGAGGTTCCAGGTCCCGCCGTTGTAGGAAAGCGTGTTGATCAGCAGGTAGACCAGGACGAAACCCATGGTGTACGTGCCGTTGAACGGCTGGCCGTGTCCCTCCGGAAGCCGGTCCCACAGCGTCCAGATCGCGGACACGCCACCGAGCTGGGCGAGCACCGCGACGAACAGCGTGATCCCCGCGACGAGCTGGATGACGAACTGGCCGAGGTCGGTGAGCGCGTCGGCCCACAGCCCGCCGATCGTCGAGTAGATCAGCGTGACCCCTCCGGTGAGCAGCACGCCCCAGGCGATCGGCACACCCGCGAACACCTGGAGCAGCAGCGCGGTCGCCGCCCACTTGGCGCCCACGTCGAAGACCTTGAGCGCGGTGCCGCTCCACGCGAGCACCTGCTGCGCAGGCACGTTGTAGCGGGTCGCGAGATATTCCAGCGGCGAGATGATCCCGAGCCGCTGCCGCAGCCGGGGCCAGCGCGGCGCGAACAGGAACGCCCCGACCAGCATCGCGAACGTGATGCCGATCGCCCACCAGACGTACAGGGTGAAACCGGCGGTGTAGGCGATGGCGGCGTAGCCGACGAAGACCGCCGAGCTGTAGCCCGACATGTGGTGGGAGATACCGGACAGCCACCAGGGCATCCTGCCCCCGGCGGTGAAGAAGTCCCTGGCGTCGCGGATGCGGGACTTCGCCCAGACGCCGATCGCGATCATCACCACGAAGTAGCCGCAGATCACTAGCCAGTCGAGAAAACCCATGAGATCTCCCAGGTGGGGGTGGGGAGCGGTGCAGGTCAGGCGCTGTGGACGGGCACCCCGTTCACGAAGGTGCGCAGGACGGACAGGTCGGGGGTGGTGACGATCAGGTCGGCGGACGCGCCGGGTTCGACGCGGCCGCGGGCGGTTCCGAGCAGCCGGGCCGGGTTCGCCGCGGCCAGGCCCACCGCGG
Source organism: Nonomuraea cypriaca (assembly GCF_015645445.1). Taxonomy (GTDB): domain Bacteria; phylum Actinomycetota; class Actinomycetes; order Streptosporangiales; family Streptosporangiaceae; genus Nonomuraea; species Nonomuraea cypriaca. The sequence continues at coordinate 44,532 of NZ_JADOGI010000002.1, read as the reverse complement.
TGGCGAGATCGACCTCGGTACGCGTGACCGCCCAGGCGAGGCACTCGATCAGCGAGCTTCCTGAACCGGCGAGCAGGTCACCGCCGGGCAGCGTCACCCGGCCGTCCTCGCGCACCGTGATCCGGCCGCCGACCGGGGTCGTGTAGTCGCCTGGAGCGCAGCCGGCCAGCGCGACGGAATCGCTGACCAGCAGCGCGCGGCCGGTCCCCTTGGCACGGAGCATCGCGGTGAACGTGTCGGCGGGCAGGTGGTGCCCGTCCGCGATGAACGTCGCGGCGAGCCTGTCCTCGGCCAGCTGCGCCCAGATGTAGTTGGGATGCCTGCGGATCAACGCGTGGGCTCCGTTGCCCAGGTGGGTGGAGAGCCGCGCACCCGCGCGTACGGCCGCCTCGACGTCGGCGGGCGCCGCCGCGGTGTGCCCGATGGACGCGACGACGTTCCGCCGGGAGAGCTCGGCGATGTAGCCGACGGCGCCCGCCCGCTCGGGAGCCAGCGTGACGATCTTCACGAGCCCGCCGCTCGCCTCCTGCCAGCGCCCGAACTCGGCGAGGTCGGGATCGCGCAGGTGCTCGGCGTCGTGCGCGCCCCGCGGCCCGTCCTCGGGCGCCAGGTAGGGCCCCTCCACATGCACGGCGGGTATGGCCTGCCTGACCAGCGGATCGGCCTCCCGCGCCGCCGCGATCACGCGCAGGTTTCTGATGATCTTGTCTTCCGGCGCCGTGATGATCGTGGGGCACAGCGTCGTGGTGCCGCGCTTCCACAGCTCGCGTACCAGCTCGGCCACGTCGCCGGTGGAGAGGTCGTCCGCGTTGAAGTCGCGGCCGGCGTACCCGTTGACCTGGATGTCGACCAGGCCGGGGAGGATGAGCGCGCCGGGCGCGTCACGGATCTCGGTGATCGCGGCGATCCGCGGTCCGTCCACCTCGACGCGTACGGGCCTCCCGTCCGCGAGCCTGCCCTCGATCGTCACGCCGCCTCCCCGGCGAGTGCCCTGGCCGCCGCCATGACCAGGCGGCCGGCGGCGGGCGTGAACGCGGCGCGCAGCCCGTACGCCCGATGGGCCTCGCGGATCTCGTACCCGCCCGCGGCGTAGTGCGTCTCCGGGTAGGGCAGGTAGCCGGGCACCCCGCCCGTGTAACCGGCGACGAGCAGCCCGGGATCGCCGAGCGCGGCCCGCAGCTCCACGGCGAACTCGACGAAGGGCTCGCAGGGGAGGAAGACCAGCGGCACGCCGCCCCACCGGTGCACGGCGACCTGGACCTCGACCGCGGCGGGACCGGGGTCGGCGAGCTGGGCCAGCGCCCACTCCACCCAGATGCCGCCGGGTTCGTCCGCGAGCACGCGCAGCTCGCCCGGCGTGAGCGGATCGCCGAGCGGCAGCTCGACGCGGGTGGCGGCCACCGACACGGGCCCGGCGACCGGTTCCGTGGCGGCGCCGTACGCGGCCTCGGCCACCGAGGTGCCGATCCGCTCCGCGGCCTGGAAGGTCCTGCCCGGTTGTGGCTCGGTGCCGCGCAGGCTGTCGAGCGCGGTGTGCCCGGTGTTGAGCTGGCCGCAGCAGCCCTGGAGGAACACGGCCACTCCCCCGATCCTGGACTCCAGGTGCCGCCGGGCGTAGCCGGGCCAGTCCGCGGTGACCTGGAGGTTGCCGGGGCCGAGCGTCACCGGGTGGCAGGCGTGGGAGAACACGGTGGCGATGGGCTCGCCGTTCTCGCGCTCCAGCCGTACGACGGGGACCGCCGGGTCGGTGAGGGTCCCGCCGCGCCGGTTGTGCGCGACGCCGTGGAGCGTGCCGCAGCCGCGGCGGAGCACGGCGGGCGTCAGCGCGTCGAGCGCGGTGGCGGCGGCGCCGGCGATCCGCGAGCAGGCGTGCCCGACGTATCGGGGATCGGCGACGCCGCCGATGCCGCCCCTGGTCACCGCGGGCCCCGCGTGCGTGTGCGTCACCGCCACGGCCACCCGTTCCTCCGGGACCCCGGTGCGCTCGCGCACGTCGCCGGCGATCCGCCGGGTGGTGTCCGGGTCGAGCGCGATGAGGTCGGCGGAGATCACGATGGAGGTGGTCACGCCGTCGGAGACCGCCACAGCGGTGGCCAGCAGCGGGTCGTGCACCGCGGTGGACGCGGAGACCCTGGCGGCGTAACCGGCGAGCGAGCCGCCGGTCCGCGGCGTGATGTCGGCGACCGCGGCCCCCGCGAGCAACTGCTCCCCTCCGCTGGCCACAGCCCTCGGATCTTCCCTGGTCACGGCCCTCGGATCCGCCCCGGCCACAGCCGTCGAATCCGCCCGGGTCAGCGCCCTCGGACCCGCGCCGGTCACAGCCATCGGATCCGCCCGCGGAAGCGGTCGAGGAAGAGCGCGTTGCGCTCGTCGCCGCCCGGCGCGTTCCCGCTGCGCCAGATCTCGGGAACCGTGCCGCGCCCGGCCAGCTCGGCGATCGCCGCCGCCATGACGCAGTTGAGCGTGTACGCGTTGGCGAACGTCGAGATCGCGCCGACCCGCTCGGGCACCCCCTCGATCTCGAGTACGGCGTCGCCGATCGGCACCTTCGTGTCGATGTGCAGGTCGGCGAGGTCGTGCAGGTTCCGCTTGGTGGGGTGCCTGGCGGGGTGGCCGGGCGCGGTCCGGTCGGCGTGTTCCCTGGAGGAGACGCCGATGACGGTGACGCCGTGCTCGCGGGCGGTCAGCGCGGCGTCGATGAGTGCGGCGTTGATGCCGTACGCGTTGACCAGGATGAGCAGGTCCCCCGCGCCGAGCCTGTTGTCCTCGATGACGACACGGCCGTAACCGGGGGTGCGTTCGATCGCCATCGAGCGCAGCGCGCCGCCGGACAGCAGCGTGCCCTCGTCGAGGATCGCGCTGACGTTGACGAGGCCGCCGGCGCGGAAGAACACCTCCTGCGCGGCGAGGTTGGAGTGCCCTCCAGGGCCGTACACGTAGATCAGCCGGTCCGCCCCGTGCCGGGTGAGGTGGTCGGCGATGAGCGTCGCCGCCGCCCCGATGGCGTCGGTCTCCTCGGTCTCGATCCGGCCGATCAGGCTCACGACTTGCTCGGCGTACGTACGCATGAGCGATGCGTGCCGTCCGTTTTGCACCTGCGGACTCCTCGTGACCGATGAAAGCGATTGCAGGCATTTAAGACGATGACCCCATCTCGGTCAAGAGGCGGACCGCGGTCCCGTGGAGTCGCGCGCGACGAAGACGCCGGGCAGCCCGACGTGCTCACGATCGCCGCCCGGCGTCTCGATCTGCCTGGTCAGGACCCGTACAGCGGTGGCGCCGAGGTCGTCCATCGGCGCGGTCACCGTGGTCAGGTGGGGCGTCACGGTCCGTGCGAGAAGCACGTCGTCGCAACCCACGACGCTGCGTTCGCCTGGCACGGCGACGCCGCGCCCGGCCAGTTCCGCGAGCACCCCGCACGCGGTGAGGTCGTCGAAGGCGAACGCGGCGGTGGCGGTGGTCCCGAGCAGCGCGGCGCCGGCCTGCCTGCCGCCCTTGAACGTCGCGCGGAACGGCCCGAGCTCCGTGAGCTCGACCTCGCGCCCCCGCGCCCACCTGCGGATCGCCTGCGAGCGCCGGGCCGCGGCCCACGACGCACTCGGCCCGGCGAGCAGCGCGAACGAGCGGTGACCGTGCTTGTGGAGATGCTCGCCCGCGTCGAAGAGCGCGCTGGTGTTGTCGCAGATCACCGAGGAGAGGTCGCGCAGCGGGCGGTTGAGCAGGACGCAGGGAAGCCCTCTCGCGGCCTCGCGCAGCGCCGCCGACGACGAGCGGGGCGAGGCCACGATCACCCCGTCCACCCTGCTGCGGAGCCGGGCGACGTGCGCCACCTCCGCCGCCGCGCTCTCCTCCGCGTCGACCAGCATGACCGAGCTGCCCATCCGCTCGGCCGCACGCTGGATCGCCCGCACGAGCAGCGGGAAGAACGGGTTGGTGATGTCGGGGACGATCAGCCCGATCATCTCGGCCCTGCCCGTGACCAGGCCGCGCGCGGCCGAGCTCGGCTGGTAGCCGAGCTCGCGGGCGGCGGCCATGATCTGCTCCCTGACCGGCGCGCTGACCAGCTCCGGGCGGTTGAAGGCCCGCGACACGGTCGCGGCGGAGACCCCGCACCGCTGGGCGATGGAGTAGATCGTCGGCTTGCTCACACCGCGCTCCTCGGCATTGTGCTCGGTTTGACCGGAGTACTCTAGCGAAGACAGAATCCATGCAATCGCTTTCATTGTCCGGCATGGAAAGGACGGTATGGGTTCCGAGCGACCCGAGCAGATCGCCCGCAGGCAACTCGAAGACGTCATCCTTCCGTTCTGGCTGGAGAACGGGATCGACACCGAGCACGGCGGGTTCCACACCTGCTTCGACAACCGCGGCAGGCGCCGGCTGTCCACGAACAAGTTCACCTGGTCGCAGGGGCGTTTCGTCTGGCTGCTCGCCCGCGCCGCCCGGCTCGCCGACCGCGGCCTGCTGCGTTTCGACTCGGGCACGCTCGTACGGCACGCCGAACGCGGCGCGGCCTTCCTGCTCGACCACGCCATCGGACCTGACGGCCGGTGCGCCTACGTCCTGGACGAGCGGGGCGGGACCGCGCTCGACGCGAAGGGCGGGCCGCTGCCCGCGGAGCGCAGCATCTTCGCCGACGCCTTCGTGGCCATGGGGCTCGCCGAGCTCACCCGGTACACCGGCTCGCCCGGCCACCTCCCCTTGATCGATGTGATCGTCCAGCGGATCGCGGACGACGTGGAGGCGGGTGATCCGCCGACGCCGCCGTACCCGCTGCCGCCCGGCTGCTCGGGGTTCGGCGCCCGCATGATCGTCCTCAACGCCCGGCTCGACCAGGCACGCGCGCACCAGGCGGTGTCCGCGCGAGATCCAAGAGACGCCCTGCCCTACGCGGACGAGTTGCGCGCCGCGCGCCGCGCGATGGTCGCGCACCGGGAGGAGAGCGGCCTGTTCACCGAGACGTTCGTGGCCGATCCCGGCATGCGGGACACGATCCTGGCCAGGCACCGCACCCCCGGTCACGCGCTGGAGGGGATCTGGATGGCGCTGGAGGCGGGCGACCTGCTCGGCGAGACCGGCGACCACGGTGACCTGGTCGCGGGCGTCTCCGCGCTGTGCGAATCCGGCTGGGACGACGAGCACGGCGGCCTGTTCCGCTACGTCGGCGTCTCCGGCCGGCCATCCGGCGGGCCGTACGAAGACCTGGTCAGGCGGACCTGGTCGACCAAGCTGTGGTGGGTGCACACGGAGGCCGCCTACACCACCCTGCTGGCGGCCGAGCGCTACGGCGATCGGGAAGCGGCCCGCTGGTTCGACCGGATCTGGGACTACACGCTCGGCACGTTCCCCGGCGGAGCGGACGGCGAGGAGTGGGTCCAGATCAGGGACCGGGCCGGGGCTCCGCTCGACGAGGTCGTCGCCCTGCCGGTCAAGGATCCGTACCACATCTCCAGGAACCTCATGCAGATCATCGAGCTCCGCGCTCAGGGAGACCAGCCGTGACGGCCACGAACACCGATCCCGTGATCAGGCGGGTCGCCGGACGTCTCGATGTCCGGATATACAGCGACAGGGCGGAGTCCGGCGCCGCGGCGGCGCGGGCCGCCGCCGCGGCGTTGCGGACGGCGCTCGCCACCCGCGACGAGGCGAGGGTGGTCTTCGCGGCCGCGCCCTCGCAGCGGGAGACGCTGGCCGGCCTGCGCGCGGCCGAGGGGATCGACTGGTCGAAGGTCGTCGTCTTCCACATGGACGAGTACATCGGCCTGCCCGCGGACGCGCCCCAGCGGTTCGGCCGCTTCCTCCACCACGAGCTCTGGAACGCCGTACGGCCGGGCGCGGTCCACGTGATCGACCCGGGCGACGACCCGGAGGCGGAGAGCGCGCGCTACGCCGGGCTGCTCGGCCGCGGCCCGATCGACCTGGTCTGCCTGGGCATCGGCGACAACGGCCACCTGGCGTTCAACGATCCTCCGGTGGCGGACTTCGCCGATCCCCTCGCGGTCAAGGTCGTCGAGCTCGACGACGCCTGCCGGCGGCAACAGGTCAGCGACGGGTGCTTCGCCACGCTCGCGGACGTGCCAGAGCGGGCGATCACCCTGACCGTTCCCACGCTGATGGCCGGGCGTACGCTGGTCGCCACCGTACCGGGCGTGAACAAGAGGGCCGCGCTCGCCGCCGCGCTCGACGGGCCGGTCGCCGAGAGCTGCCCCGCCTCCGTCCTGCGTACTCACCCGGACTGCACGCTCTTCGCCGACCTGGAGGCCCACCCTTGAGAATCACCGACGCCAAGGTCATCGTCACCAGTCCGGGGCGGAACTTCGTCACCCTGAAGATCACGACCTCGGACGGTGTCACCGGCATCGGCGACGCGACGCTCAACGGCAGGGAGCTCGCCGTCGCGTCCTACCTGCGCGACCACGTGTGCCCGCTGCTCATCGGCCGCGATCCCGCGCGCATCGAGGACACCTGGCAGTACCTCTACCGGGGCGCGTACTGGCGGCGCGGCCCGGTCACGATGACCGCGATCGCCGCCGTCGACACTGCCCTGTGGGACATCAAGGGCAAGGTCGCCGGGCTGCCCGTCTACCAGCTGCTCGGCGGGCGCTCCCGCGAGGGCGTCACGGTGTACGGCCACGCCAACGGCGAGACGATCCCCGAGGTCCTCGACGAGGTCGCGAAGTACGTCGACCTCGGCTACCGCGCGGTCCGCGTGCAGTGCGGCGTCCCCGGTCTCGACGCGACCTACGGCGTCAGCAAGGACAAGATGTTCTACGAGCCCGCCGACGCGACGCTGCCGAGCGAGGCCACCTGGTCGACCGAGCGCTACCTGCGCGTGGTGCCCGAGCTGTTCGCCGCCGTACGCGACCGCTTCGGCTACGACCTGCACGTCCTGCACGACATCCACCACCGGCTCACCCCGATCGAGGCCGGCGGGCTCGGCTCCCGGCTGCAGGAGTACGCGCCGTTCTGGCTGGAGGACCCGGTGCCGGCCGAGCTCCAGGACGGGTTCCGCCTGATCAGGCAGCACACCACGGCGCCGATCGCGGTCGGCGAGGTGTTCAACTCGATCTGGGACTGCGAGCAGCTGATCCGCGAGCAGCTCATCGACTACATCCGGGCCACGGTCGTCCACGCGGGCGGGATCACCCACCTGCGGCGGATCTTCGACCTCGCCGCGCTCCACCACGTGCGCACCGGCTCCCACGGCGCCACCGACCTCTCCCCCGTCTGCATGTCGGCCGCCCTCCACCTGGACATCGCCGTCCCCAACTTCGGCATCCAGGAGTACATGCGGCACACCGAGGCCACCGACGAGGTGTTCCCGCACGGTTACCGCTTCGCCGACGGTTACCTCCATCCGAGCGAGGAGCCCGGCCTCGGCGTGGACATCGACGAGAAGCTCGCCGCGCGCTACCCGTACGAACCGGCCTACCTGCCGGTCAACCGGCTGACGGACGGGAGCATGCACCATTGGTGAGGCTCAGCCGCGCCACCCTGTCCAGGATCGCGCCCGCCGCGCGCCCGCTCGCGGAGCCGCGCGTCACCGGCGTCGTGCACCTGGGCATCGGCGCCTTCCACCGGGCACACCAGGCCGTCTACACCGAGCGCGCCATGGCCGCGACCGGCGACGACCGCTGGGGCATCTGCGGCGCCAGCCAGCGCAGCACCGACGTGGCCGACCGGCTCCGCCCCCAGGACTGCCTGTACGGCGTGCGCGCCGGCGACGAGGTCCGTGTGGTCGGATCCGTGCGCGACGTGCTGGCCCCCGGTGACGACCTAGCCGCACGGCTGGCCGCACCGGAGACGGCGGTCGTCACGCTGACCATCACGGAGAAGGGATACCGCCGCGACCCGCCGCCCACCGCGATCGGGAGGCTCGTCTCCGGGCTGCGCGCCCGTGCCGCCGCGGACGCGGGCCCGCTCACCGTCATCTCCTGCGACAACCTCCCTGACAACGGCGCGACTCTCGCCGGGCTCGTGGCGGAGCTGTGCGAGCCGGCGCTGCTCGAATGGGTCGGGCAGAACGTCCGCTTCCCCGCGACCATGGTGGACCGGATCGTCCCCGCGACCACGCGGGCCGACCTGGACGACATGGCCGCCAGGCTCGGCGTGATCGACCTGGGCGCGGTCGTCACCGAGCCGTTCGCGCAGTGGGTGATCGAGGACTCCTTCGCCGGGGAGCGGCCGGCCTGGGACAGGGCGGGCGCGCTCCTGGTGGGTGACGTACGGCCGTACGAGCGCATGAAGCTGCGCCTGCTCAACGGCGGCCATTCGGCCATCGCCTACCTGTCGGGGGCGGCGCACGTGTCCGAGGCCATGGGCGACGCCGCGTTCGCCGGGTTCCTCCGCCGGCTGATGGACGACGACCTCTCGCCCACCTTGGACGGGCTGGAGGGGTTCGACCTCGCTGAGTACAAGGAGTCGCTGCTGACCAGGTTCGCCAACCCCGGCCTGCGGCACCGCGTCGCGCAGATCGCGGCGGACGGCTCGCAGAAGCTGCCGCAGCGCCTGCTGGACCCGGCCCGCGACCGGCTGGCCGGCGGGCACGAGCCCCGGTGGATCGCGCTGGTCGTGGCCGGGTGGATGCGGCACGTCACCACGTCACGCGAACTGGACGACCCGCTGGCCGGCCGTCTGCGCGGAGACGCGACGGCCACCGCCGCGGCGACCGTGAACCGCCTGCTGGCCATCGAGGAGGTCTTCGGCGCCGACCTGCGGGAGAACCGGGTCTTCCGCGCGCTGGTCACGGACGGCCTGGAGCGGCTCAACGCCGACGGCGCCGCCGCCACCCTCCGCGCGCTCGACGCCGGCCCGCCGTGACACAGGCCGCGGTCCTGCGCTGGTCAGGACAGCAGGCCGTCGGTTCTGCGCTGGTGGTCAGGACAGCAGGCCGCGATCCAGCGCGGCCATCACGGCGGCCGTGCGGTCGGAGACGCCGAGCTTCTTGAAGGTCCGAAGCAGGTACGTCTTGACGGTGGCCTCGCTGATGAACAGCGCGCCGCCGATCTCCGCGTTGGTCAGGCCCTGACCGACCAGCCGGAGGACCTCGCACTCACGGTCGGACAGGGGTGATGGCCCGGCCCCGCGGGCGCGGAAGAGCTTGCCGGCGAGGGAGGGGGTGAGCACGGTCTCCCCTCGGGCGGCGCTTCGGACGGCGTCGATGAGTTCCCTGCGTGAGCTGCCTTTCAGCAGGTAGCCCGCAGCGCCCGCCTCCACCGCACGCAGGATGTCGGTGTCGTCCTCGTAGGTGGTGACGATGACGACCCTGCTGCCGGGCGACTGACGCAGGATGTGCTCGGTGGCCGTGACGCCGTCCATGCCGCCCATGCGCAGATCCAGCAGGATGATGTCCGGCCGGAGCGCCTGCGCCTGGACGACCGCCTCCTCCCCGGAGCCGGCCTCGCCGACGACGGTGATGCCGTCCGCGGACTCCAGCATGGCGATGAGGCCCTCCCGCACCACCGGGTGATCGTCGGCCAGCAGGACCCTGACCGGACTTCCCTCAGCCACTCTTGACCATGCTCCCCATGGGTACGTCCACTTCGACGACGGTGCCCTCACCGGGGTGGCTGGTGACGGTCACCGTCCCGTCGATCTCCTCCACCCGGGCCCGCATGCCACGCAGACCGTACCCTTTCTGGGCGTCGTCCGGCGTGAAGCCCTCGCCGTCGTCACGGATCAGCAGGCGGACGCCGTCTTCCTCGAAGGTCATCGTCACCTCCACCGTGCGGGCCCGCCTGGCGTGCTTGCGCACGTTGGCGATCGCCTCCTGCACCGAACGCAACAGGACGACGTTCATCGGCATCGGCAGCGGTCTCTCCGCGCCCTCGACCGAGGTGCGCACGTCCAGGCCGGTCTCGGCGGCCAGGTTGTCCGTCTGACCGCGTACGGCCTGCACCAGCGAACCGCCACGCAGGGTGGGCGGGGTCAGGGCCGCGACGAAGCCGCGAGCCTCGGCGAGGGAGTCCCTGGCCACCTGCCCGGCCCGCGACAGCTGCCTGGACGCCTGGTCCGGCGCGTCGCGCACATTCGACTCCGCCGCCTGGACGAGGCTGATGATGCTGGTCAGGCCCTGGGCAAGAGTGTCGTGGATCTCTCTGGCCAGCCGTTCGCGCTCGGCGGAGATGCCGGCCTCGTGGGAGAGCCGGGCCACTCGCTCCCGGCTGCGCCGCAACTCCTCGATGAGCCGGCCGCGCTCCCGGCTCTGGCGGGTCACCCGCTTGATCCACAACCCGAGCAGGATCGACAGCGCGAGGCTCAGCAGCGAGATGGGGAGCAGCCCCCAGACGCTCACCTCCGGCTCCTCGCTCCTGGCCCACACCATCGCCACCGGAAACAGGTTGGCCACGGCGACCAGCACGACGGCCGGCTTCATCGGCAGGCTCATGATCAGCATCGGGGCCACCGCGAACATCGCGAAGAAGCCGATGTAGCCGAACGTCGTGGTGACGCAGAACAGCAGCACGAGCCCGAGCGCGAAGACGAGGTTCTTCGGCCCGTACGTGTGAGTGGTCATCAGGCTTCGCCCGAGGCCGGCGTACCAGGGCACGATCAGCGTCAGCACGCCGATCGCGATGGCGTGGTGGACCTGGGAGTCGTCGGAGATGAACAGCAGGGCCGACGTGACGAGGTAGGAGACGGCGAAGATGCCGTCCCACAGGCCGAACCAGCCGGCCCCCGCCTCGGGGCCGTGGCGCTCGCCGGCCTGCTCCTCGTCGTCGTGAGATCGCTTGCGCACGTCAACAGTCGTATCACGGGCGCGCACCGTGTCCACCGAACGGTTGACAACCGCAACCACCGTTCGGTCGTCTCGCGCGAAAACGCCCGTCCCTACGGTTCAAGTAGGCGAGAAAAACCCCCACGAACTTGGATTTACCCAATGAGCCAGTTCCTCTCCGCTCTCATCGCGAGCGGCTCCATTCTGACCATCATCCTGGCGACCGACCTGGGACACCGCCGCATCACCACGATGCGGATGCTGCGGTCGATGATCGCGGTCGCCGTGATCATCGTGATCTTCGTGCACTCCTTCCCGACGCAGGGCAACGACCTGTCGCTGCAGCTCGTAGGGATCGGCACAGGGGTGATCTGCGGGCTCATCGCCGGCGCCCTGCTGCCCGCCTACGTACATAAGTCCTCCGGTGAGCTGCACACCTTCGGCGGGATCGGCTACGCGCTGGTGTGGATCGTGCTCTCCGCAGGCCGGGTCGTGTTCGCGTACGGCGCCGACAACTGGTTCGCCGAGGACCTCGTCCGGTTCTCCATCGACTACCGGATCAGCGGGCCGGACACCTATGCCAACACCTTCGTCTTCATGGCGCTGGCCATGGTCCTGACCCGTACCGCCGTCCTCCTGACCAAGATGCGCAAGCTGAGGGGCGGAGCCGCGACGGACGAGGACCCCTTGCCGGCGAAGACCCCTTGACGTTGACCCCTTTGACGAGGAAGCGAGACAGCCAAGTGAAAAACACCATGAGGCTCCGGCCGCCGCGCAACCGGGTGGACAGCCGCGCGATCGGCTGGTGGACGGCACAGTCCGCGGTGTTCGCCCTGCCCCTGCCGCTCACCTTCGGGATCCTGTGGGCCTCGATCCCGCCGACCCGTCAGCTCTTCATGTGGTTCACCGTGCTCTCTCTGATCCCCGGACTCCTCTACATGGCCGTCATGCCGTCGTGGCGTTACCGGGTGCACCGCTGGGAGGCCACCGAGGAGGCGGTCTACTCGGCCTCCGGCTGGCTCTGGCAGCAGTGGCGGATCGTCCCGCTGTCCCGCGTTCAGACCGTAGACACGCTGCGCGGCCCGCTCCAGCAGTTGTTCGGGCTCTCCGGCGTCACCGTGACCACCGCCTCGTCCTCCGCGGTCACCATCAAGGGGCTCGATCGCAGGACCGGTGACGATCTCGTCGAGCTCCTAACGCGATACACGCAGGCCGTACCGGGGGACGCCGCATGACGTACGAGAACGATCTCCTGCACCCGGCCTGCGCCGAGCCCCGCCCATGGGGGCGGCTGAGCGGCCGGCTCATCCTGGTCAACCTGATCGTCCTGGTCGCCCCGCCGGCCATGCTCCTGATCAGCCTGCTCGTCACCGGCGGGGAGACGAACCTCCAGATCCTCATCACCCTCGGTTCGCTGGCCATCACCTGCCTGGTCATCGGCGGGGCCGGGATGATGCGGCTGGCGACCACCAGGTACCGGATCACCGGCGAACGGTTCGAGCTCCACTCGGGCCTGTTCTTCCGCAGCCGGCGATCGATCCCGGTCGGCCGCGTTCGCGGCATCGACCTGACGGCCGGCCTCGTGTACCGGATCTTCGGCCTGACCACGCTCAGGATCGACACCGGCGGACAGAGCGCCGCCGCCGGGCGCGGAGTGCGGCTGGACGGCATCGCCAAGGCGGACGCCGCCGCGCTGCGCGCCCGGATCATCGAGCTGCGCGACGCGGGTCACGTCAGGAGCGCGGCCGAGAGTGATCTCATCAGCGAGCTCGACCGGTCCTGGCTGCGGTACGGCCCACTCACCGTCTGGGGAGTCGGCGGCGTGCTCGCCGCGGCGGGCAGCGTCTACCGGACCCTGCACGAGATGAAGATCGACCCCCTCGAACTCGGTGTCGTCAAGGACCTCGTGCACCGCTTCGGCTCCGTCCCGCTCTGGTACGGCGTCCTGATGTCGGTCCTCGTCATCGTCGCCCTCGGCATGGCCGGCTCGACCGCTGCCTTCGTCGAGAACTGGAGCGGATACGAACTGCGACGCGGCGACGGCGGGATCTTCCAGATCCGCCGCGGGCTGCTGGCCACCCGCTCGGTGACCATCGAGGAACGGCGGCTGCGCGGAGTCGAGCTGGTCGAGCCGATCCCGCTGCGCTGGGCCGGAGGCGCCAAGCTCAACGCCGTCGCCGGTGGCCTGGGCGACCAGGAGGAGAACCGCAGGCGCCGGGCCCTGACCCCGCCGGTCCCCCGTGCCGAGGCCCTGCGGATCGCCGCCGAGGTGCTGCCGGCCGTCACCCACTCCGAGAGCGAACCGCTGAGCCGAGTCGGCCTCGCGCCGCACCCACGGGCCGCGCTGCGCGGGAGGATCAACCGGGCACTGGCCGCGGCGGTCCTGATCGCGGCCGTCCCCGTCGGTCTGGGGCTGTGGCTCGGCCCCGCGCTGGTCGCCGTCGGCTGCGTCACCGGCCTGGTGCTGGCGTTGATCTTGGTGGCCCTGGCCTATGACGCGTACCGGACGCTCGGCAACGGGATGCGCGGCCGTTACCTCGTCGCCGCCTCCGGGGCGTTCACCCATCGCACCGTCGCTCTCCGGCAGGAGGGGATCATCGGCTGGACCATCACCCGGTCGGCGTTCCAGCGCCGTACCGGCCTGCTCACCCTCGGCGCCACCACCTCGGCGGGAGACGGCGTCTACAAGGTCCGCGACGTGTCCATGGATCATGGACTGGCTCTCGCCGAGGCCGCGGTACCCCGGCTGCTCGCCCCGTTCATCGAGCATGAGAGGCAACCGCGGACTCTCACACGTGTGAGTGGCCGATCGCGCACCCGATCAGCGGAATCCGTCAAGTGATCTAGACGGACCCAGTTCGGACGCATATTTTTCAGGGAGCCCCACCACGGCATCCTCGAAAAAGGGAGCGCGATGAACCATCAGCCTTCTCAGGATCAGCGGCTCACCCGACGGCAGGCACTGGCGGGAGCGGCGGCCGTCGGCGGCGCACCGCTCATCATCGGAGCGGCGGCTCCGGCATCGGCGTCGACCGGACACCACGGCCATGAACCCAGCACCGAATTACGCCGCATGCTGCGCGAGATAAGCGCGGGGAACATCAAGCGGACCGTCATGAAGCTCGTCTCGTTCGGCACCAGGAACACCCTTTCCGCGCAGGACGACTCCAGCCGCGGCATCGGCGCCGCCAGGGACTGGCTGTTCGAGGAGTTCAAGAAGGCGGCGGCGCCGTCCGGCGGCCGGATGACCGTGGAGTTGCAGACCTTCGTCCAGCCGGCCCAGCCCCCGCGGTATCCGCAGCCGACGCCGGTCACCAACGTCGTGGCGACGTTGCACGGCGCCCAGGCCGAGTCGAAGGGCCGTACCTACGTGGTGAGCGGCCACTACGACTCGATGCCCACTCTGGTCACCGACTTCGCCGGCGACGCGCCTGGGGCCAACGACGACGCCTCCGGGGTGGCCGCCGTGCTGGAGATGGCCAGGGTGATGGCGACCCGGACGTTCGACGCGACCATCGTCTTCATGGCCGTCGCCGGCGAGGAGCAGGGTCTGTGGGGCTCCACGTACTTCGCCGAGCAGGCCAAGCAGCAGAACCGCGACATCGCCGGCATGTTCACCAACGACATCATCGGCAGCTCCGTGGGGCAGAACGGCATCCGCGACCCGTACACGGTGCGGATCTTCGCCGAGGGGCTGGCGTCGGTCCCGGCCACGGCCGAGGCCGACTGGCGGCGGTACGGCGGCGGCGAGACCGAGTCCTCCTCCCGCCAGCTCGCCAGGTTCGTCAAGGAGGTCGCCGAGAATGAGGCGACCCGCATGAAAGTGAAGATCATCTACCGTCGCGACCGGTTCGGGCGGGGCGGCGACCACATCCCGTTCCTGGAACAGGGCTATTCCGCGGCGCGGTTCACCGAGATCAACGAAGACTGGCGCCACCAGCACCAGGACGTGCGCGTGGAGAACGGCGTGCAGATCGGTGACCTGCCCGAGTTCTGCGACTTCGACTACATCGCCCGGGTCGCCCGGGTGAACGCCATCTCGCTCGCCTCGCTGGCGATCGCGCCGGCCGCGCCCACCGGCGCCGTGATGGACACGAGCGGCTTCGACACCGACACCACGCTCACCTGGATCGCCAACACCGAGCCCGACCTGGCCGGCTACGAGGTCGTGATGCGGGCGACGACCGACCCGGAATGGACGAAGACCATCGAGGTCGGCGACGTCACCACGGTCACGCTGAAGAATATCTTCAAGGACAACCATTTCTTCGGTGTACGGGCGGTCGACGAGGCGGGTAACCGCAGCCCGGTCAGCTTCCCCGGCCGCGCCTAGCGAGCTTTGAACGGCCTGGTCCTCCCGGCGAGCCGATGAAGGCGTCCGGTAATCCGCGATGGCACCATGACAAGCACGTCGTACCAGGTGAGAGGTGCTGAGGATGAGTCGCGAGCGCCGGGGTGCGGTCACGTCGTGAGCGAACGCAAGGTCGTCAAGCCGACTCCGGCCGAGCTCATGGAGGACACCGGGACCGGTGTCGACTACGGGGTCCGGCCGGACCGCCTGCCCGGCTTCCTCACCCCGATCGACCGTTTCTTCCTGCGCGGCCACGCGCCGACTCCGCGCCTGGACGCGGCGACGTGGTCGCTAAGGATCGAAGGAGACGGGGTACGCGAGCCGGTCACCTACGGCTACGCCGATCTGTGGGAGCGCTTTCCGCTGGTCTCGATGGTCCGCACGATCGAGTGCGCGGGTAATCGCCGGGTGCTCTTCGGCGAGGCGTACGGACGCGGGTTCGCGGGCACGCAGTGGGGGCGCGGCGCGATCGGCACCGCGGAATGGACCGGTGTCCGGCTGCGTGATCTGCTCGAACGGGCGGGGATCACGGCAGAGGCCCGTGAGGTCATGCCGGAGGCGCTCGACCGGATCCGGGCCCGCCGTCCCATGCCGCTGGCCAAGGCGCTCGCCGACGACACCCTGCTCGCCTTGGCCATGAACGGCGAGACGTTGCCGCCCGACCACGGATTTCCCGCCCGGGTGGTGGTGTCCGGCTGGCTCGGCGCCGCCAGCATCAAGTGGGTGGGCCGGATCGAGGTCTCCGAGCAGCCGCTGCGTGTTCCGTGGAACACCGAGGACTACGTACTGATCGGCCCCGATTATCCGTCCGGCCCGGTGCCGATCACCGGCCTGCCGGTGGCGAGCCTGGTCGAACTGCCGTGGCCGGCCCGGCTGCGGCCGGGACCACAGGTCGTCCGGGGGCGTGCGTTCGCCGGGGAGAACGCGGTCACGGCCGTCGAATACCGCGTCGACGACGGCCCGTGGCGGCCGGCGTCGCTGACCGAGCCCCGGCTGCCGGCGATCTGGGTGCGCTGGCAGTTCGCCTGGGATGCCCGGCCGGGCGATCACACCATCCAGGTACGCGCCACCGACGATCAGGGCCGCACCCAGCCCGGCACCGTTCCGTGGAACGATCTCGGCTACCTCAATCACGCGGTGCTGTCCCATCCCGTCCGGGTCGAGCCGTAGAGGGGGTCCCCGACAAGATCATGGTGCGACATGGGTGCCGTCTCCGTCGACGAGCGCGGCCAAGTGGGCGCGACCGGATATGCCCAGCTTGACGTATGCCCTGGCCAGGGTGTTGTTGACGGTTGAGACCGAAAGTCCGAGTTGTTCGGCGATCTGCCGGCTGCTGCGCCCGGCCGCCAGCAGGGCCACCTCTCGTTCCCTGCGGGTGAGCAGGGTGGTGAGTTCGCCGCGGCCGAGCAGAGGGGTCTTGGCGCCCTCGCATCTGGCGAGCAACTCGGCCGCCCGCTGCCGGGACAGCGTCGCGATGGACCCCTTTCCGTGCGCCCGATGGGCGCGGGCGGCGGCGGAGACCGCTTCTGCGGCCAGCAGGTGGTGCCCCAGCGAGGCGAACGCGGTGCCCGCCTGGCTGAGGGCGTGTCCGTCGGCGTCGCTCAGGCCGGCCGACGCGGTCGCCAGCGCGTGGGCCAGCGGGGTGTCCAAGCAGCCCGCCAGTTCCTTGAGACGTGCTTGTTCACCGGCGCCCCCGAGGCGGACGGCGTGGTAGCGCGCCATGGCTTCGACGGCGGGAAGCCCGCTCGCCTGGGCGAGTCCGGCGGCACGCCCGCATCGCGCCGCCGCCTCGGTGATGCTTCCCTCGGCGGCCAGGATCCAGGCGTGGGCGAGTTCGGTCCATGGTGCGAAGAGCCGGTTCGCACCGTTGGCCTGCCGGTCGGCCTGATCCATCCACGTGCGGGCGGCGGCGGGGTCGCCACCGATCGCGGTCGCGGTGGCCAGAGCGGCCAGGAAGAAGCGGGTCAGCCGGAAGGTGTCCCTGCCCTCCAGGGCGACGATCGCCTGGCGTAGCGATGCGGCGGCACTCTTCGGACGGCCCTGGGCGCATTCGATGAGTCCGCGGAACCCGAGAAAGCCCGGCGACATCAGCGGGGACGGCCCGGACAGAACCTCACGGTAACCGTCGTCGGCGATCTCCCATGCCACGTGGAGATCACCCAGGACGAGCCCCGCCAAGGATCGGGCGATGCCCAGCTCCACCGTTCCCCAGGGCAGCTCGGCCTGGCGGCGGCCGGCCACGGACAACCCCTGCTGGTAGTAGCGGGCCGCCAGGTCGGCGCGTCCCAGGAACCCCGTCGCCGCGGTGGCCGCCGCGGCGGCCCAGACCACGGCCTGCGGATGGGCCGAGTCCGATGCCAGGAGTTCGTCCGCGAGTTGGAGGGCGGCCGGGCAGCGCGCGTCGAACAACAGGATCCAGGTACGGATCCCGTCGGCCAGCTCGCCATCGGGCGCGCCCGCGGCCAGGTCCAGAGTCCGCTCGGCGGCGTCGGCGTCACCGGAGCCCCAGTACAGCGTCTCAGCGCGGGCGACGGCCCACCGCACCCGGCCGGGGCCGGAGGGTGGCGTGGTGGAGAGGACCGCCGCGGCCTCGGCGCTGCGGCCGCGATACTCCAGGATCTGCGCCAGGAGCGCGTCGGCCTGGGCGCCTGGCCGCGCACTACGGGCCGCTCGCGCGAGCCGCTCGGCCAGAGCCAGGTCGGCCCGGTCGACGGCCTGGCGGGCGCCGCTGCGCAGCAGGTCAGGACGTACCGGCAGGCCGCATTCGACCTGCCACACCGCCGCCCGCAGGGCGTCGTCGCGACGTCGCAGAGGCCCGCTGAGCGTGGCTTCGAGCAGCCGGCGCCGCAGTTGACGCGCCCGGGCCGCGGACATCGCGTCGATGATCACCTCCCGGTACAGCGGGTGTACGAGCCGCATGGACCTGCGGGCGCCGGAGCGGTCGGCGGTGACCATCCCGGCCGTCTCGGCCTGCTCGACCGCGGCCAGGTCCGCGACCTGCTCGAGCACGCTCAGTGACAACGGCTCTCCGCAGGCCAGCAAGTCGCACACCAGGCGGGCATCGGCACTGATGCCGTCCAGCCGGCCGATCAACAGCGCGCGAAGCCTCTCATGAGGGGCGAAGTCGTGCGCCAGCCGCCACACGCCGTAGTCCTGGCTCAACGCCCCCGAGTCGATCGCCCCGAGCACCAGCTCACGCAGGGTCAAGGGGTTGCCCTCTGACCGCTGGTGCAACGCCCGGCGGGTGTAGCCGTCCACATCGCCGGGCAGCACACGATCGAGCAGTTCGTCAACGGCGCTGACGGGCAGCGGCACCACCTCGGTGCGATGGCAGAAGCCGTCCTTCCACAGCGCCGTGATCGCATCGGACGTCTCGACCCCGCGGCGAACGGTGATCAGCAGGAAGGCCAGCCGGTGGCTGGCCAGGTGGCTCAGAACGGCGGCCGACGCGTCATCCAGCAGGTGAGCGTCGTCGACGCCGATCGCCACCCGCGTACGCCCTCCCCGCTTCCGCGCATTGGTGGCGATCGCGGATAAGACGGCCAGCCCGTCACCATCGGGACGCCAGTCATCAGGCAGCAGATGCGCCACCGCGCCGAACGGAATCGACCCCATCGCGGCCGTGGCCGCCACCCAGCACGTCGTGATCCCGTCCGAGGCGATGCCGTCCAGCGCCTCGCGCGCGAGCCAGGTCTTGCCCACCCCGGCCTCGCCCGTCAGGACGACACCGGAGACCCCTATATCGGAAAAACTGGCTCGAATGCTTTCTATCTCCGCCTCACGCCCCACGAAAGGCCACAGCCGCATTACGCCTCCATTTGCCAGCATCAACAGTGTTTCGTCACTCGGCATCGCGTGGATGGCCTGACGCTGCACCCCCCTGGTCCAAACCGGTAACCGCCCCGGCACGAGATGCCCAAATAGGGCATTTACGGGGATCTATCCGCCGATTTCGCCCAGAAATACGGTCGGCGCGGTCCGCACTTCCCACGGTCAGCCCTTTACCGTTTTCACATGAGCGCGCCCCGCGATGACGTGGCGGTCCGGCGCTGCGCCGAATCGTTCAGCACGCGCGGGACCGCCGAACGTCATCCAGGTTCGAGCGGTTCGGTGTCCGATGGCACCGGTGCGGGACCGCCGAACGTCATTCGGGTACGAGCGGTTCGGTGTCCGGTGGTACCGGGATGGTGAGGATCTCGCGGAGGAGGGTGCGTGCGGCCGGGGTGAGGGGGCGGGTGGCGTCCCAGTGCACGGCCACGCGCCGGCCGCTGGGCGCGTCGAGGCGGCGTACCCGCACGCCGCGCGTGTCGGCCGTGGACACGGCCAGCCGGTTGGTCACGCCGATCCCGAGGTTGGCGCGTACCAGCGAGATCAGTGTCTGCGGCTGGTTGGTGGCCTGTACGGCCTCGGGCTCGAAACCCTCCCCCCTGAACGCCTGGTAGGTCTCGAAGCCGAGCGCGGAGGAGCCGAGGCGGCCGATCGTGATCAGCGGGTACGCCGCCACGGCGGCCACCGGCAGCGGGTCGGGTAACTCCGCCAGTGGGTGACCGGGAGGATGCACGACCGCGAGCGTCTCGTCCCACAGCGGCCGCCAGCGTACGGAAGGCCCGGCGGGAGGCGCCATCGGGCGCAGGTAGACGTCGATCTCGCCGGCGGTCAGGGCGGCGTCCAGCTCCAGCGTCGCCCGCTCGACGAGCACGACCTTGATGGCGGGCCGGGTGCGCGCCATGTGCTCGAGCAGCCTCGGCACGAACGCGGCGCCGGCGCTCGGATAGCTGCCCAGTGTCACCAAGCGGCGGGCGGAGCCGCGGCGCGCGGCCATCGCCTCCTCCGCGTTGCCGAGCTGGCGCAGGATGGTGCGGGCGTGCTCGGCCAGCACCGCGCCCGCCTCGGTCAACTCCACGGGCCGCTTGCTGCGGTCGAACAGTGACACGCCCGCTTCCCGCTCCAGCGCGGCCACATGCGTGCTCACCCTGGGTTGTGAGCGGTGCACGGCCTCGGCGGCCGCGCTGAAACTGCCGGTGTCGATGACGCCTAGAAACGAGACGAACCACTCGAGACGGAGCTCCGGTCGCAACATGCCCCATGCTCTAACCCAGCCCGGCGGCGGCAACAAGGCCCGGCGGCGGAAGCGAATGAGCCGGGATCCGTTTTCCGAATATTCGTATCCGTAACGTGCGCTTAACACGAAACCTGGTCACTCATAGGCTCACTTTCATCCCGGCCTCGCGGAACCAGCCCAGCCTCGGAACCAGCCCAGCCTCGGAACCAGCCCAGCCTCGCGGAACCAGCCCCCACCTCCCCCTTGCCGTCCGCTCCGGTGTGCTCGTGGACGGTGCAACACCCCCGAGGAGCCTGCATGACCGCATCCCCCGCTGTTCAGACGACACCCGCGGGACGGGTCAGATGGACGATGATCTGGCTCGCCTTCGGCTCCATCACGATCAACTACCTGGACCGGGCCAACCTCGGGGTGGCGCTCCCGTACATGACCGAGGACCTCGACCTGTCCAACACGGCCACCGGGCTGCTGCTCGGGGCCTTCTTCTGGACGTACGCCGCTTTCATGCCCGGCGCGGGGTGGCTGGTCGACCGGTTCGGGCCACGCAGGATGATGGCGTTCGCGCTGGCCGCCTGGTCCATCGCCACCATGCTGGTCGGCGCGGCGACCGGGTTCGTGGTGCTGCTGCTGATCCGGCTGCTGCTCGGGGCCGTCGAGTCGCCCGCGTACCCGTCGAGCTCGCACGTCGTCGCCCGCTGGTTCCCCACCCGCGAGCGAGGCCTCGCGGCCTCGATCTTCGACAGCGGCGGCCGGGCGGGCACGGCGTTCGCGCTGCCGATCACCACCGCGATCGTCGCGCTGCTCGGCTGGCGCGGGTCGTTCGTCGCGGCCGGCGCGGTCGGGCTGATCTACTGCGCGATCTGGCTGAAGTTCTACCGCGACCCCGACGAGCACGCCAAGCTCACGCCCAGCGAGCGCGCCTACATCCGCGACGGCGGCGGCAAGGAGGCCGGCGAATCGGTCCCGCCGATGCCGTGGGCGCGGTTGTTCCGCTACCGCACGGTGTGGGGCATGGTGCTGGGCTTCTTCTGCCTGTCGTTCGTGCTGTACTTCTTCATCACCTGGTTCCCGTCGTACCTGGTGGACGCGCGCGGCTTCAACCTGCTCACGCTGGGCTTCTTCGGCATGATCCCGGCTCTGCTCGCGATGCCCGCGCAGTGGTTCGGCGGCTGGGTGCAGGCGCGGCTGATCGGCCAGGGCCGCAGCGTCACCTACGCCCGCAAGTTCCCGCTGATCATCGGGCTGGTCCTGTCCTCGGTGATCGTGTTCGCCGGGCTCGTCGAGGACGCCTGGCTGGCGCTGGCGCTGCTCGCCCTGTCGCAGAGCGCGCTCTGCTTCGCCGCCTCCAGCCTGTGGGCGCTGCCTGTCGACGTCGCCCCCACCACGGCGAACGTCGGGTCGCTGGCCGGCATCCAGGGATTCGCGTCCAACGTGGCCGGGTTCGTCAGCCCGCTCGTCGTGGGCATCCTGCTGGACTCCTTCGGCGGGTCGTACATCGTCCCGCTGGCCGTCGCGGGCGGTGTGTCGCTGCTCGGCGCGCTGGTGTACGGCGTGGTCATCCGCAGGATCGTCCCGCTCGGCAGCGACACCGTCACCACGACATGAAGCACGCCGCGAAGCGCGGCGCGAACCTCCATCTCCCCCGACGGCCCCGACGGGGGCCGACAGACTCCCGACGACGAGGAGACATTCCGCATGCCCCCATACTCCGAGGACGTCCTGGAGGCGTTCCGTTCCATCGCCACCGCGTCGGTCGCCGACGCCGTCGAGCAGCACGGCGTCCGCGGCTACCTCTCCGGCGCGGTCGGGCAGGTCACGCCGGGCGCCCGCACGCTGGTGGGGCCCGCGGTGACCGTGCGGGAGGTGCCGACGTCGGAGTCGCAGCCGCCGGCGCACGCGCTCGCCGCCATCGACGAGTCCCCCGCGGGCAGCGTCGTGTGCATCGACGCGGGCGGCGCCGACGTGGCCGTGTGGGGCGGGCTGATGACGGCGGGCGCGGTCGCCCGCGGGATCGCGGGCTGCGTGCTCGACGGCGGCGTACGCGACGTCACCGAGATCCAGCGCGACTACCCTGGCTTCCCCGTGTACGCCCGCTCCAGCGTGCCCGCCACCACCCTGGGCCGCTACCGCACGGTCTCGCTCAACCAGCCCGTCGTGCTGGGCGAGGTGACCGTGCACCCGGGCGACCTGGTCGTGGCCGACCGCGACGGCGTGGTCGTCATCCCGCGGGCGCTGGTCGAGGACGTGCTGCGGACCGCGCTGGAGATCGAGGAGCGGGAGAAGGAGCAGACGCGGCTCATCATCGCCTCGGGCTCGCTGCGCGACGGGCTCGCCAAGTACAACCGGATCTGAGCCGATGCCGCACCCGCAGATCCTGGCCCTCGGCGAGCCGTTGCTGGAGTTCAACGCCGCGGCCGAGGGTTCGCTCGATGACGCCGCCGCCTTCCACCTCGGCTTCGGCGGCGACACCTCCAACATGGTGATCGCCGCCGGCCGGTCCGGCGCCGCCGCCGGATACCTCACCCGCGTCGGCGACGACGCCTTCGGCCACGCCCTGCTGCGGCTGTGGAAGAGCGAGGGCGTCGACGTCCGGCACGTCACCTGCGAGCCGGGCGGCGCCACCGGCATCTACTTCGTCACCCGGCACGGCGAGGGCAGGCACGCCTTCACCTACCGCCGCGCCGGATCGCCCGCCAGCCGCCTGTCGCCCGCTGACGTGCCCGGGCAGGCCGTGGCCGAAGCCCGGATCCTGCACCTCAGCGGCATCACGCAGGCGATCAGCGCGTCGGCCTGCGACGCCGCGTTCCACGCCATCGACGTGGCCGGACGGTCGGGCACCCTCGTCTCCTACGACCCCAACTACCGGCCCGCCCTGTGGCCGCTGGAGCGGGCCCGCGCGGTGGTGCTGCGCACCGCCGAGCTGGCCGACGTCGTCCTGCCCAACCTGGAGGAAGGCCGCCTGCTCACCGGCCTGGAGGAGCCGCGCGAGGTGCTGGCCGCGTTCGCCAGGCGGGGGCCGTCGATCGTCGCGCTGAAGATGGGCGCGGACGGCGTGCTGCTCGGCACCGGCGACCGGGTCACGCACGTGCCCGCGCACCCGGTGACGGCGGTGGACGCCACCGGCGCGGGCGACACCTTCGACGGAGCCTTCGCCGCCCGGCTCCTGGACGGGGACTCCCCCGTCGAGGCGACCGGGTACGCGGTGGTCGCCGCCGCCCTCACCACCACCGGGCCCGGCGCTGTGGGCCCCATTCCGCATCGTGACACCGTCCTGGCAGAAAGGTCACCCACGTGACGGAGAACCAGAGTTCCCGCCGTACCTTCCTCAGGCGCTCCTCCTCCGTGGCCGCCCTCTCTGCGGCCGGGCTGGCGGGCGCCGCCCTGCCCACCACTGGGCCCACCACTGGGCCCACCACTGGGCCCACCACTGGGCCCACCACTGGGCCCGCCGCCGCCGACCGCGGCGGGGACCGGCCGTTCCCCAAGCTCAAGTGGCCCGAGCAGGTGCAGGAGGGCCGGGACACGCCCAAGCTGTGCCAGTGGTTCTCGCGCGACCCCGACGAGGCGACCGTGCGCCGGTGGCGTCAGGCCGGGGTGAACGGCGCCCTGGTCACCGACGTGCCCGACGTGCCGTGGCAGGCCGAGGAGCTGAAGGCCGACAGGGAACGGCTGGAGGGGTACGGGCTGCACGTCACCGCGTACCTCATCAGCGCACCCGACGCGGTCGTGCGCGGGCAGGACGGCCGGGACCAGGCCATCGAGGACATCAAGCAGTCGCTGAAGGCCGCCGGGCAGGCGGGCATCCCGGTCGTCGAGTACAACTGGTACGTCCACCGCCTGATGGAGGGCTACTACGAGGAGCTCGACACCGGCGCGCGGCCCGGCGCCGGCTACACGGCCTTCGACCTGGACCGCGAGGTGGACGGCGGCAAGGTCAGGGACCTGCCGCGGCCCGAGGGCGTGCCGGCCTTCACCCGCGAGCAGCTCTGGGAGCACTACGAGCACTTCCTGCGCGAGGTGATCCCGGTCGCGGAGGAGGCCGGGGTGCGCATGGCGGTACACCCCAACGACCCGCCCGCCGAGATCAGCCGAGGCAACCCGCAGATCATGGGGTCCGTGGCCGACTGGAAGCGCATGGTCGAGACCGTCGACAGCCCGTCGAACGGCATGACGGTGCACGCCGGGGTGACCGCCGAGGTCGGTTTCGACGCGGTGACGTTCCTGCGCTGGATGGGCGGCAAGGACCGGGTCAACCACATCCACTACCGCAACGTGCGGGTGGACGAGCCGCGGGTGAAGTACGCCGAGGTGTTCCCCGACAACGGCCAGACCGACATGTTCGCCTTCATGCGCGAACTGGTCCGTCAGGGCTACCACCTGGGCATCCTGGCCGAGCACCCGCGCGCGCTGGACTTCGACAGGGAGAACGGCTCGACCTCGGGCAACCAGTACGAGGACGTCGGCGGCGGCGGGCACGGCGGCGAGCTGTACGACACCGGGTACGCCCGCGCCATGATGCAGGCCGCGCTGATCATGGAGCGCGGGACGTTCGAGGATGACTGAACTGCTGCTTGGCCCGGCCGCGCGCCGCGCCCTGCTGCGCGGAGTGGACACGGTTGCCGCGGCGGCCCGGGTGACACTCGGCCCGCGAGGCCGGGCGGTGGTCCTCGACGGCCCGGTGGTCACCCATGACGGAGCGTCCGTGGCCAAGGCCGTGGAGCTCGCGGACCCGTACGAGAACATGGGGGTCTCGCTCGTCCGCGAGGCGGCGAGGGCCACGCGGCGGGACGCGGGCGACGGGACGACCACGGCGATCGTGCTCGCGCAGGCCATCGCCGCCGGTGGTGCGCGGGCGATCGCCGCCGGCGCCTCGCCGGTGGCGGTCTGCCGGGGCATCTCCCTGGCGGTCGACGCGGCCGTCGCTTGGCTGGAACGGGCGGCGCGGCCGGTCGGCGGCGAGCGCGAGACCGCGGCGGTGGCGGGGAGCGCGGCGCGGGACGCCGAGCTGGGGTCGCTGATCGCCGGCGCCTTCGCCAAGGTGGGGGCCGACGGGTCGATCTCGGTCGAGGAGGGCCCGGGGCTGGAGACCGAGCCGCGCTTCGCCGACGGGTCGCGTTTCGACCATGGGTTCCTGAGCCCGTTCATGGTCACGCACCCGGAGCGGATGGAGGCTGTGCTGGAGGATGCCTACCTCCTGCTGCACCACGGGAACATCACCGCGCTTGGCCGGCTGCTCCCGCTCATGGATCGGGTGGCGGCGACCGGGCGGCCGCTGCTCGTGGTGTCCGGCGAGATCGCGGGCGAGGCGTTGTCCGCGCTCGTCATGAACAAGCTGCGCGGCACGCTGCCGTCGGTGGCGGTGCGGGCGCCCGCGCTGGGCGAGCGCCGTCACGCCCGGCTGGGCGACCTGGCGGCGCTCACCGGCGGGGAGGTGGTGACGGCCGAGAAGGGTTCCGCGCTGGAGTGCGCCGGGCTGGAGATGCTGGGGCGTGCTGCCCGGGTGGTCGTCACCAAGGACTCGACGACGGTGATCGGAGGTGCGGGTACGGCCGGGGCCGTGTCGGCGCGAGTCGCCCGGCTGCGGCGCGAGCTGGGGCGGGCCGGATCGGACTTCGACCGCGAGGTGCTGCGGGAGCGGCTGGCGAAGCTGGCCGGTGGGGTGTGCGTCGTGCGGGTGGGGGGCGCCACTGACGTGGAGCGGCGCGAGCGCGTCCGGCGGGTGTCGGACGCGGTGGCCTCCACCCGGGCCGCCCTGGAGGAAGGCGTCCTCCCCGGCGCCGGCGCCGCCCTCGCCCACGCGACCCCCGCCCTCGACGCCCTGCTCGACACCCATCAAGGCCCTGACACACCACCACTCACAGCCCCATGCCCACCCACGACCGCTGCGACGAACGGCCCACCGACCCGCGACCCCCACGAGCAAGCCGGGGCAGCCGCCGTGCGCGACGCCGACGAGCGGGCCGGGGTGGTCGCTGTGCGGGACGCGCTCGCTGCTCCGCTGCGGTGGATTGCGAGGAACGCGGGCGCGGACGGGTCGGTGGTCGCTGCGGAGGTCGCGCGGTTGCCGGACTGGCACGGCTGGAACGCGGTCACGGGCCGCTACGGCGATCTGGTCGCGGACGGCGTGCTCGATCCCGTACGGGTGCCGCGCACGGCACTGCGGAACGCCGCGTCGGTGGCCCGGCTGCTGCTGACCGCCGAGACCCTGGCCGCCGACCGCACGCCCCGCGATCCGGACGCCGTGAGCTGGCGCCGCCGCGGCCACGGCCACGGTCACTGGAACGGGCACGGAGACGGGCACGGGCACAGGGACGGGCACGGGCACAGGGACGCGGACGGGCATGGGGGTGGGGGCGGGCGTTGATTCGAATGGCCCTCATCCCCGTCCCGCATGATCGATGGCGGAGAGCCCGGCCGGGGGTTGAATCGCAGATGTCGGCACCCTCAGCGGGGAGGATCAGAGTGAACGAAGCACAGGGTCCGGGCGGCGCCGAGGACGGCCGCACCGTGGTCGTCATCGGCGGCACCAGCGGCATCGGTGCGGCCGTGGCCGAACGCTTCGCCGCGTCGGGAGCCGAGGTGATCGCCGCCGGACTCGGCGCCGACCCGGCCGCGCACCCCCCGCCAGGCCCGGCCGCCGGACAGCCCCCGCACAGCCCGGCGACCAGACCACAGGCCGGACAGCCCCTGCCCAGCCCAGCGGCCGGACCGCAGAACGGCCCGCACAGCCCAGCGGAAGGGCCGCAGAGCGGCCGGCCGCTGCCCGGCGCTGTGCGGGCGGTTGAGCTGGATCTGACGGAGCCCGGCGCGCTGGAGGGGTTCCTGGGCGGGCTCGGCAAGCTGGACGTGCTGGTGAACGCCGCCGGGGTGATCGCCAGGAACGCGGAGTACGACCCGGAGGTGTTCGCCCGCGTGATCGACGTCAATCTGACCGGCACCATGCGGGCCTGCGTCGCGGCCCACGACCTGCTGCGCCGCTCCCGGGGATGCGTGGTGAACGTCGCGTCGATGCTCAGCTTCTTCGGCGGCCCCAAGTCGCCCGCGTACACGGCGAGCAAGGGCGGGGTCATGCAGCTCACCAAGGCGCTGGCGGTGGCGTGGGCGGCGGAGGGCATCCGGGTCAACGCGGTGGCCCCCGGCTGGATCCGTACCGCGCTGACGGCCGCCCTGCACGAGGACGGCGCGGCGGCCAGGCGGATCGTCGAACGCACACCGATGGGCCGCTGGGGCGAGCCCGGGGACGTGGCGGGGGCGGTCGCGTTCCTGTGCGGCCCCGACGCCCGGTTCATCACGGGCGTGGTCCTCCCGGTGGACGGCGGCTACCTCGCCGCATGACGACCGACCTACGAGTCCAGACAGACACAAGGAGCAGCTCATGAGTGCAGCGCAGGGCCCCGTGATCCCGATCTCCTCCGTGGTGCCGCCGGAGATCGCCGTCGCGGCCGTCCCCGAGGACGAGCGCGTGTGGGTGCCGCAGGCGCCTGACGTGTGGTTCAGGCCGCTGATGTTCAACACGGTCATCGGCCAGTGGTGCAACCTGCTCAAGGTCACCGCCGCGGGCATCGTCTCCAGGCACCGCCATCCCGGCGCGGTCTTCGGATACGTGATCAAGGGCAAATGGCACTACTACGAGCACGAGTGGGTGGCCGAGGCCGGCCATTTCGTCTACGAGCCGCCGGGCGAGATCCACACCCTGGCCGTGCCGGACGACTGTGCCGAGATGATCACGTTCTTCAACATCACCGGCGCGATGGCGTACGTCGACGAGAACGGCACGCAGATCGGCTACGAGGACACCTTCACCAAGATCGACATGTGCCGCGCGCACTACGAGAAGGTCGGCCTCGGACCCGACTACGTCGACCAGTTCATCCGCTGAAGTCCGTCTAATACGGGTGTGCGCCGTTCGTCCCTCGCGGTAGGCTCCGGTGCCGCGGCGAGGGAGCGGGGCTGATGGACATCCGAAACGTGCACCACTATCGGATCGACTGGATCGTCAGCTTCGTGGCCGTCGCCCACCACGGCGGCTTCTCGGCCGCGGCCAAGGCGCTCTACCGCTCGCAGCCACGGGTCAGCAGCCACGTCGCCGAGCTGGAACGCCTGCTCGGCGCGCGGCTGCTCGATCGTTCCCTGCACCCCACGGTGCTCACGCCGGAGGGCCGCGCGCTGCTGCCGCACGCCGAGGAGATCCTGCGCAGGCTCAGCATGCTCACCGAGCTGACCGGAGGCGTCGTACGCGGCGAGGTGCGGCTGGGCGCCTACCCCAGCGCCGCCTCCTACCTCTATCCGCTGGCCGTGCGGGCACTGCGTGTGACGCACCCGCACGTGCGGATCGTCCTGCGCGAGGGGCCGAGCGTGGCGCTGGGCGACGACCTCGTCGAAGGCGGCGTCGACCTGGCGATCCGGCCGCTCCAGCCGCTCATCAACTCCGACGAGGTGGTCAGCCAGGTGCTCTGGCGCGAGCCGCTGGTGGCCGTCTTCCGCGACAACCACCCGCTCGCGCACGCCGGCAGCGTGCGGCTCACGCAGATCGCCTCACTGCCGGTGGTGACCATCGGCGAGAGCGGCGAGGGACACGGCCGCCAGTACGAGGCCAACCTCGCCTTCGCCATGGCCGGCCTCAACCCGGTCATCGTGTCCCGTACCAACCAGCCGCAGACCCTCATCTCCCTGGTACGCCACGGCATGGGCACCGGCATCACGAACTGCCTGGCCATGACCACGGCCAACACCGACGGAGTCACCCTGGTGCCTGTCGCCGAGCCGTACTGCGAGCGGGTCGTGGCGGTGTGGTGGCGCGCGAACGCGGTGGTGTCACCGGCGGTGGAGGCCGTCCGCCAGACCCTCGCGACCCTGCCCGCACCCCACTGGCCCTGGGACGAGCAGCGGCCTTGAGAGCTCCCCCGCACGGCAACGGCTCCCGCCTCTCGCGAGGGGCGGGAGCCGTTCTTCCCGTGTGGGTCAGTGCTCGCCGGCGCCGTCGCCCCTTCCGGAGCCCGGCTTCCAGGCCTGCGCGGTCCTGCCGTTGAGGTCCCAGACCACCTCGCCGCCGCGGACGGTCAGCTCGCAGACCAGCTTCTCCTTGCCGTCGATCCTGAATGCGAAGCTGTCGACGAACCCGAACTCGCCCTTCTCCAGCGTGAACACCGAGATGTCGGCCGGCGCGCCCACCGACAGGTGCCCCAGCTCCTCGTGTCCGATCGCCTGGGCGGGCCGCCAGGTGGACGCCGCCACCACGTCCTTGAGCGGCATGCCGAGGGCGAGGAACTTCGACATGACGTTCGCCATGTCCTTCATGCCGGAGTTCATGCTGGTGATGTGCAGGTCAGTGGAGATGGTGTCGGGCAGGAAGCGTTCCTTCATCGCCGGTACGGCGACCTCCCACGCGAAGCTGCCACCGCCATGACCGACGTCGAACAGCACGCCCCGCTCGCGACCGGCGTGCATGCCCGGGTTGAGCTTGCCGTCCTCACCCAGCTCACCGCGGTTACCCGAGTAGGCGTGGGAGTAGATGTCGCCGGGCCGCAGCTTCTCGGTCAGCAGCTGGTCGAGCGGCCGCTCTGGCCGGTTGGCGCCGAAGTCGACCATCACCGGGACGCCGGCCTTCTCCCCTGCCTCGACGGACCGCTCCACCGGATCCCATTCCGGGCCCTCGTAGTGAGCGGTCTTGATGCCGACGATGACGTCGGGGTTCCGCATCGCGACCTCGGCCGCCGGGCCCGCCTGCATGTCGTTCAGGTCCTGCTCGAAGTCGCCCCCGGCCATGCCCTTGCCGACGATGTTGAGAAAGGCCAGCACGCGGGTCTTCGAACGGT
The DNA here is from genome assembly GCF_015645445.1 of Nonomuraea cypriaca. Lineage (GTDB taxonomy): Bacteria > Actinomycetota > Actinomycetes > Streptosporangiales > Streptosporangiaceae > Nonomuraea > Nonomuraea cypriaca. The sequence continues at coordinate 14,587 of NZ_JADOGI010000002.1, read as the reverse complement.
CGATGACGTTCTTCTTGAACTCGGCGAAGTTCGACGCGCCGGACGAGCCGGTGTCGACGGCGGTGGTGACTCCCGCGCGGAAGGTGAACCCGTCAGGCGCGACGCTCTGGTAGCCGTTGGAGTAGGCGTCCTCCGGGCCGGCGAACAGGTGCGTGTGCAGGTCGATGAGGCCCGGGGTGACGTAGTCGCCCTTGGCGTCGACCGTCCGCTCGGCGTCCTGGGCGTCGATGCGCTCCCCGACCATGGCGATCTTGCCGTCCTTGACGGCGATGTCCCTGACCGCGTCGATGCCGTTCTTCGGGTCGATGACGTGGCCTTGGCGGATCAGGAGGTCGTACTGCGGCTCCTGGGCCCGCGTGGTGGCCGCGGCGGTGGAGGCGCCGACGACCAGGGTGAGAACCGCGGGGATGACGGCCCGGCCGGCTCGCGATCGAAGATTCATGTCCGTCCTTTCAGATGACGGCGATGCAGTCGATCTCGACGAGGGAGTCACCGGGGATGCCGGCCGCCGCCGCGATCGTCGTACGCACTCCCGGCTCGGGGCCGAACCGGCCCTGGTACACCTCGTTCATGGCGTCGTAGTCGGCGAGGTCGTTCAGGTAGACGTTCACCTTGAGGACGTTCGCCATGGATGAGCCGACGGCTTCGAGGTTGCGCTCCAGCTCGCTCAGCACGTGCTCGGTGTGGGCGCGGATGTCGCCGTCGAAGTGCGCGCCGATGCCGGACAGGAAGACCAGGCTCCCGTAGGTGACGACCGGGCTGAACAGGGGATCCTCCGGCGGCTCCGAACCCGGGTAGTGGACTTCTTTCTTCGGCTTGCGGTCCCTGGATTCACGGTCGTCCGCGGCGGCCGGGGCGGCGCCGGCGATGACCGGGATGGCGGCGGCCGCGGCGACGACGGGGGCCTTGCGGATGAAGTTCCTGCGGTTCTCTGTCAACACTTCCTCCTTCGTCCACGCCGGACCGGCGTGGGTCGGTTCCATCGGGGGACGGCGATGGCGCGGCCTGGCCCTTCGGCTGCCGCACCTGGCCGTCCGGACCTGGGTCAGGCGCCGCGCGTGGCCGTCCAGGTGGCCTTGAGGTACTCGCCCATGTCGAGTTCGCCGTTGATCGCGTCGCCCTTGACGGTGCCGGTGAACGTGAAGTCGAGCGAGTCGCCGTGCTCTTCGCCGTACGTGCTGCGGACGCTCACCGTGTCACCGCTGACCGTGCCCGTCAGCTTCCTTTCGACGAAGTCGCCGGTGTGCGAGCCGGTGACGGTGGCGCCGTCCTGGGAGAGCCGCAGCCGGTGGGCGTCCGAGCTGCCGGCCAGGTACTTGATCTGCAGGGACCAGTCGCCGCTGACGTCGACCGTGGGCGGCTTGTCCGGCTCAGGCGGCTCCGGGGGGTTCTTCAGCAGCTTGACGAGTTCCCTGGCGATGACCTTCTCGTCGCCGGGCGTCAGCATGTAGGGCGTGATGGACACTCCGGTCGTGCCGTCGCCGCTCGCGGGGTTCAGCGCGATGCGCGGCTCGCCGTCGTAGAGGGTGTCCGTCACGGTCTGGCCGGACACTCCGAGCCGTTCCTCGTCCCACAGCACGTTCAGCGACGGGGTCCGGTTCGACAGGCCCTCGGGCTGCACGATCGAGGTGGTCACGGTGGGGATGCCGGACACCTGGCCGGCGATGTCCTTGAGCCAGCCGGTCCACCGCTGGTACTCCGCGTCGTGGTCGCGCCGTACCCACATCTCCACCGCCATGAGCATCCCCATGGCCTCTTCCTTGCCGACCTTGAAGCCGCGCGCGAAGCCGTGGTGGGGGGCGCTCTGCACCCACGCGGCCCTGACCAGGCCCTCGCGGCCGAGCAGCAGGCCCGCCGACTGAGGGCCGCGGATGGCCTTGCCGCCGCTGTAGGCCACCAGGTCCGCGCCGTAGCCGAGGTGCACGTTGGGGACGGTGAGGATCTCCGCCGCGGCGTCCACCAGCACCGGTACGCCCTTGGGCTTCGCGACCTCGGCGATGACCTTGGTGTTGATCTCGCTCTCGTCGACCTTCGGTCCCGCCATGATGTAGACCAGCGCGGTCTGGGGGCCCATCGCCGCCTCCAGTTCGGCGCGGGTCGACACCTCGACGACCTTCAGCCCGACCGCGCTGACCGCCGCCTCGTAGACGTTGCGCGAATGCTTCGGGATGATCACTTCCGTCTTCTCGAACCCGGTCAGGTCGGGGATGCGTATGTGCAGGTCGGGGTTGCCGCCGGCCACGCAGGCAGCCGTCGCGTGCGTGAGCGCGGCAGAGCAGCCGGAGCTGACCAGGCCGAACTCCGAGCGGGTCAGCTCGCCGAGGCGCTTGCCGACGGCGTCGGCCAGTTCGTCCAGGTGCACGTACTGCCTGGCCGCCGCGTCGACGGCCGCGCGCACCTCGGGCAGCATGAGCGAACCGCTGAGGATGGTGAACGTGCCGCGCGCGTTGATCAGCGGGCGCACGCCGATCGCCTCGTAGACGTCCTTCGCCTTGTCCGGCGCGCCGGGGGGCGCGGTCCCTGCTCCGGCGGCGGCCACGGCCGCCTCCGCCGGACCGGCGAGCAGCGGGCCCAGCGCGAGCACGCCGCCCATGCCGGCACCGAGTCCCAGGATCCTACGTCGAGAGACAGCATCAACAGCCACGTGACCCCCAGCCAGTCCATGTCTTATCGGCCTGACCAGAACGGTAGGTAGTGGTGTGATCCGTGTTAAGCGCGTCTTTTTGATGACACTATTCGACATGGGAATAGTGGCACCGTACGGGGAACCATCACCCGCCATCCGGATGACGAGGGCGCACGCCGTCGACGTCGACGAGGAGGTGCTGAGGTCCCCGCAGGTTCGCGGTGTGGCGGTAGGGCGGTGGATCGGTCACCAGTTCGGGGTTGATCAGCCGGCGCGTGAGCTCGGTCAGCGCGAGCTGGGTCTCCAGCCTGGCGAGGGGCGCGCCGAAGCAGTAGTGGATGCCGCCGCCGAAGCCCAGGTGCTGGTTGTCGTGGCGATCGGGGTCGAAACGATCGGGGTCGGCGAATCGGTCGGGGTCGCGGTTGCCCGCGGCGAGTACCAGGACGATGACCGCGCCTTTGGGGATGGTCGTGCCGGCGATGTCGATGTCGGCGAGCGCACTGCGCCGCGGGCCGGGCATCTGGATCGGCGGCTCGTAGCGCAGCAGTTCCTCGACCACGCGTACGACGAGGCCGGGCTCGTGGCGCAGCCGTTCCAGCACCTCGGGATGGCGCAGGAGCGTGAGCATCCCGTTGGAGATGAGGTTGACGGTGGTCTCGTGGCCCGCGACGAGCAGCAGGGCGGCGGTGGCCAGCAGGTCGGGACGCGGCATCTCGCCGTCGGCGACGAGGGCGGAGAGCAGATCGTCACCGGGTGCCCCGCGACGCGATTCGACCAGCTCGTTAAGGTATCTACCGAGTTGGGCCATGGTCTGGAAGCGTCGAGTGTTCCGCTCGACCAGGGTGCCGGTCGACGGGTCGTTGGTCCCGATCAGGATCTGTGACCAGTGGTGGAACGTCGGCTCGTCCCGCCGGGGGACTCCGAGCAGCTCGCAGATCACCGTGACGGGGAGCGGGTAGGCGAAGTCGTCCACGATGTCGATTCGGCTCTTGCCGGCGAATCCGTCGATGAGATCCGAGATGAGCCGGTCCATCTCGGGTGCCAGGCCGCTGATCCGGCCAGGGCAGTGCGGCGGCCCGAAGTATTTCATCGCCATGGACCTGAGCCGGTCGTGGTCGGGTGGATCACGGCGGATGAACTCCGGCGGCAGCTCCGAGGTCTCCTGGATGTCGGCGATCTCGGGTACGTTGCGCAGGTCCGAGCTGACGCGCGGGTCGTGGAGCAGCGCGACGATCTCCCGATAGGTGCTGACCACGTAACTGCCGTCCGGTTGCCGTGCCACCGGCGTCCTGCGCAGCTCGGGGAACAGCCGGTACGGGTCGGCCCGGTTGGAGTAGTCGAGAAACTGTTCGTAGGCGCCGGCCGCTGTCATGACGCGGCTCCTCCTCCCCCGTGATACGCCTGATGTGTCACTCGCGCCCGCTCACCAGCGTGGCACGCCGTTCGTCCGGATCGTGGCCGGTCACCACCACGGTGGCGTCATGAATGGCCGAGACCCGCTCCGGGATCCCCGCCGGCACGGGGCGTGCGCCGGCCCCGCGTCGCAGCCCACGCCCCACACGCCGGCGGCCAGCCCGGAGCCCTCCAGCCATTCGACGTTGCGTTCGGCGCCGAGCGCCACCACCGCCACCGCGGCGTCGACCGTGCTCCCGTCGGACAACCTGGCTCGGCGCAGCCGTCCGTCCCCGTCTCCTTCCAGCGCCGTCACCGTCACCCCGCAGCGCAGGTCCACGCCGTGCTCGCGCTGGACGTCCGCGGCGATCGCGCCGATCACCTCGCCCAGCGCCCCGACCAGCGGCGCCGGGCCCCGCTCCGCGACGGTCACGGCCACCCCCAGGTCCCGGCAGGCGGAGGCGATCTCCGAGCCGGTGAAGCCGCCGCCGATCACCAGCACCCTGTCGACGCCGTCACACAGCCGCCGCCGTAGCTGGGCCGCGTCCTCACGGCCGCGCAGCACGAACACCCCGTCCAGCGCGGCCTCCGCCGGGTTCGGCCACGGGCGGGCGCGTACTCCGGTGGCGGTCAGCAGCCGATCGAACCCGACGTGCCGGCCGTCGGCGAGCAGCACCCGCTTGCCGGCCGAGTCCAGCCCGGTCGCGGGGGTGCCCAGCAGCCAGTCGGCGTGGAGTTCGCCACGCCGGGGCAGCATGGTCTCCTCCGCGACCACCTGCCCGCTCAGGACCTGCTTGGACAGCGGCGGCCGGTCGTAGGGCTCGCCCAGCTCGTCCCCGATCAGCGTCAACGACCCCTGGTAGCCCTCCCTGCGCAGCGTCGCCGCGGCGCGCAGCCCGGTCAGCGAGGTGCCGACGATGACGATGCGGCCGACCCGATCAGGCGTGCTCCCGTCGTCGGCGATCCCGGACTCGCCGGCCTTCTTCGTGGACTTCTTCGGGCGTCCGAGCGCCCCCCACTCATCGATCACCATGGCTTGGACCGGGCAGGCCGCGACCGCTCGCATGACCTGCTCGCGCTTGCCGTCGCCGGGATTGAGCTCGTACATCAACGCTTCGGAACCAGCCATCCTGAACACGTCAGGCGCGGCGAAGGCACACTGCCCATAGCCCTGGCACCGCGTGAGATCGACGACAACTCTCACCGCAACCGTCCCCCTCCGACCACGATGATCACGCCATGGGCCCGGGAATCCCCCATTCCCGGTTGTGATCGCTGATGTCGGCTTCTTCTCACGCTAGCAATTTCCCTCGCACGGCCTGTAGGGGACCCATGGCGCCGACAGGACTGCTGGAAAATTCTTCGTGGCGGGATGTCGTTGGGGAACTCGATGCCGCCGGCCACCTCACGCACCACCCCGTCCGGCGTGATCAGCGCGATGTAGCCGGGCACGAAGCCCGCACGCTCCCGCCAGGGGACGTCGTCGGCGTAGTCGTCGAGCTTGTCCAGGAAGGCCGTGAAGTCGAAGTCCGCGCCGTTGACGTAGACGTTGCCGCGCCCGTCCACGACGCGGCGACTCGCCGATGACGAGATCGGACAGCAAGACCTGTGGCATGACAAGCCTCCTCGTGTGTCGTGAACTGTCACCTTTCACACGAACGGCGGATCCCCATATCGACACCGGCGAGCCTGAGCCCGCCGGGGGCCGTACCAGAGCGGACTTTTCGTGGAAACGTATCCACTCAGAGGGATATCTCTTGACAGTTAAACCATGTCATGCTGCGATCATTGCCGAGTAAACGGTTAAACAGCTGTACACACCTGCCTCCGAGCCCCGCGACCCTTCCAGGAGTCCTTTGTCATGCCGCTGCGCCTCCCCTCGCCCGACGAACGACTGTCCGGCCACACCGGCTGGACCCGGACGCACTGGGAGGCCGTGGCGGATCACCTGCTGGCGTCCGTGGTGCCGTACGCGACGGACGGGTTCGCCCAGTTCCGCCTGCCCGGCGGGGCGAGCCGGTCGGGGCCGGTGAGCGACGGTCTCGAAGGCTTCGCCCGTACGTTCCTGCTGGCCGCGTTCAGGATCGCCGGCGCGGGTGGCGACGTGCCGCCCGCGCTGATCGAGCGGTACGCCGGTGGTCTGACCGCCGGGACCGATCCGGCGCATCCCTACGCCTGGCCCGCGCTGACCGACATGTCCCAGCAGCTCGTCGAGGCGGCCTCGGTGGCGCTGGCGCTGCACGAGACCCGCCCATGGCTGTTCGACCGGCTGTCGGCGGCCCAGCGGGAGCGGGTGGTGGACTGGCTGGCGGACTTCGTCGGGAAGCGCACGCCGGACAACAACTGGGTGCTGTTCCGGGTGATCGTCGAGCAGTTCCTGGCCGAGGTGGGCGGGCCGTACGAACCGGGCGAGATCACCGGCGGACTGGAGCGGATCGAGGACTGGTACGCCGGCGACGGCTGGTATTCCGACGGCCAGGGCAAGAACTTCGACTACTACGGCGGATGGGCGCTGCACCTGTACCCGTCGCTGTGGGCGCGGATGGCCGGCGACACCGCCCGCCAGGAGCTGTACGCGGCCCGGCTGCGCCGCTTCCTGGAGCAGTACCAGCACTTCTTCGCCGCCGACGGCGGCCCGATCCACCAGGGGCGGTCGCTGACCTACCGGTTCGCCACGGTGGCGCCGCTGTGGCTGGGCGCGCTGACCGGCGCCTCTCCCCTGCCGCCCGGCCGGACCCGGCGCATCGCCAGTGGTGTGCTGCGCCACTTCGCGGAGCGGGGCGTGCCGGACGAGCACGGGCTGCTCACCCTCGGCTGGTACGACCCGTTCCGGCCCATCGCGCAGGACTATTCGGGTCCGGCGTCGCCGTACTGGGCGAGCAAGGCGTTCCTCGGCCTGCTCCTGCCTCCCGGGCACCCGGCCTGGACGGACCCCGAGGAGGCGGCACCCGTCGATCTGGCCGACCACGCCGTGGCGATGCCGGCGCCCGGCTGGCTGCTGCACGCCACGCGCGCCGACGGCGTCGTACGGCTGGTCAACCACGGCAGCGACCGCGACCGCGTCCAGGACCAGGACGGCCCGCCCGACCCCCACTACCTCAGGTTCGCCTACACCAGCCACACCGGACCCGAGCTCGGCGAGAAGGCGCAGGGCGTGGACAACCACCTGGCCGTCATCGCGCCAGACGGGACGTCCTCGCTCAGGCGGCGCATCGAACCGCTGGCCGTCTCCGACCGGTTCGCCGCCTCGGCCTACCGGGACGGTCCCGTCCGGGTGGTGACCGCCTCCGTGGTCCACGGAGCATCGGAGATCAGGATCCACCGGGTCACGGCCCCCGCCGGGTGCCAGGTGCGCGACGGCGGCCACTCCCTGGCCGCGGGCGCCCCGCTCGATCTGGGGGACGGGGACGGTGTGGCGCTGGCCCTGCGGCCGGACGGGCTGAGCAGCGCCGTGCGCGGCCTGCACGGCTACACCGGCTCGGGGCTGGCGACGGCGCAGGGCGCCAACGCCTTCGGCACGCACTCGGCGACGCCGTACGTCATCGCCGACGCCCATCCCGGAGGCACCGCGATCTACGTCAGTCTCGTGCGGCTCGCGAGGACCGGACAGGAGCCGCCCCCGCCGGGCGTACACGTGGAGGGCGACCTGGTTGTCCTGGCTCTGCCCGGCGGGGAGACGGTGAAGGTCCGCCTGGGCGACGTCCCCGCGTGCGAACGCGTCCCCGCCCGGCGTTGATCCAGGCCCGCGGTTCGCTGGGATCGGGCGGACGCGGACCCGCGCAGGCGGTGTTTCAGACCTCCTGCCGGGCCGTGCGCCATTCCGGCGCGAGCACCGACCAGATCTCCATGTCGAGCCGCTTTCCCCGATAGGGGTAGCTCTCCCGCAGAACGCCGTCTCTGGTCATCCCGAGTCGCCGGGCCACGGCGATGCTCGCCTCATTGCCGGACGAGACCACCCACTCCACGCGGTGGATGCCGCGCTGCTCGACGGCCCAGTCGATGATCATCCGGGCGGCCCCGGTCACTAGCCCCTTGCCCACCGCCGACGGCTCCAGCCAGCAACCCACCTCGGCGGTGCCCCGCTCGACGTCCATCGTACGGAAGAGGACCCCGCCGACCAGCTTGCCGTCCGCCCAGATGCCGTAGATCCGCGCGGTGTCGGCCGCGGCCTGGTCGGCGTACGCCTGGAGGTAGGAGCGGCTCGGCTCCAGATCCGTGACCTTGTCCGGCAGCGCGATGTGCCACCCGATGAACTCCCGGCCCCGGTCCATGTGCTCCAGGAACGTGGCGGCCTGCCACGGCTCGAGCGGACGCAGCTCCGCGCCGTCGTCACCCAGGGATATAACGCGGGTGGCCGGTGAGGAGGGCCAGCAGCAGGCCGATCGCGAAGCCGGCGCAGACCAGCGCGGCCAGGCCGTTGAACCGGCGCTCGACGGCGGCGGCCATCAGCACGCGGACGAGGGCGGCCGCCGCGGCCGGCGACAGCGAGGTCTCCTCGTCCATGCCGGACCAGCGACAGGCGTAGTAGACCGCGACGGGCAGGACCACGTCCGGGACGAGCGTCACGATGTCGCGCCCTGCCATCCTGAACCGTCTGATCTCCAGGCCGGGAGGGCAGTCGCCGAGGAACATCCGCAGGCTCTCCGGCAGCTCGCGGCGGCGCTCGTAGAGTGCGGTGACGGCGGGCTGGGCCCGGCTCGCGAGCACGCCGTCCTCCGGGATCGGGCTCTCGCCGAGGAACTGACTTCTGTGCGTGGCCAGCACCTCCCCGAGGTACGGCAGGTTGCCTGGGCAGGGCGGTGGCGCGCGGCGAGGCCAGGCCCGCCGCGCTGAGGCCCCGCGTGGCGACCGTGCCTGTCCTCCTCCTGCGCCAGGAATATCTGATGAACCCGGACGCGAGCATCTCCGAGGAGACCCTCACCGAACTGGTCGACGAGGTCTTCCTCCCCATGGTGAGGCTCTGACCGACCTCAGACGACGAGGTCCTCCTGCCCATGTGCGGCTCTGCCGGGCGCCTCACGCCCTGCGGGGGGCGCCACAGGCCCTGCCGGACGCCTCAGACGAGGTGGTCGCGGCCCGATGGGCCGCCCGCGAACGAGGCCGCAGCCCGCGTGGCGGTGTCCAGGGCCCGGCGCCCGGTGCTGGCCAGTCCCAGGACCAGGATGCCGACGCCGAGCCCGAGCACCAGCCACCACACGCCGTGTTCCGCGTCGGTGAACGCCGTCCCGCCGCGGGCCAGGGCCGATCCCACGATCGTCCCGGAGATCGCGACGCCCAGCGTGGTGCCGGTCTGCCGGCCGGCGGAGGACAGCGAGGTGGCCAAACCGGCCATCGAACGGGGCATTCCGGAGACCGCCGTGTTGGTGATCGGCGGGTTGACGGTGCCCAGGAAGACGCCGAACAGCAGGTAGATCGCGAGCACGTACGGTAGCGGGGTGGCCGGGCCGAGCCAGAGAGACGCGCCGCCGCCCAGTGCCAGCGCGGCCCCGGCGACCACCAGCGGCAGCCTGGGACCGCGCGCGCCGACCAGCCGGCCGGTCAGCGGGGAGAGCACCACGATCAGCACCCCGACAGGGAGCAGGCACAGACCGGCCGTGAGCGCGGACATGCCGCGTACGTCCTGGAGGTATTGGGTTGTCACGAACAGGAACGCGCTGAACCCGCACAGGGCGAAGAGCGCCGTCAGGATCGCCGAACTGAACGGCACGCTGCGAAAGAGGCGCAGCTCGAGCAGCGGGTCGGCGCGGCGTGGCTCGTAACCGAGGATGCCCAGCGCGCCGAGCACGGCGACGGCGAGCGAGCCGAGGACCACCGGCGAGGTCCAGCCCGACCCGCCGGACTCGATGACCGCGTAGACGACGCCGCTCAGCATCACGATCATCAGGCACTGGCCCACCGGGTCGAACCGCCGCGCCCGCACGGCACGGGACTCGGGCACGAACAGCGCGGTGAACACGATCGCGGCGGCCGCGATCGGCACATTGATCCAGAAGATGAAGTGCCAGCCGAAGCCGTCGACCAGGGCGCCGCCGAGGATAGGGCCCAGCGCCAGCGACAGGCCGGACATCGAGCCGAACACGCCGATGGCCCTGGCCCGCTCGGCCGGGTCGGGGAACGTGGTGGCGACGATCGCCATCGCCACCGGGTTGAGCATCGTGCCGCCGACGGCCTGCAGCGCACGCGCCGCGATCAGCCAGCCGACGCCCGGCGCGAGGCCGCACAGCAGCGAGCCGAGCCCGAAGACGGCGAGGCCCACCTGGAAGACGCGCCGGCGTCCGACCCGGTCGGCGGTGGACCCGGCCAGCACCAGGAAACCGGCCAGCACCAGCGTGTACGCGTCGACCGTCCACTGCAGGCCGGACACCGAGGCGCCGAGGTCGCCGCGAATCGCCGGCAGCGCGACGTTGACGATGGAGATGTCCATGACCACGACGATCATGCTGGCGCAGCAGATGGCGAGCACCAGAAGCCGCCGGCGCCTGCTGAGCTCGCCGGCCGTGGCCTGGAGCGGCGTTGAAGAACTCATGACCCACGACGCTAGGATTTAGAGCATGCTCGAAGTCAAACCGCGGCCGGCGCGCTCCGACCCCCAGGCGGGCCTAGCATCGCCGAGGCCGCCCACCGCACCGGCGTCAGCGCCCACACCCTGCGCTATTACGAACGCGCCGGCCTGGTCGTCACCCCCGTCGACCGCACCGCCGGCGGGCGGCGCCGCTACCACCAGCTCGACCTGGACTGGATCACCGTCTGCACCAGGCTGCGGGCCACCGGCATGCCCATCAGGACCATCCGGCGCTACGCCGAGCTCGTGGCCGCCGGGCACGGCAACGAAGAGGAGCGACTCGCCCTCCTGGAGGCCCACAGCGCCGACGTGGCCGCCAAGCTCGCTGAGGTACAGGAAAACCTCAAGCTCATCGACCACAAGATAGACGTCTACCGAGGCCGGCTCGCCGCCGGCGACGCCGACCGCCTATGGGCCCCCGGCCGCCGCACGGCCACCGGCTGAGCACGGCACGGATGCCGGCTGAGCACGGCACGGATGCCGGCTGAGCACGGCACGGATGTCGGCTGACCGCCGCGTGGACGCCGGCTGAGCACGGCGCGGACGGTCAGTCCTCGAGGGTGAGGGCCTGGACCGGGCAGCTGCGCACGGCCTCCTCCACGGCGGCCCGCAGCTCCGCGGGCGGCCGCTCCCGCAGGATGATCGCGGTCCCGGCCTCCTCGTCCAGGTCGAAGACGTCGGGCGCGGTCAGCATGCAGTTGCCGTACGCCTGGCAGTTCTGGGTGTCGAGAATGACGCGCATCAAAGGGTTCCTTCCGGATCGGCGCTCAGAGGAAGATCGCCAGGTTCTTGGTGCCGAGGGTGGCCTGGTCGAGGACCACGCGGCGGCGGGCGATCCGGAGCCGGCCGCCCTCCAGCCGCAGGAGGTCCTGACGCTCCCCGGACAGCAGGTCGTGCGTGCCGCGGTCGCCACGGCTGCGGTAGAGGAGCAGGTAGCTGCGTGCGGCGAACTCCTCCACGCTCTCGCCCCAGACGACCTTGACGTTGGTGACGAACCGCCTGGTGAAGGAGGGCGGGTCCTCGGCCCAGGCGACGTTGGTGCCCAGCCGGCGGACACGCAGGCCGAGGCTGGTCTTGTTCTCGTCGAAGTGGAAGATGTCGTCCACCACGTCGGGGTTGCCCAGCCGCCGGGTGATCCGCACGGGCACGCGGTATTCGGTGTCGTCGGTGAACTGCTCCAGCCACTCGTCGAAACGCCGGGAGTCGAGCAGCTCGGCCTCGTCCACCAGGAAGTCCTGGACCGCGATCCGCAGCTCCAGCGGCACCCGCGCGGCGGGCGTGAAGCCGGCCAGCAGGCCGGGGTCGATCGTCACGGTCATCGCGTCTCACCTGCCACCAGGTCGAGCCAGCGGCGGTAGAACGACCGGGCCGCGGCTTCGTTGAACTTGCCGTCGTAGACGGTCCCGAGGCCCGGGAAGTCGCGCATCGGCTCGCGCCCGATGCCCATGCCGTAGTGCAGCATCACGGGCTCGTCGAGCGTCAGGGCGATCTGGGAGTTGCGCGTCTGCGCCTCCCAGTTCTCCGTGTCGTCCTGCTCCAGCATCCCGGAGGTGCCGAAGGTCTGGATGTACGCCTTGCGCCCCAGCTCCTTCCACCACTCGGGCGCCCCCTTCTCGACGAGGTGCCACGACCACGCCTGGATGCTGTCGGGCCCGATCGGCTGCCACTGCCGCAGCGTCATGCCGGTGACCCGGCGCCCGCCGAACTCGATGACGTTGGGGATGAGGAACGACAGGTTGGGGAAGACGTTGCCGTGGAAGTTCTTGATCCGGTCGAGCAGGGCGAGCTGGTCGGGCGACAGGTTGCGCTCATATTCCTGGCGCAGCTCGGGTGGATACCACGGCCCGTCGTCCTGCACCCCGATGCCCAGCCCGTGGCCGTTGCCGGCGTCGACGTGGTAGCCGAGCCGGCCGAAGTCGACCCCGCTGACCAGGCCGAGCTTGGCGAGGAAGGCATGCGTGGTGGCGGTGTGGTAGGCGTCGGAGGCGAAGTTCTCGGCGGGCAGCTTCCAGGCCGTTGGCACGATCCAGCGCTGCGGCGTGCCGACGACTTCGAACTCGGCCCGGCCGACCAAGATGTCGAGATACCAGGTCATGGCGCCGAGGAAGTCGGCGAGCGGCTCGGCCGCGCGGTTCCAGGTGGCGAAGATCAGCCCGCCGTAGGCGTCGCTGCGGGCCTCCACGAGCCGCAGCGACTCACGGTCCAGCCCTTCTGAGTAGGCGAAGCGCTGGTACGGCGCGCCGAGGAACGAGCCGTCGTTGCGGAAGGTGAAGCCGTGGTACGCGCAGCGCCACGACGGGCCGTTGCCCAGGTCCTCGCAGGCCAGCTTCATGCCGCGGTGCCGGCACGAGTTGAGGAAGACCCGCACCTTGCCGTCGTCGCCCCGGGAGACGATCACGTTGGCCTCGCCCATGTCGCGGACCACGAAGTCGCCCGGCTTGGGGATCTCCGACTCGTGCGCCACGAAGAGCCAGGCACGGCCGAACAGCCGCTGCAGCTCCAGCCGGTAGACGTCGGGGTCGGTGTGCACGTACGCCGGGATGAGGCCTTCCTCCGGCAGCACCGTCTTGTGGAGCCGCTCAGCGGTCTCCGAGGGAGTTTCCATATCTATCGCCCGCACTCGTGGTTTCTGGTGTGTGTCAGTCAACTTGCTGCTCCAAGGTGCTTTTGCCGGTCACCGGGCCGCGGCCGGCTGCTGAGGGGTCGTGAGGAGGCGCCGATAGGGCAGCAGCGCACGGGCCGTGCCGCCGGTCACCGCGCCGACCAGTGCGCCCGCGCGGCGGTATTCGGCCACGAAGCGGCCGCTCGCCGGGTCGCCCTCGACCAGCCGCGTCTCGTCGGCGAGGGCCGGGAGGCCGACGCCCTGGAGCCGGATGCCGAACTGGTCGCTCCAGAACGACGGGATCGGGCTGCACGGCGCGGCGGCCGGGCCGTGCAGCAGCCGCCGCGCCGCGGTCGCCGCCTGCTCCGCGGCGTTCGTCCAGTGCTCCAGCCGCAGCAATTCGCCGCCGAGCATCGGGTGGGGCCAGCGGACCACGTCGCCGGCGGCGACCACCCCGGGCAGGCCCGCGACGCCCAGCCCGGCGTCGCAGACCACCCCGTCGTCGAGGCGGGCGCCTGAGCCCCGCAGCCAACCGGTCTCCGGGGCGGCGCCCACCGCCACGACCAGCACGTCGGCCGGCAGCACGCGGCCGTCGGCGAGGACGACCTCCGCCACTCGCCGGCCACCGCGCACCTCCTCGACGGTGGCGGGATGCAGGATCCTGACACCGTGGTCGGCGGCGCGCGCCGCCGCGCCGGCGGACAGCGGGCCCAGGGCGCGGGCGAGCACGGGGTCGGGGGTGACCAGGGTGACGTCGAGGCCGAGCGTCCGGCAGCTCGACGCCACCTCGGTGCCGATGAAGCCGCCGCCCAGGATCACGACGGACGGGCGGCCGGCCAGCGCGCTCCGCAGGGCGACCGCGTCGTCCAGGGTGCGCAGCGTGAGGACGCCGTCGAGGTGATGCGGGATCGAGGGGATGCGGCGGGCCGTGGCCCCGGTGGCGACGACCAGGCCGTCGTAGGGGACCCGTCGCCCGCTCGCCAGCACGACCTCGCGGCCCGCGGCGTCCAGGGCGACGGCGCGCTCGCCGAGGTGCCAGTCGGCCGCGAGGCCGGGCTGCTGCCGCAGCGCCACCGCCGCGGGCTCGGCCGTCCCCGTGAGCACGCCCTTCGACAGGGGCGGGCGGTCGTACGGCAGGTGGGTCTCCGCGCCGATCACGTCGATCCGACCGGCGTAGCCCTCGCGGCGCAGCGCCTCGACGGTACGGAGCCCGGCGAGCGAGGCGCCCACCACCACTACGGAGTGCATGGCTGAAAACTGTATACAGAATAACGCCGAGTTGGCAACGGTCCCCCGGCGAGCTGTGGGCAGGTCAGCCCGCCGTCAGGGCGCCGTCGGGACGCGCGGTCAGGGCGGGCAGCCAGGGCGGGCAGTCGGGACGGGCAGTCGGGACGCGCGGTCAGGG
>NZ_JADOGI010000199.1 GCF_015645445.1 Nonomuraea cypriaca | reverse complement strand
ACCCACGCCCGCCCGGCTCCGGCAGCCCGCCTCCTCGGGCTGGCGCGAAGCCGGCACCAGCCGGGCCGTTTCCGCGGTCGCCCGGCTCGGCAGGCGCGGGGCCGGGTGCCATGGGGTCGTTTCCGCGGTCAACCGGCATGCCGGGCCCCTCTCCGTGTGGTGTTCTCATCGGTTGCCTACCCCGGCGAGCAGTGCCTGGTCACCGGCCGTGACGGTCATCCGCACGGTCGGCCACCCCCGGTCCACGGTCACCACGGCCAGGTCACCCCGCTGCCCGGCGACCAGCTCGCCCCGGTCACTCAGCCCCGCGACCGCCGCGGGCCCCGAGGTGACCAGGGCGACCGCGCGCGGCAGCGGGAGGACGCCGCGATCGGCCAGCAGCAGCGCCGCCGCCAGCGGCGCGGAGGGCAGGTAGTCGCTGGAGAGCCCGTCCACCAGCCCCGCCGCCACCAGGTCGGCCGCCGCCACGTTGCCCGAGTGGGAGCCGCCGCGCAGGACGTTCGGGGCGCCGGCCACCACCCGGAGCCCGCGCTCGCGAGCCGCCCGCGCCGCCTCCTGGGTGGTGGGGAACTCGGCCACGGACACCCCGTTGGCCAGCGCCACGTCGATCTCCCCGGCGGTCACCGGGTCGTGCGCGAGCAGCCGGGCCCGCCCGAGTGCGGCCAGTTCGGCCAGCCGCCCGAGCGCGATCTCCCGGTGCCCGATGCGCGTGTCCCGCTCGGCGACCAGGGTCTCCACCCGGCGCTGAGCCTCCTCGGTGGACAGGCCCTCGGTCCCCTCCAGCCAGCGCCGGTACATGGCCGAGTCGCGGTACTGCCCCTGGCCGGGCGTGTGGTCCTCGAACGAGACCAGGGGCGGCGGCGTGGGCGTACCGGACAGGCAGGAGTCGAGGGCCGTCAGGCCGTCGGGGTCGCGGGCGTCGAGCCGGTAGAGGACGCGGTGGTCCACCAGCGCGTGCCCCGAGGCGGCGCGCTCGCGGATCGCGGCGTCCAGGCTGCGCGCCCGATCGACGGTACGCCCCTTGCGGTTGTGCGACTCGAAGGCGACCCCGTGGAACACGGTGGTCACGCCGGCCGCCCGCACCCGCCCCTCGAAGCTCGACACCCCGAACCCGACCTCGAACTCCGCCCCGGGCCGGGGCCGCAGCTCGGTCTCCAGCCCGTCGGAGTGGGTGTCGACGATGCCGGGCAGCAGCAGCGCGCCCCGCAGGTCGACCGCCTCGGCGGGCACGGAGCCGGGCCGGACGGGCCCCACGTGGGTGATCAGGCCGTGCTCGATCACGACGAGCGCGTCGTCGATGACACGATCAGGCAGTACGGCCTTGGCATGGGCGAGCACCCTCACCGGCACACTCACTGGCACACTCATCGGGCCACCTCCAGGTTCAGTTCGGAATCACGCAGTACGGCGGCGGGCGGCCCGTCGGCGGCGACTCTGCCGTCCCGCAGCACCACGACCCGGGTGGCCAGCCGTTCGATGGCGTCGAGGTCGTGGAAGACGGACAGCACGGCCACGCCGGCCTCCGTCAGGTCGGCGATCATGGACAGCACGGCCTCCCTGTTGACCGGGTCCAGCGCCGACACCGGCTCGTCGAGCAGCAGCAGCCGGGGAGGTGAGATGGTGCCGGCGGCGAGGTTCACGCGCTGCTTCTGGCCACCGGACAGGACGGTCGCGTGCATGGCCCACAGGCGTTCGTCGATGCCGAGCCTGCGCAGCGCGGCGGCCGCCGCGTCGCGGGCCGCGCCGGGATCCAGGCCCCTGGCCACGCCGGCGCGCGCCACGATGTCGAGTACGGCCCGGCGCGGCTCGGCCCGCAGGAACTGCGAGACGTACCCGAGCTCCCTGCCCCGCAGGTCGGCGACCTGGGCGTCGGGCAGCGCGGCGAGGTCCACCCGCGACCCTGACGAGGTGCGCAGCAGGATGCGGCCGGACGTCGGGACGTACGTGCGGTGGACGCACCGCAGCAGCGACGACTTGCCCGCGCCCGACGAGCCGGCGAGGGCGACGTGCTCGCCGGCGGCCACGTCGAGGTCGACGCCGTGCAGCGCGCCCACCGTACGGCCGTCGATCGTGTGCAGGGTGAACGACTTGACCAGTCCCCTGATCTCCAGAACGTTCATCCGCGCGCCGCCGCTACCAGTCGCTGGCTGTAGGGGTGCTGCGGGTCCTCGAGCAGCTGGTCGGTCAGGCCGGTCTCGACGACGCGGCCGTGTTGCATCACCATCACCCTCCTGGTCAGCATCTCGATGACGCCGAAGTCGTGGGAGACGACCACGGCGGCGACGCCGAGTCGTTCGAGCAGGTTCCTGAGCAGGTCGAGCACGCCGGCCGCGACCGAGGCGTCCAGGCCCGTGGTCGGCTCGTCGAGCAGCAGCACGGGCGGGCGGTTGGCCAGCGCCTTGGCGATCTGGACGCGTTGCCGCATGCCGCCGGAGAACGTGCGTACCGGATCGTCCATGCGGGACAGGGGCACCTCGGTCAGCTCCAGCAGTTCGGCGGCCCGGTCGCGGATGCGGCCGAAGTGCCTGCCACCGGCGGCGGTGAGCCGCTCGGCGATGTTGCCGCCCGCGCTGGTGTCCAGGTCGAGCCCGGAGGCAGGGTCCTGGTAGACCACGGACACCCGGTCGATCCGCAGCCGCCGGCGCGCGCTGTCGTCGAGCGCCAGCACGTCGGTCCTGCCGTCCTCGTACCCGCGCAGGTAGGCGCTGCCGTGGCTGGGCCGCTCGTCGCCGGCCACGCAGCGCATGACCGTCGACTTGCCGGACCCGGATTCGCCGACGATGCCCAGCGCCTCGCCGGGCTCCACCTCGAAGCCGACGTCCCAGGCGGCCACCACCGCCCCGGTCGCGGGCGAGACCGAGGTGCCGTGCTCGGGGCCGGTGCCGGGCAGTGACCGCGGTCCCTGCTCGCCGTAGACCCTGCCGAGCCCGTCCACCTTCAACGCCCAGCTCATCGATTCCCCCTGTTACGCGTGCAATAGTCCGTGTCGCTGCACACCCACGTCACGGAACCGTCCACGGCCGGCACCTCCACCAGGTACGACCCCTCCGCGCCGCAGTGGCGGCAGGCCGCACCCGGCGTGTGCTCGACCTCGAACGGGATGTCCTCGAACACCAGCGGCTCCACCTTCGTGTGCGGCGGCACCGCGTAGATCCGCTTCTCCCGTCCCGCCCCGAAGAGCGTCAGATGCTCGGCCCGGTCCAGCTTGGGCACGTCGAACCTGGGGATCGGCGTGGGCGAGATCAGGTACCGGCCGTCGACCACGCAGGGGTAGCCGGCGGTCTTGGTGACGACGCCGTTGCGTACGACGTCCTCGTACAGGCCGACCCACATGCGCGAGTAGTCGGCCTCGGCGTGCATCCTGCGCTGCTCGCGTACGTCGTGCTCGACCGCGCGCAGCGGCTCGGGCACCGGGACCTGGAGCACGAGGGTCTGGTCGGCGCGCAGCGGCGTCTCGGGGATGCGGTGCCTGGACTGGATCAGGCTCGCCAGGCGGGTGTCGGTCTCCTCCTCACAGCCGACGTGGCCGACGACCAGGCGGCGCAGGTTGGAGGCGTTCACGCCGCCGTCCTCGCCTTGGTCGATCACCTTCAGCCGGTCCTCTGGGCCGACGAGCGCCAGCGTCACCTGCAGCCCGCCTGAGCCCCAGCCGCGGGCGACCGGCATCTCGCGCGACCCGAACGGCACCTGGTAACCGGGCACGGCCACCGCGGTGAGCGCCGCGCGGCGCACCTCGCGCTTGGACAGCTCGTCGAAGATGCCCCTGGGGCCGCCGTCACCGGCCAGTTCCCGCACCGTCTTCATCGGGTCACCGCCTCCTCCATGGCGGCGCGTACCGCCCGCTTGCGGTCGAGCACCGACCGGAAGTCGACGTAGTGGGGCAGTTTGAGGTGCTCGAGGAAGCCGGACGCCTCGATGCCGTCCAGGGTCAGCAGGACCTCCTGCTCCAGGCTCGTACGGCCGCCGTCACGGTGCACCAGCAGGTCGAGGCCCGCCATGGCGATCGCCTTGCGCTCGTTGTGGCCGAAGCACATGCCGTAGCCGAGGTCGAGCCGGCTGCGGTCCTCCTCCGCGCGGTCGAGGTCGTCGATGGTCTCCACCTCGGTGACCCTGACCTCGGCCACGGTGACCGGCCGGCCGGTGAGCGGGTGAAGGACCCGCATGGGGAGCGTCCCGTGGCGTACCTCGCCGGGGAACTCGTGGTTGTGCCTGCCCGGCTGGAACGTGTGCGAATACCACAGATGCACCAGGGCGCCGGTCTCGGCGCGCGCCATCGCGGTCAGCCGCGCCGACCTGGGCACTCCCGGGCGTACGGGTGAGCGCGTGATGTCGTACGGCTCCGCGTCGCCGTCCGTGACCCTGTCGGCCAGCATGCCCATCGAACGAAGCAGGCCGAGCAGGCGCGGCGGACGCCGCGGATCATGCCCGTCGACCTGCCCGGAATCGCTTCCAGGGCCTTGCGGATGCTCGTGCCCCTGCGCGGAGTGCCCGTGCTCGGGCCCGTGGCCGTGGGACGGGGCGGGCTGGTGGAGGCGGGCCTTGGCCTGCTCCTCCGGCATGAGGTCGAGCAGCCGGCCCACGTAGTCGAGCGTGCGGCCGAGCAACTGGCTGCCCGGCGGGTTACGGAAGGCGGGCGAGATCCGGCGTGAGATCCGCAGCTCGTCGGCGTGGACCGGCTCGGAGTACGCGACCCGCGGCAGCGTCGAGCGGTGCGCCCTGATGAGCTGGGCCGCCTCCTGCACGTCACCCTCCGACTGGCGCAGCGCCCTGGCCGCCAGCTCGGGGGCCCACAGGCCGCCCTCCCCCATGATCCGGTCCACGGCCAGCCTGAGCCGCCCGGTGATCTGGTCGATGCCGAGCCAGGCGCTGGAGCCGCCGTACCGGTGGCGTTCGACGAGCTGCTCGGCGGCCAGGATGGCCTCGTGGCCGCCGCTGGCACCTGAGTACCCCATTCAGTGCTCTCCGTTCATGAGGTTGCCGGTGTCCTCTATCTCGATGCGGGTGCTGCGGGGCAGCCCGGCGACGGTCCCGTCCTGAGCGACGAGGAAGGTGTCGACACCGGCCGGGAAGGCGGCGTTCGCCTCGGCGAGGGCGGCGAACACCGCGCCGGGCAGGCCCGTGACCCGGATCCGCCGCGCGCCCGGCACACCGGGTCCGCTGAGACCGAGCACGACGCCGGCCCCCGGCGTGTCCGGCGGCTCCAGGGTCGTGACGGCGGCGATCAGGCGGGTGCCGTGCTCGGGATGCAGGGCGTCGCCGCGGGTCAGCCCGGCGATCTCGGCGGGTGACGGCGGGCGGAGCGCGACCACCATGCGGGCCGTCTCCAGCGGCGCGGGCGGCGCCGAGGTCGCCAGGTGCAGGGCGTTCGCCCAGTGCTCGTCGCCGGGACCGGTCAGCACCGACGTGGGCACCTCGACGTCGGCCAGCCCGGCGGCCACGGCGATCGCCGCCGGGCCGTCCCCGCGCCCGACGGCGCCGAGCGTCCCCGGGCGGGACAGCACGTCGAGCAGGACCCGGAAATCCGCCTGGGCCCGCGCCGCCGTGGGCGTCACCGCCCGGACGTGCGCGCCGATCCCGTGTACCGCGGTCATGGTCATGTGAGCTCCTCGAAGGCGACCCTGGTGGTGGAAACCTCGGCCCATTCGGCGGCGTCCTCGCGGGCCCGCCGTTCGGCCACGGCCGCGCACAACGCGTGTACGTCCCCGGCGGCCGGCAGCCCGGCGGCCACGGCGGCGTCCAGGAGTGCGGCGGCGAGCGTGGCCACGCGGTCGTCGCCGCCCCGCATGCTCCACCCGGCGGCCCCTGCCACCTCGACGGTGCACGAGGTGACCAGCACCTCCCCGAGGTGGAACCGTTCCTCGGCCACCGGTTCACGCACGGTGAGCATCACCATGCCGACCTCCGGCGGATGAAGCACGGTCGGCTCGCCGAGGTCGCCGGCTCCCAGCAGGCGCTCGGTGAGGGCCAGCAGTTCGTCGGGAGTGGCGGCGGCGAGCAACTCGGCGCGTTCCTCCCTGGTCATCGTGTCGATCAAGGTGTTTCCTCTTCGATCTCGAAGGTGACGTCGAGGACGTCCGGCCGCAGGTACGTCCGCGCGTACTCGACGCACGGCCCGCCCACGGCCCTGTTCACGCTCTCGGCCAGCCAGACGGGGCCTCTGCTACCGCCGGTCAGGTGCTCGGCGATGCCGGGCGGCGGCACGTCGAGGCAGATCCGGTAGCGGGAGCGGACGACGGTGAGGCCGTAGCGGCGCCGCAGGACGCGGTGCAGGGAGACCTCGTCGCCCAGCTCCCTGTCCAGGTTCAGCAGGGGTCGCCGGGGCAGGACACTGGTGGCGTACGCGGCGACCTCGCGGTTCACGCTGAACACGCGCTCGACCGTCCACACGGCCGCGCCGGTGGCCAGGCCGAGCCTGGCGCGTTCCTGCTCGACCGCGCGCCGGACGCCGCAGCTGATCAGACGCGCGCCTGGCTCGGCGCCCGCCAGGCGGACGGTCTCGCTGAACGACGGGGAGATGTGGGCGGAGATGATGTACTCCACGCGCCCGCGTCTGAAGGTGCCGACGCCCTGGACGCGGCGTACCAGCAGCCGCCGCTCCAGCTCCTGCAGGGCCGCGCGGGCGGCGGGCCTGCTGACGTGGAAGCGGTCGGCCAGCACGTGCTCACTCGGCACCTGCGCGCCCACGGGCACGTGGGCCAGCTCCGCCTCCAGGATGTCGGCCATCTCCAGGTAGCGCTGCGTGCTTGTCATGACAAGCAGCCTCTGCGGCGTTTCTGACCGGCGGGTGAACGGCGGGCGACGCCGCACGAGCGTGGAGGCCATCAGCGAAGGACGGATCTGAGCCGGGCCGAGATCGCCTCCACGACCAGGACCAGCACGAACACCGGCAACACGATCGCGGTGACCACGTCGTAGCCGAGCGCCCTGATGTGCTGGCTCAGCGCGTAGCCGAGCTCGCCGGCCCCGACGATGCCGAGGATGAAGAAGGCGCGCAGGTTGACGTCGAGCGCGTACAGGGTGGTCGCCACAAGGCGCGGCGTGAGCTGGCCGAGCACGGCGACGGTCAGCTCCTGTACGCGGCCCGCCCCTGCGGACAGCACCGCCTCGCGCGGCCCTGGGCGCAGCTCCTCCGCGTCGTCGGCGACGAGCTTGGCGACCAGGGCCGCGGTGAACACGGCCAGCGCCAGGGTGCCCGCGATCGGCCCGTCCATCAGCCCGAACGCGGCCACGAACACCAGCACGAGCAGCAGGTCGGGGATGGATCGCAGGCCCACGCAGAGGGCGCGGGCGAGCAGCCGTACCCCGTTGTTCGGGGCGACGGCCCGCGCGGCGGCCAGACCGAGCGGCACGCCGGCCAGCGTGCCGAGGAAGGTGGCGCCGAGCGCGATCGCGGCCGTCTCCAGCAGCCCGGGACCCAGCAGGTCCGCGACGGGCGCGAAGCCGGGCGGGAAGAAGTCGCCGAGCGCCCGTACAGAGCCGGCGGCCGCGTCCGCCAGCGCGGCCGGGCTCGCGCCCACCCGCCAGAACGCCACCGCGGCGAGCGCCAGCGCGCCCCATCCGGCCAGGTGCACGGCGAGCCGCCCGCGCATCCACGGCACGCGCGTCCCCCGCACGGGAGGAACGGCACCGGTACGGCCCCCGCTCAGGAGCTGCCCGCGCAGCGCCACGGACACGGCCTCGACGAGCAGCACCACGGCCACTGTGACCAGGGCGATCCCGACGGCCTCCGGGTAGTCGGTGAACCCGAACGCGGTCTTCAGATCGAGCCCGATCCCGCCCGCGCCAACCGCGCCGAGCAGGACCGAGCCGCGGAAGTTGATGTCCAGCCGGTACAGAATGGCGGCGATCCAGGCGGGCGCCACCTGCGGCAGCACACCGGCGAGCAGCCGCTGCGCGGGTCCCGCGCCGGTGCCCGCGACCGCCTCGCGCACCCCCTCGTCGGCCTGCTCGACCGCCTCGGCGAACAGCTTGCCCAGCATGCCCACCGAGTGCAGGCCGAGCGCGAGCACACCGGGCAGCGGTCCGATGCCGATCGCCGCCACGAAGAACACCGCGAACACCACGTCGGGGATGGCCCGGCAGGCGACGATCACGGCCAGCGCCGCCGATCTGACGACCTTGCCCGGCGCCGTGGTGGCCGCGGCCAGCACGCCCAGCGCGGCGGCCAGCAGGGTCGCGAGCGCGGTGCCCGCGACGGCCATCCAGAGCGTGTCGAGCACGTGCGCGAACGTCGTCGCCGGGTCCGCGAGCGTGGGCGGCCAGGCCCTGGCCAGCAGCGCGGCGACCTCGCCGAACCCGGCGACCAGCCCGCCTGGACCGACGCCGAGCCGGTCGAGCGCGAGCAGCCCGAGCGCCGCGAACACGATCGGGAACCCCCACGCCGCCGCCCGCCTGGCGCCGCGCGGCGGGCCCGGCCAGGACCGGCTCGCGGCAGGCGCCACGGGCCGCTCGTCCGTCAGGCGCGCCGTCATGGCACCGTCACGGGATCGGACAGGTAGAGCCCGCGCAGCCGTACGGCGTCGAGCAGATCGGTGGGCTCGTCCAGCTTGACCTCGCCCAGCCGCAAGCCGACGACGCGGCCCGTCCACTGCAGCGCGAGCTCGATCTGGTGCAAGGTGCACACCATGGTCAGCCCGTCCTCCCGGCACACGCGTACCAGCAGGTCCATGACGGAGGCCGCCGTCTCGGGGTCGAGTGAGGCGACGGGCTCGTCGGCCAGGACCAGTTCTGGCCGCTGCAGCAAGGCCCGCGCGATGGCGACCCGCTGCTGCTGGCCGCCCGACAGGCTGCCCGCCCGCTGGTAGGCCCGGTCGGCCAGGCCCACCCGGTCGAGGTGCTCGAACGCCTCGGAGCGTACGGCCCTCGGCCAGGTGACGACGCCGTACCGGGGGCCGCGGACGCGGCCGAGGGCGCCGCTGAGGACGTTCTCCATCACGGTGAGCCGTCCCACCAGGTTGAACTGCTGGAACACCACCCCGACCCGGCGGCGCAGCGCGCGCAGCGCGGTCCCCCTGGCCGACACCACGTCCACCCCGAGCACGCTGACCGAGCCGGAGTCCGGCCTGGTCAGCCCGTTGAGGTGGCGCAGCAGCGTGGACTTGCCCGAGCCCGAGGGCCCGAGCAGGGCGACCGTCTCGCCGCGGCGCACGGTGAGGTCGATGCCGGCGCAGGCGCGTACGCTGCCGAAGGTCTTGACGAGCCCGCGCGTCTCGACGACCGTCATGCCTTCGAGCACTGCTCGTTGTGGGTGGTCGTGCACACCTGGCGTACGGGGTCGAAGGTCGCGTCCGTCACCTGCTGGAACCCCCATATCGACGAGTCGGCCGTCACGGCGCATGCGTTCGTGTCCTTACAGATGCCGAGCTGCACCAGCCGGTCCTTGTTCGCGTCCTTCGTGAACGTCTGGGTGAGCTTGGCCTTGACGTCGGCGGGCAGCTCATCGCGCATGGCGACGGGTGACATGGGGATCGGCGCGGACTTCCACACGATCTTGACCTGGCCCGCCTTGAGCTTGCCCTTGTCGACGAGGATGTGGTCGACCATGGCGTTCTCGGCGAAGCCGGCCTCGCACTTGCCTGAGGCGACCGACAGCACCGAGTTGTCGTGGCCGCCCGCCATGACGGGGCTGACCCCCGTCTTCGGGTCGATGCCCGCGCCGATCAGGCCCTGGCTGGGGAAGAGGTAACCGGAGGTGGAGCCGGGGTCGACGAAGCAGACCTTGGCGCCCTTGAAGCCGTTGATGTCACTGATCGAGCTGTTCGCGGGGACGATGCCGTAACTCTGGTACGTCGGCTTGCCGCCCTTCTCGACCATCGACGCGATCGGCGTGATCTTCGCGCCGTTGCTCTTGGCGAGCACGTACGACAGCGGCCCGAACTCGGCCAGGTCGATCTTGCCGGACACCATGCCCTCGATGACCGCGTTGTAGTCGGTCGAGCGGACGAACTCCACCTTCCTGCCGGTGTTCTTCTCGATCAGGGCGATGACGTCCTTGTACTCGGCCGTGGGATCGATGTTCTGCTCCGCCGGCACGGCGGCGAAGCGCAGCACGCCGGCGTCTCCGGCGCTGCTGCCGTCGGCGGAGGAACAGCCCGCCGCCGCGAGCGCGCCGATCATGGCCAGGGCGGTCAGGGAACGTTTCACAGTGGGTCTCCGAGCGGGTCGGGGAAACAAGTCCGGCTCGTCACGCTGGTCGCCGACGGTGATGAGCAGGTCAGACGCGTCTGACGATGCACGAACCGGGGGGTTAACTCCCGGCGAACCCACTCGTACGTCGCCCTGCCGTCGGTGCACGTCCACGGTCCCGACACCCGTCCGTCACCCAAGCAGGCTGCATTTAACCCAGCAAAGGAGGATTTTTCATGCTTTCTCGGGACGAACTACGCGATCTGTTCGACGGCCTCGCGGGCCTGCCCTACGGCGGCGAGGTGGTCGACCAGCGTACCCACGCCCTCCAGACCGCGGCCCACGCCGCCGCGGCTGACGCGGACGACGAGTTGATCCTCGCCGCCGCCTTCCACGACATCGGCCGCGCCCGCCCGGTCGCCGCCGCGCATCGCGGAATGCCGCACGAGCAGGCGGGCGCCGCCTTCGCCCGCGACCACCTCACCGACCGCTCGGCCTGGGCCATCGAACAGCACGTGGCCGCCAAGCGCTACCTGGTCACGGTGGACCCCGCCTACCACGACACGCTCAGCCCGGTGTCGGTACGCTCCCTGCGCGCCCAGGGCGGCCCGATGTCCCGGGAAGAGGCGGCGGCCTTCGAGGCACACCCCTGGTCGCCGGACGCGATCGCCCTGCGCCAGTGGGACGACGCCGCCAAGGACCCCCAGGGCCCGGTGCTGCCCATGAACGACCTGATCGCCGCGTACGAACGGGTCATGACCGGCTGAGCTTGCTCTTAATGCGACATATCGGACGTGATACGTTAAATGGATCATTGTACCGCTGTTGTTGCATATGCCATGCAGAGAGGCAGAGTGTGCGAGCCGACGATCAGACCACTGACCGAAAGCTGATGAAGGCTGACTTCGACGACATCTACGATCGACCAGACCCGCGTGCCTACTACGACCGCCTCGGCGGTCTCGACTATGCCGTCCCCCATCACGGACAACGCGTCTTCCGCAAGGTCCTCGACGCACTCGACGTGGACACCCCGACCGTCGTGGACCTGTGCTGTTCGTACGGCATCAACGCGGCGCTGCTGAAATGCGATCTCACGCTGGACCACCTCTACGATCACTACGGCGGCGCGCGGGTGGCCGGCCTGGCGACAGAAGAGCTCGCCGACGAGGACCGCGCCTTCTACGAGACCCGCCGCCGGCGAGCCGCTCCACGGGTGATCGGGGTGGACACCGCCGCGTCCGCCGTCGAGTACGCCGTACAGGTCGGCCTGCTGGACGCGGGGGCGGCCGAGAACATGGAACAGGACGACCCGTCACCCGAGCTGGCACAGGCGGTGAGCGAGGCCGACCTCATCACGGTCACGGGCGGCATCGGTTACATCACCGACCGGTCGATCGACCGCCTGCTCGACTGCACATCCTCCGATCACCGTCCGTGGTTCGCCGCGCTGTGCCTGCGGACAGTGGACTACGGCCCGGTGGCCGACACGTTGGCCCGCCACGGCTTGGTCACGGAACAACTGGAGAACACCACCTTCCCGCAGCGGAGGTTCGCCGACGACGGGGAACGCGATTTCGCCCTGCGTGCCCTGGCCGAGCAGGGCGTCGACCCCACGGGTAAGGAGGAAGCCGGCGAGTACCACGTCAACGTGTTCCTGTCCCGCCCCAGCGAAGACGTCGCCACCGCCTCCATCGGCACCCTGCTGAACGGCGTGTCCCTAGCGGACACCACCCCGCCGCACTGACGTCCGTCTCAGCCGATCCGAACTCGCCCCGCCACCGCGCGCACGGGCGAGAATCTGGGGGCCGGCCTCCGCGGCCGGTCCCCGCCCCTCCTCCTCCGCCACAGGCCGGAGCCGGCCGCCGCCGCTTCCTCCCCGAGCTCATGAAACGCCTGCTGGCGGCGCCCGAGCTCGCCGTCCCCGCCCTGCTCGGCCTCGACGCCGACTGCCACACCGCCAGTCAGGCGCTGCAGACCCTGGGCGGCACCTGCGCGACTTCACCGCCGAAAACCTGACGTTCGTCCGCGGCGCGGTGACCGGTTTCTGCCACGACGGCGAGACCAGCCGCACCTTCCAGCGGACCAAGATCAAGGACGCGTGCCTGCCTTGGTTCACGACGAGCGCGGGCGCCAGTCGCCGCGGTCGAGGTCGAGGTCCTCCGGGGTGTGCAGCCGTACCATGGTCCTGGCCACGCCCGGCGGCACCCGGTCCGGGGTCAGGAACGACACCGACACCATCACCGCGAACGCGATCGGCACCGTCCACGCGGCCGGCTGGGCCAGCAACGCGCCCGCGAGCCCGTCGTACGGCCCGCCGGTGATCGTGGCCAGCACCGCGCCGCAGGCCAGCCCACCGCCCACGAACAGCCCGGCCAGCGCCCCGGTGGTGGTGAGCCGGCGCCACCAGATGCCGAGCACGAGCAGCGGGCAGAACGACGACGCCGCCACCGCGAACGCCAGTCCCACCACGTCCGCCACGGGCAGCGCCCTGGCCCAGAGCGCCAGGGCCAGCGGCACGGCCACCGCCATCAGCGTGGCGATCCTGAACGAGCGCACCCCGCCCTTGAGCAGGTCCTGCGCGATGACCCCCGCCACGGACACGGTCAGCCCCGAGGAGGTGGACAGGAACGCCGCGAACGCCCCCGCCGTGACCAGCGCCGTCATCAGGTCGCCGAGCGTCCCGCCGATCATCCGCGCGGGCAGCGTCAGGACGACCGTGTCCGTGCGCACCAGGTCCGGCGCGTAGAGGCGGCCGAGCCACCCGTACACGGCGGGCAGCAGATAGAACGCGCCGAGCAGCGACAGCACCACCAGCGTCGTACGGCGCGCGGCCCGCCCGTCCGGGTTGGTGTAGAAGCGCACGAGCACGTGCGGCAGCCCCATGGTGCCCAGGAACGTCGCCAGGATCAGCGAGTACGTCGAATACACCCCGTACTCCTTGCCCCCGGCCAGCGGTACCTGCCAGGTGGCCGCGTCCTGGGCGCTGACCCCCGGCGCGCCGTCGGCCTTCCACGCCATCAGCAGGAACACCAGCGGCACCGCCAGCGCCGTCAGCTTGAGCCAGTACTGGAACGCCTGCACGAACGTGATCGACCGCATGCCGCCCGACAGCACGTTGACCGCCACGACCACCGCCACCAGCAACCCGCCGACCCAGACGGGCGCGCCCGTGATCGTCCGCAGCACCAGCCCGGCGCTCTGGAACTGCGGCATCAGGTAGAGCCAGCCGATCAGCACGACCAGCACACTCGCCGTACGGCGTACGGTCATGGACTCCAGCCTGGCCTCGGCGAAGTCGGGCAGCGTGTACGCCCCCGACCGGCGCAACGGCGCCGACACGAGCACCAGCAGCACCAGATAGCCGCCGGTCCAGCCGACGGGCAGCCACAGCATGTCGACGCCGAAGGACAGGATGAGCCCCGCGATGCCCAGGAACGAGGCGGCCGACAGGTACTCGCCGCCGATCGCCGACGCGTTCCAGAGCGGGCTGACGGTGCGGGAGGCGACGTAGAAGTCCGAGGTGGTACGAGAGAACCTGATCCCGAACGCCCCGATGAGCACCGCCGCCACCACAACGACGAGAACCGCCGCCAGACTCATGGCCGAACTCCGTTCGGCGGGCTCACCGGCGTTCGACCAGTTCGGCGAAGTGGCGTTCGTTGCGTTCGGCCTGGCGGACGTAGAGCCAGGCGCCGATGACGAAGGCGGGGTAGATGAGTCCGGCGAGCACCGCCCACGGGAGCGGTACGCCGAGCAGGTGCATCTCGCGCAGCTCCGGGATGAGCAGGAACAGCAGCGGCAACCCGCCGATCACACAGGCCAGCACGGTGCAGACGAACAGGGCGAGCCGAAACTGGGTACGCAGCAGGGAGTGCATGTAGACCTCGCCGAGCCGGGTCTGCTCGTCGATCTCCCTCGTGGCCGGGTAGCGGGGCCGACGGGCCGCGGCGGTGCGCGGACTGGTCACGGCGACCCGCCGGCCGGGACGCGGCTCGGGACTCATCGCGGGCCTCCCCTTGCCGGCGCGCGGCTCAGGGCTCGGTCCTGGCCCTTCCTGGCGTCGCGGCTCGCGGCTCATTCTGGCCTGCCCTTCCTGGCGCGGCGTACCAGCAGGTCGCGCAGCTCGCGCGTGTGGCGGCGGCTGACGGGCAGTTCGATGTCGCCCACCCGCACGCTGCACTTGCCCGAGTCGATGTGCAGCTCGTCGATGTGCTTGACCGCCACCAGATGGCTCCGGTGCACGCGGACGAACCCGGCGGAAGCCCACCGTTCCTCCAGCGTGGCCAGCGGGATGCGCACCAGGTGGCTCCCGGCCGCCGTGTGCAGCCTGGCGTAGTCCCCCTGCGCCTCCACGTAGATCACGTCGGCGCTGGAGACGAACCTCGTCACCCCGCCCAGCTCGACCGGGATCGTGTCCGACTCCCCGCCCTCCACGGGCACGTCGGCCGACACGGCGACCCGCCTGATCGCCTCCGCCAGCCGTTCCGGCCGGACCGGTTTGAGCAGATAGTCCTCCGCCTTGATCTCGAACGCGTCCACCGCGTGCTCCTCGTACGCCGTCACGAAGACGACCCGCGGCGGGTTGGCGAACTGCGACAACAGCCGTCCGAGCACCACCCCGTCCAGCCCGCGCATGCGGATGTCGAGGAAGACGGCGTCGATGGGCCGCCCCTCGGCGATGGCCCGGTCGAGCAGCCGCAGCGCCGCGGCGCCGTCCCGAGCGGTGGCCACCTCGCCGATGCGGGGATCGGCGCGGAGCAGGTACGACAGGTCTTCGAGCGCGGGCAACTCATCATCGACTGCGAGGACCCGGAGTTGTGCCATAGACAGTGATAAAACAGACAACAAAGATCGAGGTCAACGGGCTGAGACGCCTGGGTGATATTTCGGCAACCTGATGTTGACCTTCGTGCCCGCGCCGGCGCCGGTTTCGACGACGAGACCGTACTCGTCGCCGTACACCTGGCGCAGTCGCTCGTCCACGTTGGCCAGCCCGACGCCGCCGGCGGAGGCGATGTCACCGGCGAGGATGCGGCGCAACCGGTCGGGGTCCATGCCGAGGCCGTCGTCCTCGACGCTGATGCGGCATTCGGCCCCGGCGTCCTCGGCGACGATCGTGATGCGGCCGATGCCGTTGCGGCTCTCCAGACCGTGGCGTACGGCGTTCTCGACCAGCGGTTGCAGGCACAGGAACGGCACCGCGACCGGCAGCACCTCCGGCGCGATGCGCAGCGTGACCTGGAGCTGGTCGCCGAACCTGGCCCGCTCCAGGATCAGGTAGCGGTCGATGGAGCGCAGCTCCTCGGCCAGCGTGGTGAACTCCCCGTGCCTGCGGAAGGAGTAGCGGGTGAAGTCGGCGAACTCCAGCAGCAGCTCCCTGGCCCGCTCGGGGTCGGTGCGGACGAAGGAGGCGATCGTGGTGAGCGAGTTGTAGATGAAGTGCGGCGAGATCTGTGCCCGCAGCGCACGCACCTCGGCCTCCATGAGCAGCGTGCGCGAGCGGTCCAGCTCGGCCAGCTCAAGCTGCGAGTCCACCCACCCGGCCACCTCCTGGGCGGCCCGGACGAGCCCGGCCGAGGCGTTCTGCCCGTACGCGGCCAGCGCGCCGACCACGCGGTCGTCGGTGGTGAGCGGCACGACCACGGCGTGCCTGACCGGGCATTCGAGCAGGTCGCACTCGATGGTCAGCACCTGGGTCCTGCCGTCCTTCAGCGTCGCCGCGGCGTGGTCGTAGGCCTGGGCGGCGTGGTGGTCGCCGGCGCCGTCGTACACGAGCAGCCGCTCGCCGTCGGTGATCGCCAGCGCGGCGGAGCCGAGCAGGGTGCGCAGGTGCCGCGAGGCGCGCTCGGCGCCGTCGGCGGTCAGCCCGGCCCGCAGCGGCGGCCCGGCCAGCGAGGCGGTGTGCAGGGTCTCGAACGTGGCCCGCTCCGCCGGGCTGGTGCCGAGCTCGCGGCGGCCGCGCATGACCCGCCACAACACGACCGAGGGCACGATCACCAGCACGGCCACCACGACGACCCCGACCAGGTATTCCACGCGGCCAGAGCCTAGTACGCCCCTACAGGGCTTTGGCGATCATGGCGGCGTAGGACTCGGCCTCCTCGGTGGAGGAGTATGTGGTGCGCGGCCAGAAGAAGCCGCGCAGCCCATCCTTCTTGTTGCGCGGCACCACGTGCACGTGCAGGTGCGCGACGCTCTGGCTGACGCGGTTGTTCATGGCCACGAACGTGCCGGCCGCCTCCAGGCCCTCCTCCACTGCCCTGGCCATGGCCTGGACCCGCTCGAAGAAGGGCCCGACGTCGGCCAGGTCGGCGAGGGTCTCGACGTGCACCCGGGGCACGACCAGCACGTGTCCCTTGAAGACCGGCCTGGCGTCGAGGAAGGAGACGGCCACCTCGTCGGAGTGCACCACGTGGGCGGGCCGATCACCGGCGATGATCTCGCAGAACAGGTCAGTGCTCATCGGCGAAGGCCGTCCAGCTCGTCATGTTGGGCCCGGACCATTCGGCGGGAGCGTGCATGAACCGCTCCCCCACGCGCTCGCGCAGCCGCTCAGGCACCTCGGCCACCTTGGCGCCGCGGCAGTGGTAGACCAGTCCGCCGCCGCGCTGCCCCATCGCCATCCACGGCAGCCACGGCGACACCCGGCACCACGAGAACACGCACGGCACGTCGGCCGCCCCCGACTCCAGGTCCGCGGCCGAGACGAAGAACTGGAACAGCTCCAGCGCACGGTAGGTGTCGCTCGCCGAGTTGTCGGGATATTCGGCGACCTTCAGCGGAGAGGGGTAGGCCAGCCGGACGTCGACGTTGTAGACGACCTGGCCGCCGAGCCGCGTCTCGGGCACGGGATAGGCGCCGAGCCGCTGGTTGACGGGGTCGTTGAAGACGTGCCGCACCTCGACCCTGCGCCCGGTGAACGGGTTGTCCCACGAGTCGAGCACCTGCCGGCTCTCCGGGTCGAGGTAGAGCGCGGCCTCCCTGGTCAGCAGCTGCCGGCCGCCGTCGGCCTCGACCGCCCTGGCCACGTTGAGCCCCTCGAACCCGAACAGGTGACGCGGGCCGTCGTCGTCCTGCCAGGAGTAGACGTCGCCGGTCCAGTAGGAGATCGTCTCGGCGCCGTCGGCGGCGGCGCGTACCCGGATGAAGTCCACGATGGGCAAGCCTAGCCCGCTCCGCCCGTCGCGCGGGGTGTCACTTGCGCTTGCCGCGCCTCATGACGCGGCGTACGACGAACGCGATCACGGCGCCGGCGGCCGCGATGAGCAGCATCGGCCGCTTCCTGGCCGGCGCGGGCGCGCTGTCGCGGACCTTGCCCGCCCTCTTCTTCACGGTCCCGGCCGCGTGGGCCGCCTTCTCCTTGGCCGTCCCGGCCGCGTGGGCCGCCCTGTCCTTGGCCGTCCCGGCCGCGTGGGCCGCCCTGTCCTTGGCCGTCCCGGCCGCGTGGGCCGCCTTGTCCTTGGCGGTCTCCGCCGCGTGGCTCGCCCGCGCCTTCACGTCGGCCTTGCCCGCCAGCGCCGAGACGGTGTCGCCGAGCTCTCTTCTGCGTTCCTTGATGTCCTTACGCACGTCGTCCACTTCCTCGTGGTCCTGCCCGCGCTCGTAGTCCTGCCCGCGCGCGTGCTCCTGCCCGCGCGCCCCTGTCAACGACTCCTCTTCGGTACGCAGGCTCTCCGCGGCCTCGGATCGTTCGTCTGGAACGGGGGTCTCTGGGATGAATGTCTCGTGTTCCTCACGGGCGGCCGCCGCCCGGCGGGCGTTCTCGGCGGCGCCGGGTCTCGTCGGCGGCACGTTGACGGACTCGTGTTCCGTCGGCGTGCCCACGGTGGCTCGGTGGGCGCCCAGGTCTCCAGCGTGTTGCTCGCTGTACGAGGGGTCGGTCTCGCTCATCGCCGTGCTTTCTCCTTGACCATGTCGATATCGGCCTTGACGCTCGCGATGGTCTCCGCGGGGACCGGCGGCGCGGCTCGTTTCACCTCTTTCTTGCCGATCAGGCCGAGCAGGGCGGCGGCGATGAAGAAGACTCCCGCGACGATGGCGGCGGCCGCCCAGCCGGGCATGACCAGAGCGAGGAGCAGAACGACGGCGGCCGTCAGCACGGCCCCGCCGAAGAACGCGGCCATCCCGGCCGCACCGAACAGGCCCGCGCCGAATCCCGCGCGCTTGCCCTTCTCCGTGAGTTCCAGCCTGGCGAGGCGAAGCTCGTCCTTGACGAGCCTGGAGACCTGCTCGGAGAGATCGTTGACCAGCTTGTGGGTCTCGTTCACGACGTTCGCCTCCTCCGCTGAGGAAGGCGACTACCCAGGCAAACGGCCTTCTATCACTGGCTTGTTACCGCTTGGCGGCCTTGAACAGGATCCTCAGAACCGACAGCACCGGGTCTTTCTGTACGTCACACCAGTTGTCCGGTTGCTTCGGCTTGCTCCACGGCGACGGGAGCTCGCACGAGGGAGCCTGCGGCTTGGGCCGCTCACACCACGATCCGGGAGGATTCATACCTTCAGTCTACTCCGCCGAGGCCGCCCGGACCTGATCTCCCGCCATCGGAGGTAACCTGCCGTGGTGCTGGTACACGGGGTATGGGCAGGCGACGCCGCCGGGGGCGGACTCGCGTTCTGGGCGGAGAACGACACCCCCGACC
>NZ_JADOGI010000198.1 GCF_015645445.1 Nonomuraea cypriaca | reverse complement strand
CGCCCCCAACGCCCGCCGGACCGCGCCGGCCAGGTCCGCACCGGCCAGCTGATTGTCCGCACCCAACACGGTGGGATGCACAGGCAACACCACCACCACCCCGTACGGCCCCCCACTACCAGGGCCACCACTGGGTGCGTGGCCGGGCCCGTTGAGAGGTGGACGGCCGGGTGGGCCGAACGACAGGACGTCGACGGGTACGGTGCGGCGGGGACGGGCGCCCGAGCGCTGGCCGCCCACGCCGGACAGCCGCACCCTGCGTACGCTCAGCGTGACCTCCCGCTCCCTGGCAACCGCCGTACGGGCCGCCGCGGCGGCCGCCACGGGGACCTCCGCCAGCCACCGGGCGGGCGTCAGCGATGTGTCGTCGGAGCGCGACGTCTCGGGGCCCGCATGGGTGTGGGTGGCCGAAACCCACACGTCCCGGCCCGGCGCCACCTCGAGGACGGCCAGGCGGACCGCCCCGGCCAGGTCGGCGTTGACGTACGGCAGGTCGGCCACCACCCAGACCAGCCGCCCCAGGGTCACGACGGAGACCTCCAACTCGTCCAGCACGCCCGTGGATGGTCCTGGGCGGGCCGCGTACCCGCCCAGCGGGGTGCCGGGAGGGACGGGAAGGACGCTGCGGCCGTAACCGGAGGTCAAGCGAGCGCTCCCAGGAAGCGCCGGGTGATGGCGCCCGGGTTGGTGATCGCGGTGCCGATGACGACGGCGTACGCGCCCGCGTCCAGCGCCGCACGGAACAACTCGGGCGTCGTGTAGCGGCCTTCCGCGACCACCGGGCAGTCGAGCGCGCCGGCCAGCTTGGCCACCAGCTCCACGTCGGGCTCGGCGGGCACCGGCCCAGGACCCGTGTAGCCGGACAGCGTGGTGGCCACGAGATCGGCCCCGGCCTCCCGGGCGGCGAGCCCGGCCTCGTAACCGTCGACGTCGGCCATGACCGGCACGCCGTACCCGTCGTGGATCGCGGAGACCTGCTCCGCGAGCGTCAGGCCGTCCGGCCGGGGCCGCGTGGTGCCGTCGAGGGCGACCAGGGCCGCGCCCGCGCGGATCACCTCGGCGGCGGCGGCGAGCGTCGGGGTGATGTAGACCCCGGCGCGGTCACCCGTCTTGTTGATCCCGATGACCGGCACGCCGACGGCGCCGGCGATGGCCGCGACGTCGGCCGGGCCGTTGGCGCGGATCGCGACGGCCCCGGCCTGCTCGGCGGCGCGGGCCATCATCGTCATCGGGCCAGGGCCGTGCAGCGGGCTGGTCGCGGCGGCCTGGCAGGAGACGAGCAGCGATCGTGCGGGAAAAGGCAGCATGCGTCACAGACCTCGATAGATGTGCAGGCGGGAGCGGTAGGGGGCCGGGTCGGGGGAGACGGCCAGGCGGCACGCGCCGTCCAGCGCGGTGCCTTCCGCGAGTACGGGCCTGGCGCGCGGGCAGGCGGCCGCCAGTTCGGCCAGGAACGCCTCGACGAGCCGGCCCCCCGACTCGACGAGCCGCCCAATCTGCGCGACGGGGACAGGCGCGTCGCCGGACACCTGGCCCACCGCCGTGCCCGCGGTACGGGCCAGTTCGCGCCCGGCGGCCGTCACGATGGCCAGCGCCACCTCGTCCCCATCGGCGGCCGTCGCGACGACGTCGGGCGCGAACCTGGCGGTGGCGTCGACGGGGGCGGCGGAGGTGTAGATCAGGGACGGCATCTCACGCACCGGCCCGTACCGGCGGCGGGCGGGCTCCGACAGCCCGGTACGCGGGCCGCGCCCGTCGAGTGCGCGCAGCACGGCCGCGATGCCCGCCCGGCCGATGGCGAAGGCGCTGGCGTCGTCGCCGAACAGATGTCCCCAGCCGTCGACGCGGGCGCTCGTGCCGGTGGCCGCGTCGACGGCCAGGCAGCCGACACCGGTGCCGATCGTCAGCACCACGCCATGCCCGTCGGGCAGGGCGCCGGCGTGCGCGGTGACGTTGTCGGCGCACAGGACGACCTCCTCGGCGCGCAGCACGGACGCGATCTTCCCGGCGAGCAGGTCGCGCTGTTCCGGCGTGGCGGGCAGGCCGCTGAGCCCGAGCACGGCCCGCGTCACCGATCCCGGCGGCTCGTCCATCGAGGCCCACGCCTGCCGTACGGTGCCGCACATGGCGGACACCGGATCGGGGTTCGGATAGCGGAAACCGGGCGCCTCGTGGACGGCCCCGGAGCCGGCGACCGTCAGCCGCAGGGTGGACTGCCCGCCGTCCACACCCACGTACACGCCGCTCACCCCAGCCCTCGACGCGGCGCCGCTCATCTCAGCCCCGCGCTCATCGCCACGCCCTCGACGAAGCGCCGCTGCAGGGAGAGGAACAGCGCGACGGTGGGCGCCATGGCGAGGACCGCCGCCGCCATCATCATCGGCACCCCGGCGGCGCCCAGGTTGTTGGCCTGCATCGCGGCCAGGCCGACGGGCAGCGTCCGGTGCTCGTCGTCGGACCCCACCAGCAGGGGCCAGAGGTGGCTGTCCCAGTTCATCATGAAGATGAACAGCGCCAGCGCCGCCATGGGCCCTCGTACGAGCGGGACGACGATGCGGACCAGGCTGACGAAGACGCCGGCGCCGTCCAGCCTGGCGGCCTCAAGCAGTTCGTCGGGCACGGCGTCGATGCACTGCCGCATGAGGAAGATGCCGAACGCGCTGGTCCCCGCCGGAATGATGAGCCCAGCGAAGCTGTTGACCCAGCCCAGGTCGTAGATCAGCGAGTACAACGGCACGTAGATGACCTCGAGCGGCACCATCAGCGTGGCCAGCACGATCACGAAGGCCACGTTGCGTCCGGGATAGCTGAACTTGGAGAAGCTGTAGCCGGCGAGCGTGCAGGTGACGACGTTCATGAGGGTCACGACGACGCCGACGACCACGCTGTTGGCGAAGTAACGCGCGAAGGGCGTCTCCAGGAACGGCCGCGCGAAGTTGTGCCAGTCCACCTGGCTCGGCCACCACCGCAGCGGCACGGACAGCACCTCGCCTGGCGGTTTCAGCGCCGAGATCACCGCGTACGCCAGCACGGCCGCGAAGGCGACGCCCCCGGCGGTCACGACGAGGAACAACGCCCAGCCCATGAGGCGTGATCGGGCCGTCATGCGTCCTCCCTGCGGAAGGCGCGTAGTTGCAGCAGGGTCACCGCGACCAGGACGAGAAACATGAACACGGCCACCGCGCTGGCCCGCCCCATGCGGGCGTTCTCGAAGGCGGTCTTGTAGACGAACAGGTTGACCACCTCGGTCCCGAAGGCGCCGTCCGTCAGCACCACCTGCGGGCTGAACGCCTGCAACCCCCTGATGATCCCCATCACCGAGCAGATCGCGGTGATGGGCTTGAGCAGCGGGAACGTGATCCGCCAGAAGCTCTGCCAGGCGTTCGCGCCGTCCACCTGGGCGGCCTCGTACACCTCGGGAGGCAGGCGGGACAGCCCGGCGAGGAACAGGATGAGGAAGAAACCCGTCTCCTTCCAGACACTCATGATCACCAGCGCCCACTTGGCCGCCGCGGAGCTGGTCAGCCAGTCCACGTCCAGCCCGAGCGTCTGGTTGAGCAGCCCGTCCGGGTGCAGCACCAGCCGCCAGACCACCGAGATGGCCACCCAACTCGTCGCCACCGGCAGGAAGTACAGCAGCCGGACCCAGCCGGCGCCCGCCATCTTCCGCGACAGCGCCAGCGCCAGCACAAGCGCCAGGGCCAGCGCAGGCAGGTACGTCCCCACCGTGTAGATCAGCGAGTTGAGCAGCGCCTCGTGGAAACGCGGATCCTCGGCCAGGAACGCGAAGTTCTCCAGCCCCACGAACGTCGGCGGCGCGGTCAGGCTGTAGTCGAACAGGCTCAGGTAGAACACCCGCAGGCCGGGATAGATCGCGAAGAGCGCGAACAACACCAGCGCGGGCAGCGACAGCATCGCGCCGAGCACGTTCCTGCCGGTCACCCGGGGCCGCCGCGGCGCGGGCCTGGGCGGGCGGCGGGTCGTCGGTGTGGCGGTGGCGACGCTCAACTGAGACTCCGCTGTACGGCCGCGTCGGCCTCGCTCAGCACGGTGTCCACCGGCTTGCCGTCGAAGACCGCCTCGTCGACGGCCTTGCGCACGATGTCCAGCACCTCGTTCCAGTGCGGCCCGACCTGGTCGTAGCGGCCCTGGGCGTACGCGTCCGCGATCACGTCGATGGACGGGATCTTCTTCGCCGGCGCGCTGTCCTGCCAGCCGGTGACGGGCTGGACGAAGTTCACGTCGCTGAGCCAGCGGTCATGCTGACTCGCCAGGTACGAGACGAACTTCCAGGCTTCGGCCTGCTGCTCACTGGCCTTGCTGACCGCCCAGAAGTAGCCGTAGACCCGGCTGACCGGCTTGTCCGGGTTCGCCTGGGGGAGGGGCACCACGGCCAGGTCCTTGTAGGTGTCCGGATTGGACTGGCGGATCTGCTCCATCGCCCAGGGGTAGACGACGGCCATCGACTGCGTGCCGCCCGCCAGGTCCTGGAAGGGCACGGTCGCGTCCCGTGAGGACGTCTTCGGGTCGGCGATGCCCGAGGTCCTGGCCAGCTCCACCCACAGGTCGAGCGCCTGCTTGGTGCCGGGCGACTGGAGCGCGGGCGCCTTGCCGTCCGGTGACAGGATCGCCCCGCCGGTCTGGTTGGTCAGGGTCTGGAACCACTGGCCGTACCAGCCGGAGTGCAGGTACAGGAAGTTGAACGCCTGCTTGTGCCCGGCCTGGTTGAGCGCCTTGCCCGCCTCGATGACCTCCTGCCACGTCTTCGGCGGCTGGTCGGGGTCGAGGCCGGCGTCCTCGAAGTGCTTGGTGTTGATCGCGAAGGCGGTGCCGTTGAACTCGCTCGGTACGCCGTACAGGGTGCCCTTGGCGTCCTTGGCCCCGTCGAGGGTGCCGGGCACGTAGCCGCTTTCGAGGTCGGCGGGCGAGGACTTGCCGAAGGCGGCCGGGTCGACGGGGGCGACGAGGTTCTTGGGGATGTACTCGCCGCGCAGGGCGTTGTCGTCCATGTTGATGATGTCCGGGCCGGCCCCCGTGCTGAGCGAGGTGAGCATCTTGGTGCCGAACTCGGTGTTGGGGATGGTCTGGTACTCGATCTTGACCTTGGGGTTCTTGGCCTCGTACTCGGCGATGAGCTTCTTGTTCAGGTCGATCATCGGGGGGTGGGTGTGGGTCCAGAAGGTCAGCGTGACCGTGCCGTCGCCGGAACCGCCACCGCCACAGGCCGCGACCCCGCCGGCGGCGGAGATGAGGACGGCCGTAATTGCCAGTAGACGCTGATGCTTGCGGTACCTGGGCATGGTTACCTCCAGGTCTTACGGGGTGGGGGTGTGGTGCTAGGTCGGCACGAGGTCGACCGTGATCGTGTAGTAGTCGCCCCGGCAGACCGACTCGCCGTACTCCACGACCCTGCCGCGGTGGTCCCTGACCACCGTGCGGATCCGGAAGCACGGGTCGGCGGCGGTGATGCCCAGCAGCTCGGCGGTGCGCTCGTCGGGGAGGGCGGGCTGGACCTCGGCAGTGCCCGCGCTGATGTCCACGCCGTATTTCTCGGCCATCACCGCGTACCACGAGCCGTCCAGGTCCGCCTCGGTCAGGTCCCGGAACAGCGCGGCGGGGACGTAGCTCGTCTCGATCGCCACCGGCTCGCCGTCGCCCTGACGCAGCCGGGTGAAACGGATGACCGATTCGCCCTCTGGCACCCGCAGGCGCCTGGCCACCTCGGTGGTCGCGCGGATCCGCCGCATGGCCAGGGTCCTACTGCCGGCCTCGATGCCGCGCCGGGTCATCTCCTCGGTGAAGGAGGAGATCGTCAGGTGCCGTCGCACCCTCGGGCGGCAGGTGTACGTGCCGCGCCGGTGCCGCCGTTCGAGCAGGCTTTCCAGGACGAGCCGGTCGATCGCCTTGCGCAGCGTCATCCGGGCCACGCCCCAGCGCTCGGCGAGGTCGCGCTCGGACGGGATGCGCTCGCCCGGCGGGAGAGAGTGGACCAGGTCGGAGGAGGGCGCGCGTCTCGCCCGTACGGTCTGCCGTCCTTTTTCCCGGCAAGGTTCTCACCTCCCTGTCCAGCACG
Organism: Nonomuraea cypriaca; assembly: GCF_015645445.1. Classification (GTDB taxonomy): domain Bacteria; phylum Actinomycetota; class Actinomycetes; order Streptosporangiales; family Streptosporangiaceae; genus Nonomuraea; species Nonomuraea cypriaca. The sequence goes on along the minus strand of NZ_JADOGI010000198.1, from coordinate 12,919 downwards.
CTAAGCGCAGGAGGAGAGCCGAGACCAGACCACGGGGCGGATCTGTTTAGACCAGAGACGGATGAACGGGGTCACATGTGCTGGTCACATGGCATGTCCGGCCGATACCACCCGATCGGTGGTCTACCCACACCTTCGATCCCGCCCATGTGAGCGGCCACTTCGTCCGCCCGGGTGAGTCCAGGGTCGTGGAGTTCGGCATGAGCGTCTACGTGCATCGACCCCCGCCGGATAGGCGGCGATGCGGAAAGCCCGCGGCAAGGTGCAAGACCTTCCCACGGGCTTTCGACTTCACGACTTCCGCGCGCTAACCGGTCACACGTCGTAGTAGAGCTCGAACTCGTGCGGGTGCGGGCGCAGCCGGATCGGGTCGACCTCGTTCTCCCGCTTGTACGCCACCCACGTCTCGATCAGGTCAGGCGTGAACACGCCGCCCTCGAGCAGGTAGTCGTGGTCCTCCTCCAGCGCGTTGAGCACGTCGGTGAGGGACCCGGGCACCTGCGGGATGTTGCGGGCCTCCTCGGGCGGCAGCTCGTAGAGGTCCTTGTCGACCGGCTCAGGCGGCTCGATCTTGTTGCGGATGCCGTCGATGCCGGCCATCAGCATCGCCGCGAACGCGAAGTACGGGTTGCACGACGGGTCGGGCACGCGGAACTCGATGCGCTTGGCCTTCGGGTTGGAGCCCGTGATCGGGATGCGTACGCACGCCGACCGGTTGCGCTGGCTGTAGACCAAGTTGACCGGGGCCTCGTAGCCGGGAACCAGGCGGTGGTAGGAGTTGACCGTCGGGTTGGTGAAGGCCAGCAGCGACGGCGCGTGCTTGAGCAGGCCGCCGATGTAGTAGCGGGCCGTGTCGGACAGGCCCGCGTAGCCGACCTCGTCGTAGAAGAGCGGCGAGCCGTCCTTCCACAGCGACTGGTGGCAGTGCATGCCGGAGCCGTTGTCACCGAAGAGCGGCTTGGGCATGAAGGTGACCGTGTGGCCGTACTCCATGGCCGTGCTCTTGATGATGTACTTGTACAGCATCAGGTTGTCGGCGGTCTTGAGCAGCGTCCCGAACTTGAAGTCGATCTCGGCCTGACCGGCCGTGCCGACCTCGTGGTGCTGCATCTCGACGTCGATGCCGCACTCGATGAGGTTGCGCACCATCTCCGAGCGCAGGTCGGTGAAGTGGTCCATCGGCGGGACCGGGAAGTAGCCGCCCTTGTAACGCGGCTTGTAACCGAGGTTGCCGCCCTCGGTCGCCTTGCCGGTGTTCCAGGCGCCCTCGATCGAGTCGATGTAGTAGTAGCCGGCGTGCTGCTTCGTCTCGAAGCGCACGTCGTCGAAGATGTAGAACTCGGCCTCGGGGCCGAAGAAGACCGTGTCGGCGATGCCGGTGCCCCGCAGGAACTCCTCGGCCTTGCGCGCGACGTTGCGCGGATCACGACTGTAGGCCTCGCCGGTCAGCGGGTCGTGCACGAAGAAGTTCAGATTGAGCGTCTTGTGCTGGCGGAACGGGTCCACCACGGCGCTGGTCGGGTCGGGCAGCAGGAGCATGTCGGACTCATGGATCGCCTGGAATCCGCGGATCGACGAGCCGTCGAACATGAGTCCGTCGGTGAAGACGCTCGCACTGAAGTTCTCAACCGGGAAGGTGAAGTGGTGCGTCGTCCCCGGCAGGTCGGTGAACCTGACATCGACGAACTGCACCCCTTCGTCACTGATGAACTTCAGGACGTCGTCGGCGGAGTTGAACACTCTCGAACCTCCCTGGGGACTGGTCATCATTGCGACGCTAGGACTTGGCCGTTTCCGAATGGTGTCTCATTTGTTTCGCACGTGTTACGCAGGTCAGGTGCTCTGCGAAGCCTCGCACCCGTCGCCCGGCTCGTCCTCCAGCACGTACGGATCCGACGGCGGCCCGGAGACGACCACCTCGTCCGGAGCCGAGTCCTCGTAGTACGGGTGGATGAACCCGTCCTCGACGTCGCAGCGGGCGGGCGTCGCGCTCGCGCCCAGCTCCTCCACCCAGACGATGAGCCGGTCGGAGTCGCGGTAGAGGTGCACCCTGCCGGAGGAGTGCGTGACGAGCCTGGTGGCGGTCCTGGGCTGGCCGGGGCGCTGCAGTGCGTACACGATCAGGTGGTTCAGCGTCACCTCGACCCCGCGCCAGCCGTCCTCCTCGAACGTGCCCAGCGTGACCTCGCCCTTCACCTTGATCACGTCGGTGATGAGCTCGGCCGTCTTCGGTGCGAGGCTGTTCACCAGGTTCCTGGTGGGGCCCTCGGCGTCGTCCAGCCCGTCGCGGAACCAGCCGCGCTGCTGCTGGTCCAGCGCCTTGACGAACGCGTCAGGGTAGCCGCCGAGCAGCGTCTTCTCGTCGAGGTAGGCGGCGGCCAGCAGGTCGCGCGTCCGCTCCAGCCCCTTGGCGACGTCCTCCTTCGACAGCCCGCCCAGCGCCTTCGCCTCGGGCATCACGAAGCCCTTGACGCCGTCGGCGTAGTCCGCCGCGGGGGAGCCCGCGAACGGATCCGCCGCGAGGATGGGCGCCGCGAGCACCGGCATCGTCTCCTCGGGCACCGGGCCGCCGCCGGCGAGCAGGTCGGGGCGTACGGTCACGGCCACGCCCGCGGCGGCGATCAACGCCGTGATCGCGGCAATCGCGAGCCAGGTGCGTCCGCCCCGGCGGGGCGGCTCCGCCCAGGGCCCGTCCTGGCCGGGCACGGGGCTCGGCCGCTGGTCCGAGGGGTCACGGCGGGCCGCTCTGGCCCCCGATTTGGCGGCGGCCCGCATCCTGCGCCGCTGCTCGGCGTCGATCTGCCCGACGAGCGCGTCGAAGCGCGCGTCAAGGTCATCCCCGTGTGGCATGGCGTACATGATGACCGCCCTGTGACGCGGTTGGGTCACAATCCCGACCGGCCCCCTGGGCGGATACCGTTGAGGGCATGAGCGGCAACGAGCCTCGGTGGACGCAGACCTGGCTGGGCGGCATCCGGTCCGCCGGAGTCGACCTCGGATACCCCGGCCAGCGGCTGGGGCTCCCCGAAGAGGGCAGCGGGTCGATCAGCGGGTGGGGGCGCAGGATCGGCGCGCTGGTCATCGACTGGATGATCTGCACCTGGGCCGTCGTGCAGTTGCTGTTCGGGATGAATCCGGCCGACTCGCCGTGGGCGCCGGTGGCGGTCTTCGCCGTCCAGTATCTGCTCCTGGTCGGGTTCATGGGGCAGACGTTCGGGCACCGGCTGCTGGGGATCAGGGTCGCCGCGATGGACGGCGGCAACCCGCGGCTGTTCCCCGTGCTCGTACGCACCATTCTGCTGTGCCTGGCCGTGCCCGCCCTGATCTGGGACCGCGACCACCGCGGCGTCCACGACCGGGCGTCGAACACGGTGGTCGTCCGCATGTAAAAAATCGTACCGGGTTCAAAAACATACCCGGTTCGGTTTATGCTGCCCTCATGATGGCGGGGCTCAGAGAGTTGAAGAAGGAACAGACCCGGCGGCGGATCTCCGAGGTGGCGCTGCGGCTGTTCGACGAGCGCGGCTACGACGCGGTGACCGTCAACGAGATCGCCGAGGCGGCCGGGGTCGCCAAGGTCACCCTGTTCACGTACTTTCCGACCAAGGAGTGCCTCGTCACCGACGGGGTGGCGGACGACATGGCCGCCGTCGTGGCCGGGCGCGAGGAGGGGACCTCGCCGATCGAGGCCCTGCGCGCGCACTACCTGTCGATGGCCGCTCAGGGGCCGGGCGCGGTCGACGTCGGGGCGCTGCTGGCCAGGGTCCGCGTGATCTCGTCGAATCCGGCGCTGATGGGCGCGTTGCACGGGGTGCACATGAGTCAGCGTTACGAGCTGGCGGCCGCCCTCGAGGACGTCTACGACGCCCCGGCCGCGCGGCTCGCGGCCGGGCAGATCACCGCCGCCGTCACCACGCTGCAGGAGGGGTTCTTCCAGCGGCTCTCCACGGGCGTGCCGCTGGAGGAGGCGGGGCGTGGCCTCGTGGCGGAGGTGGAGCTGGCCTTCGACGTCCTCGAACACGGCCTTTCATCGATAAAAGGGGAAAAATCGTGAAAAAAGGCATTAACTATGACACGGGGTTCCTGCCGGGCGACGACAACTCCAGGAAGACGTTCGATGCGGCAACCGTGGCCCGCGAGATGCGGGTGATCGCCGATGACCTGCACTGCCAGGTCGTCAGGGTCTCCGGGAGCGATCCGGGGAGGCTGAGCGTGGCGGCGGAGCAGGCCGCGGCCGCGGGCATGGAGGTCTGGTTCGCGCCGTTCCCCGTCGACCTCACGCGGGACCAGCTGCTCGCCCTCCTCGCCGACGCGGCCGGCCGCGCCGAGTCCCTGCGCCGCACCGGCGCCGAGGTCGTGCTGGTCACCGGCTGCGAGATGACCGCCTTCTGCGAGGGCTTCATGGAGGGCGAGACCTACCGCGAGCGGCTCGGCGTCATGATGAACGCGGACCCGGACTGGTGGATGTCCCTGATGCAGGTCATGCCGCGCTTCAACGCCCACCTGGCGGAGGTGGCCGAGACCTTGCGGCCACTGTTCGGCGGCCGGCTGAGCTACGCCTCCGGGCCGTGGGAGCCGGTGGACTGGGGCCCGTTCGACGTGGCCGGTGTGGACGCCTACCGCGCCTCGTACAACGCCCACGACTTCGTGAACGAGCTTCGCGCCCACTTCAAGCACGGCAAGCCGGTCGCGGTGACGGAGTTCGGCACCTGCGCCTACCGCGGCGCGGGCGAGCGTGGCGGCTCGGCGTGGGTGGTGCCCGGCGACGCGGTGCGTGACGAGGGCGAGCAGGTCCGCTACTTCACCGAACTGATGGACGTCTTCGAGCAGGAGGGCGTGGACACCGCCCTGTGGTTCACCTACGCCGCCTACAACCGGACCGGCGAGGCCGACCTCGGCTCGTACGGCGTGGTCAAGCTGCTCGACGAGACGAGGTGGGAGCCCAAGGCGGTCTTCCACGCCATGGCCGCTAGGTACGCGCGCAGCTGAAGATGGCGGTCCCCGGCAGGTGACGGCCGCGCAGCGGGCTCCAGCCGCCCCACACCCGCTCGTGCCCCTCGGGCCACTCCGGCTCCAGCAGTCCGGTGACGGCCAGCCCGGAGGCCACCACCAGGTTCACCCAGTCGGCCATCGTCCGGTGGTGCTCGACGTAGGCAGGCGTGCCGGACTCGTCGCGTTCGACGTAGGGGGAACGGTCGAAGTAGGACCGGTCGGACGTCAGCCCCCGCGGGCCTGGATCGTCGGGGAACGCCCACCGGATCGGATGGCTCACCGAGAAGACGAACCGGCCGCCCGGCCTGAGCACCCTGCGCACCTCGCGGAACACGGCGAGCGGCTCGGCCACGAACGGCAGCGCGCCGAACGCCGAGCAGGCCAGGTCGAAGGCCGCATCGGCGAACGGCAGCGACTCGGCGTCGGCCTGCACCACGGGGACGTGCAGGCCGGTGTCCAGGTCGATGCGCTGGGAGTGGCGCAGTTGCCGGTGCGACAGGTCGAACGCCGCCACCTCGGCCCCCTGCGTCACCAGCCACCGCGCGCACTGCGCCGCGCCGCAGCCGATCTCCAGCACCCGCCGCCCGCGTACGTCGCCGAGAAGGCGCGCGGCGGCCTCGTCCACCCCTTCCGGGCACCACACGAAGCCGCTGTCACGCAGGAACGAGCCGTGCTCGACCTGGTAGTCGTCGGCGTTGCCGTCCCACCAGCCACGGTTGGCCCGCGAAGAAACGGACAGCACTAGCGCATCTTGGGGCCGCGCGGCATGCGGGTGCCCTTGGGCATCGGGCCCTTGGGCATCGGCATGTTCCGCGGGATCGAGCGCAGGCGGTCCTTCACCTCGTTGATCGCGGGCTTCTTCATGTTGCGCGGCAACTTCATGATGTGGCGCTGCAGCTTGCCGAGCGGGACCTGGCCCTCGCCGTCGCCGCACTGGACGTCGTAGATCTCGATGCCCAGCACCACCCGCGCGACCCGCTTCTTCTCGGCCGCCAGCATCTTGGCCACCCGGTTGCCCGGCCCCTCCGACACCAGCACCACGCCCGGGTGGCCGACCACGAGGTGGACCAGGTCCTGGTCGCGGTTGACCGCGATGGCCGGGGTCACCTGCCAGTTGCCCCGCATGCCCTCGAGGACCGCGGCCGCCGCGCCGGTCTGCCCGTGCAGGATCGAGTACTGGGCCTTCTGGGCGAGCTGCCCGAACACCACCAGCCCCACCGTGAAGGCCGCCAGGATGCCGATGAACACGGAATACCACAGGTAGTCCGTGACCAGACCGATCGCGACGATCACCGCGAGCGTGCCTATCGCCGAGAGGAAGACGATCGGCATCCCCTTGGGATTGGCCTGCTTGATGATCTTCGCGATCATGCGGAGCTGCTTGATACGCCCCGGCTTCTCTTGGTCCTCGGACTTTGCCATGCTCAGAAGGATACAAACCAACTGGTGCGCTATGGAAAACGTGGCCCGGCCATTTGCGACTAGATTCTCACATTCGTGATGAGACGGGGGTCGGCGGCGTGCCGGCCCGCCCCCGGCCGGAGCGGGACCGGCACCTCACGCGGCCACGAAGAACTCCAGCAACTCCGGCACGAGCGCCTCCGGGGCCACGTTGTGCGCCTGGTCGTCCAGGACGCGCCTGGTCGCGCCAGGCACCGCCGCCGTGACGGCCAGGCCCGCGTTCGTCATCCACCGGGGGCTGTCCCGGCCGTTGAGCACCAGCGTCGGCTGCGTGACGGCGGCCAGCCGCGCGGCCGGCAGCGCGTTGCCCGGGCCCAGGACGGCGGCCTCGTAGGCCAGGGTGTGCGCCACCTTCTCCACGTGCGGCCATGACGGGTCGGCGCGCATCGCGGCCACGGCCGCGTCGGGCACCCCGGCCGCCGCCATGAACCGCTCGACGGCCTCACCCCGCCTGCCCGCCTCGACCAGCGCGGTGAGCCGCGCCGCGAGGTCGAGCGGCAGCGGCGGCGCGCCGTCGTCCACGTGGTACGGCGGCTCCCACACGGCCAGCTTCGTGATGGCCGGGATCCGCACGGCGGCCTCCAGGGCCAGCGCGGCCCCCGACGAGCCGCCGAACACCATGGCGGACCGGCCCGCCGCCTCGATGAGCGCCGCCAGGTCCTCGATCTCCCGCTCGACCGCGTACGGCGGCGTGTCCCCGCTGCCGCCGCGGCCCCTGCGGTCGTAGTTCAACACCGTGAACCACGGCGCCAGGGTGCCGGCCACCGCCGCCAGAGTGGGGTGCGCCCGGTCCGTGAACGCGCCGTGGACCAAGATCACGGCCGGGCCGGAGCCGTACTGGTCGAAGGCGATCGCGGTGCCGTCCGCCGAGATCGCCGTGCCGCTCAGCCGGCCGGCTGGACGAGACACAGCGCCTCCCAGTGGTGGCCGTCGAGGTCGGCGAAGCCGCGCTGGTACCTGAAGCCGTCCTCCTGGGCCACGCCCGCCGTGGTCGCCCCGGCCGCCAGCGCCTTGCCGACCAGCTCGTCCACCTGGGCGGGGTTCTCCATCCCCAGCACCAGAATCGCTCCCGTGGTCTTGGTGGCGTCGGCGATCTCCTTGGTGACGTACGTGGCGAACGTCGGCTCGGTCAGCAGCATGACCTGCGTCTGCTCACTGATGATCACCGACGCCATGCCTTCTGACATGCCGAACAGGTTGAAACCGAGGGAGGCGAAGAACTCGGTCGAGCGGTCCAAATCCTTGACCGGCAGGTTCACGAACAGCTGCATTGTGCTGATCCCTTCACGTCGATCCAGCGGAACACCTCCAGTCTGCTGATCGGCGGCGCGCCGGTCTTGGATCTGCGCGCCGGGCGGATTGACGTTCAGCGCACAGCTGACGTTCAGAGCACCGCGCCGACGAGGCGGTGGTCGCCTGGCGGAAGGCTGTGCGCGCGGCGGTATTCCGCGGGCGGCACGCCGTACGCGCGCCGGAACAACCTGCTGAAATGGGCCGAGTCCGGCAGCCCCCACCTGGCCGCGATCACACTCACGGGCTGGCTGCCACCGGCGGCCAGCTCCGCGCGGCACCGCTCCAGACGCCGCTCCCTGATCCACGCGGCCACCGTCGTGTTCTCCGTCTCGAACAGCCGGTGCAGGTAGCGCACGGAGATGTGGTGCGCCGCCGCGACAGTGGCCGGATCGAGGTCGATGTCGCCGAGGCGCTCCTCGATGAAGGCGTGGACGCGCAGCAGCAACGTGCGCTGCCGCGAGTCCTCGGGCAGCGACTCCACCGACTCCAGGCGTTCGGCGACGGCGGCGCCGACCAGGTCCATCACCACCGTGCCGAGCTTGGCGGCGCTGCCCGGCCGGTAGGTCTCCAGATCGAGCGCCACCCGGCGCAGCAGCGGCGCTGCCAGCGCCGCGGTGCCGGACTCGGCCGTGATGGGCACCGCCGTGAGCGCGGCGACGGAGCCGATCGGCAGCGCCAGCAGGTCATGCGGAAGGCTGAACACGGCCAGTTGCACCGCGGCGTCGTAGGCCACCTCGTAGGGCCGGGTGAAGTCGTAGATCGCGAACTCGCCCGGGGCGAGCCGGGTCTGCCGGCCGTCCTGGGCGAGGCGCGGGCTGCCCGAGATGGCCAGCACGACGCGGTACAGCTCGGGGTTGCCACGATGGATGAGCCCGGGGGTGCGGTGCATGCTGTGCGGGGTCGACGTACGCACCCTGCCGACGCCCACCCGGCCGAGCTGCGCCATCCGCATCTCGCCCCGCAGCGGCGCGTCGGGATCGATCCGCAGGTCGAGCGGTCCCAGCGTGTCACACACAAGGCTCCGCCAGGCGTCGTGACGGTGCCCGGCGGGCAGATCACTCGTGCGGATCAGAACGGCCATCCCCCGGCACCTCCGTCGGCTGCCCTGTCATGGTAGCGATGGCTTTGATCGCCGGACAGCTGTTTTGCCGGGCATGCGAAAGCCCCGGGCGACGAGCCCGGGGCCTGGTTTCCTCACACGGTCTGGCGCGCCTCGATGGCCTGCTTGAAGAGCCTGCCCGCCCGGTAGGACGAGCGGACCAGCGGACCGGACAGCACACCGGCGAACCCGATGGCCTCCGCCTCGGCCTGCAGCTCGACGAACTCCTCCGGCTTCACCCACCGCTCCACCGGGTGGTGCCGCGGCGTCGGCCGCAGGTATTGGGTGATCGTCAGCAGGTCGGTGCCGGCCGCGTGCAGGTCGCGCATGGCCTCGACGATCTCCTCGCGGGTCTCGCCCATGCCCAGGATCAGGTTGGACTTGGTCACCAGCCCGGCCTCGCGGGCCATCGTGATGACCCCGAGCGAGCGGTCGTAGCGGAACGCCGGCCGGATCCGCTTGAAGATCCGCGGCACGGTCTCGACGTTGTGCGCGAACACCTCGGGCTTGCTGGAGAAGACCTCCTCCAGCTGGTCGCGGTCGCCGTTGAAGTCGGGCACCAGCAGCTCGACGCCGCAGCCCGGCAGCAACGCGTGGATCTGGCGCGCGGTCTCCGCGTAGAGCCAGGAGCCGCCGTCGGGCAGGTCGTCGCGGGCCACGCCGGTCACGGTCGCGTAGCGCAGGCCCATCTGCTGGACCGACTCGGCCACCCTGCGCGGCTCGTCACGGTCGTATTCCTTCGGCTTGCCCGTGTCGATCTGGCAGAAGTCGCAGCGGCGCGTGCACTGGTCGCCGCCGATGAGGAACGTCGCCTCGCGATCTTCCCAGCACTCATAGATATTGGGACAGCCCGCCTCTTCACAGACCGTGTGCAGACCCTCGCGGCGCACGAGCGATTTCAGCTCGGTGTATTCGGGGCCCGTCTTCAGCTTGGTCTTGATCCACGGGGGCTTGCGCTCGATAGGGGTTTCGGCGTTTCGCACCTCCAGGCGGAGGAGCTTTCTGCCTTCAGGAGCAACGGTCACGTACCCAGCTTACGTCTCCTGATGAAGCCGCCCGCTCAAGGGTCAGGAGATGAGGCCGAAGCCGCGGATCGCCCGCGTGCCGACGGTCAGGAGATGAGGCCGAAGCCGCGGATCGCCCGCGTGCCGACGGTCAGGAGATGAGGCCGAAGCCGCGGATCGCCCGTGTGTAGTGCGGGAGCAGCTCCGCGTCGATCAGCTCGGACTCCCGCGTGCCGAGCAGCTCGGACTGCGGCGCCGAGGTGAGGACGCCGTCGTCGGTGAGCTGGAACCTGGCCAGCGCCCGCTGCCTGATCGCCGGCACGCTCTCGCCGCGCAGCGCCGCCGCCTGCATCGGCGCGAGGTAGCCGCCGCCGGCCGTCAGCTCCTCCAGCGCCGCCAGTTCCCGCGCGGTCGCCACCCGCTCCGCCAGCGCCTGCCTGCGGGCCACGACACGGCTCTCGCCGGCCCGGGTCAGCCTGGTCAGCACGTACGCCACCAGCAGCACGGGCCCGCCGAGCACCCGCCCGAACAGGCGGCCGAAGAACCCCGCCACCTCGTACGTGGTCCCCGGCTGGTCACCGACGCCGAGTGAGGAGGCCGTCATCTTGGTCTGCGCCTCCTCCCTGACCCTCAGCGGCCCGGCCTCGAACAGGGCGTCACGCCAGGCGTCCAGAGTGCTCAGCGCGCCGTTCACGATCAGCTCCTCGCCGGCCGGGACGTGGGCGTACCCGGTGGCCAGCAGGATCACCCGCTGTTTCGGCGGCAGCGCCAGCCACAGCGGCAGTCCGACGACCAGCACCGGGGTACGCGACAGGCCGACGCGTTCGTAGTGGGTCTCCGTGGCCAGGTCCCTGATCGCGACCTTCGCCGGCCGCCGGACGCCGACCCGGTCGGCCACCCGGTCCGCGACCGCGTACAGCTCCGGGGCGCCGGCCCGGTCGAGTACCTCGGCGTCGGCGGGCAGGCTGCCCAGGCGTGGCCGCAGCACCCAGCCGACGGCCAGGCTCAGGCCGCCGAGCACCCACGCGAGAAGGGAGTCGAGGTGCGCCAGGACGGCCCACGCGCCCAGCGCGAGGAACCCCAGCGTCAGCAGGTGCACCATGAGCGCGAGAATGAGAGCGAGGAAACGCTTCACATGGGCGATGGTAAGCCCGAGATATGCGGATTTTTCGCTTACCAGATGCCGATTCGATTACCGCCGGAGCAGGTCTTCCTCATGCAGCTCGTACGGCTCCAGACCCAGCGCCTCGGCGAGCCGTTTCTCCGCGATCGGCATGACCTCCTCGACCACGATGCGGCGGCCCGTCTCCGCCGACAACGACGAGACGCCCACGCCGGGCAGGCCGCACGGCGCGATCCGGCTGAACCAGCGGGGATCGTTGGCGCAGTTGAGCGCGAAGCCGTGCATGGTGACGCCGCGCGCGACCCGGATGCCGACCGCGCCGAGCTGGCGGTCGGGCAGGCCCAGGCTGGCGTCGCCGGCCGCCCAGACGCCGCCGCGGCCGGGCACCCGCCTGGCCGTGACGCCGAAGTCGGCGCAGACCTGGATCATGGTGTCCTCCAGGCGGCAGGCGTAGGCCACCACGTCGGTGATGCCGACGATCGGATAGGCGACCAGTTGCCCGGGCCCGTGCCAGGTGAGGCGGCCGCCGCGATCGACGTCGACGACCGGGGTGCCGTCGGCCGGGCGCTCGTGCGCGGCGGTGCGCTTGCCCGCGGTGTAGACGGGCGCGTGCTCCAGGAACAGGACGGTGTCGGTCACCTCACCGGCGACCCGCTTGCCGTGCACCCAGCGCTGCAGCGCCCAGGCCTGCTCGTAGGGGACGTCGACACCAAGGCGGACGATGGCGAGTGCGTGGGGATCGTCCCCGTGGATGGGGCGCATGAGCCTATTGTGCCGTTGCCTCACCCTTGAAGGGTAATCAGGGGGTCAGAAGCCGCGGCTCGATGGTGACCTCCTTGACCCCGCCCGCCCCGTCACCCTCCAGTTTGTACGCGTACGAGCCGGCGTCCACGCTCACCGCCTGGATGAACTCCGTCCCCACATAGTGCAGCGCGACGCCCTCGTCGGCGGCGTAACCCTCGGGCAGCTCCCCGTCGGCCACCGACTGCTGCAGCAGTGAGCGGCGCTGCGGGTCGGAGTTGTAGTGGACGCCGCACGAGTAGGGCAGCAGGCCCAGCCCCTCGGCCCACACCCGCAGGTCGGGACCGAAGGAGTCGGTGTTGCCTCCGACGTGCCAGCACAGGGCCCCCGCGCTCTGCCCGGACAGCACCACCCCGGCCCGCCACGCCTCCTCCAGCGCCTCGTCGAACCCGTGCAACCGCCACAGCGCCATCAGGTTGGCCACGCTGCCGCCGCTGACATAGATCATGTCCTGGTCGAGCATCCACGCCCGGGGGTCCTCGATGTTGGGCATCGGGAACACCGTCAGGTGGCTCAGCTCGACGTCCCAGCCCTCGAAGGCGCCGTACATCTTCAGCAGCCAGTCCGCCGAGTCGCCGGTCGCGGTGGCGATCAGGCCGAGCTTCGGCCGGTCCTGCCCCGTCAGGTCGAGGCCGTAGCGCAGCAGGGCGCTCGCCTCGATGATGTTGTGGCGCCTGCTCGGGCGGAACGATCCGCCCCCGATCGCGAGTATGTGCGACTGGCCCGAGCGAGTCATGTCAAGTATCTCCCCACCTGCCGAAGGCCGAACGGCCACTAGAGTACGGCGCGCAGCGCCTCGTCGAGACTGCTATGAGCGAAGCGGTAGCCGCCGGCGGTCAGCTTGGCCGGCACGATCCGGTGACCGGGCAGCAACGCCTCGCGCGCGAACTCGCCGAGCCCGGCGGCCAGCGCGAACGCCGGCACGGGCATCGGCACGGTGCCCTTGCGCAGGGCTTTTCCGAGGGTACGCGTGAATTCGGCGTTGGTGACTGGCGTGGGGGAGGTGAAGTTGACCGGACCCTCGATGTCCCGATTTTTCAGCACATGAAGGACAGCGCCCACCCAGTCCTGGACCGTGATCCACGACCAGTACTGCTTCCCCGATCCCAGCGGCGCCCCCAGCCCGATCCTGAAGATCGGCAGGAT
>NZ_JADOGI010000197.1 GCF_015645445.1 Nonomuraea cypriaca | reverse complement strand
CCCCTCCACCGCTCGCGCCACGTCCCGCTGATTCCGTGGCGCGCCCGCTCGCCCTTTCGCCGGTCGTGCCGCGCCGGTCCGCTGTTTCCGCGCCGCGCCCGCCCGCCCTTCCGCCGGTCGTGCCGGGTCCGCGCGTGCCGTTGGCTTCGGGGGTGGAGGGGGTGGTGGCAGCTCGGGTGAGGCGTCTGGTTTCCTGGCGCCAGCGGGCGGCGAAGCCGTCGCCGCCGCGCCGGGCGGTGCGCCAGACCTCCACGAGGTCGTCGCCCGCGCCGCGCGGCAACTGCTCGGACAGGAGCGCCACCACCTCGGCGGCGCGCGGGCCGAGGTCGAGGAGCGCCCTGGCCAGCCGGGGGTGCACGCCCGCGAGCGCCATGCGCCGCCCCCGCCCGGTGACCCGCGGCGGGGAGCCGTCCAGTGCGCCGAGCAACTCCAGGGTGCGCGTGGCGGCGGCCATCGCGGCGGACGGCGGCGGGTCCAGGAGAGCCAGGCCGGATGCGTCGGGTACGCCCCAGCAGGCCGCCTGCAACGCGAACCCGGTCAGATCCGCCAGCGCGATCTCCGGCCTGGCATGGTCGGCCAGGCGCTCGTGCTCCGCCGCCGGCCAGCAGCGATACACCGTTCCGGGCGCCTCACGACCCGCCCGCCCGGCGCGCTGATCGGCGGACGCCTTCGAGACCCGGACCGTGGTGAGGGAGCCGAGGCCGCGGGCATGATCCGTACGCGGCTCGCGGGCCAGACCGGAGTCCACCACCACGCGTACGCCGGGCACGGTCAGGCTCGACTCGGCGACCGACGTGGCCAGCACCACCCTGCGGGCCGAGCCGGGCGCCAGCACGGCGTCCTGAACGTGGGCCGGGGCCTGCCCGTGCACCTGGAGCACCTCCACGCCGCCCAGCATCGCCGCCACCCTGCCGATCTCGCCCACACCGGGCAGGAAGCACAGGACATCGCCGTCGCGTTCGGCCAGCGCCCGGCGCACCACCGCGGCCACGTGGGACAGGAACGCCGGGTCGACGCGCAGGCCGTGCGGCGGGGCGACCGGTCGCGTGGGCGGGGCCCACACGGTTTCGACCGGATACGTGACGCCGGTGGCCGCCACGACGGGCCCGCCGAGCAGACGCGACCACGGCTCGGCGTCGGCGGTCGCGGAGGTGGCCAGCAGGTGCAGGTCGGGCCGGAGCGTGTCGCGTACGTCGAGCAGGAACGCCAGTGCCGTGTCCGCGTCCAGGTGGCGCTCGTGGCACTCGTCGAGCATGACCGCGTCCACCCCGGCCAGCTCCTGGTCCCGCTGGAGGCGCTGGAGCAGGACGCCGGTCGTGACGACCTCGACCATCGGGTTCGCGCCCACGTGGCGGTCGCCGCGAATGGTGAAGCTGACGCCCATCCGCCGGGCCGCCGCGCGTACGGCCAGCCGGCGCGGCTCGGCCACCAGCACCCGCAGGCCGGCCTCCGCCAGGGCCAGGGGCACGACCGTCGTCTTGCCCGTGCCGGGCGGCGCGGTCAGCACCGCCGCGCCCTGCGCCTCCAGCGTTGCGAGCAACTCCGCCAGGACATGCCGAATGGGCAGCGCGTCAGAATCCGGCATGGGCGTCAGGACTCGGCATGGGCGTCAGGACTCGGCATGGGCGTCAGGACCTGGCATGGGCGTCGAGTGCTGGGGTGCGGGTCGCGGACAGGATCGAGTCGAGCAGGCCGGGAAAGCGGGCGTCGAGATCGTCGCGGCGCAGGCTGATGTATATGAGCCGGCCCTCCTGCTTGGTGGAGATCACGCCCACCTCCCGGAGCGTCCGGTAGTGGTGCGAGGCCGTCGACTTGTGGATGCCGAGGTCTTCGCCGACGTTTCCGCAGGTCCTCTCGCCCCAGGTGGCGAGCCGGGCGACGATCTCCAGCCGGACGGGGTCGGACAGCGCCCGCAGGACCTCGGTCAGCTCGATGTCCTCGGTGGCGGGGTGCGGGAGCAGGCGCATGCTGAAACCCTACCTCCATCTCATTGTTTGACAACAATCCAACCATAGGACAGTTTGATACCCACCAAACTTGGTGGGAGGTTTCATGAGTTCGCGGCTCTATCCGCTCGCTGCCGGAAATTTCGCGATCGGCACGGGGATGTTCGTGACCGCCGGGTTGTTGCCGCCGATCTCCAGCGATCTGGGGATCTCTGCCTCGGCGGCCGGGCAGCTCATGACGGTGTTCGCGCTGGCGTACGCGGTGTTGTCGCCCCTGCTCGCCGCCGTGACCGCGCGCCTGCCGCGGCGCCGGTTGCTGCTGCTGGCCCTGGGCGTGTTCGTGCTGGGGAACACGCTGACCGCGCTCGCGCCGACGTACCCGCTGGTCATGGCCTCGCGTGTGGTCGCCGCGGCGGGGGCGGCGATGTTCACGCCGACGTCGTCGGCGGTCGCGAACGCGTTGAGCGGGCCCGAGCGGCGCGGGCGCGCGCTGGCGCTGGTGATGGGCGGGCTGACCGTGTCGTCCGCGATCGGCGTGCCGCTGGGCACCTGGCTGGGCACCGCGGCGGGCTGGCGGGCCACGCTGTGGCTGGTCGTGGGGCTCGGGGTGGCCGGGTTCGCGGGAGTGGCGGCCATGGTGCCCGAGGTGCGGACTCCGTTGCCGGGGCGTCTGGGCGACCGGTTCGCGCCGCTGGGCGACCGGCGGGTGCTGGCGGTGCTGGTGACGCAGTTGCTGATGTTCGCGGGGGCGTTCAGCGCGTACACCTACATCGGGTCGTTGATCGACCTGCCGCTGCCCGCCGTGCTGTGGGCGTGGGGGATCGGCGGCATCGTCGGCAACCAGCTCGGTGGCCGCCTGACCGACGCGTACGGGCCGCGCATGATGGTCATCATCGGCATGGCCGCGTCCACCGTGTTCCTGGCGCTCATCCCGCTCGCGAACGTGGCGCTGCCCGTCGCGCTGGTGTGGGCGTTCCTGTGGGGCGCGCTCGGCTGGCTGATCGCGCCGGCCCAGCAGTTCAGGACGGTCGCCGCGGTGCCAGGCAACGTGCCGATCGGGCTGGGGCTGCTGTCGTCCGCGCAGTACATCGGGCTGTTCGTGGCGGGGCTGGCGGGCGGCGCGGCGCTCGACTGGTACGGCAGGACGGGCGTGATCGTGCTGGCCACCGGCTTCGGACTGGTGGGACTGCTGTTCACCCTGGCCACGTACCGTCGCCCGGCCGTCCAGGAGCCGCAGCCCGCGCCCGCCGTAGGAGCGGCCTGACCCGCACACTCAACCGCCGGGCCGGATCAGGCCGCTCTCGTAGGCCAGGATGACCAACTGGACCCGGTCACGTACGTCCAGCTTGGCGATGGCCCTGGTGATGTGGGTCTTGGCGGTGAGCGGACTGATGACGAGACGCTCGGCGATCTCCTGGTTGGAGAGGCCGAGCGCCACGAGCCGGACCGCCTCCAGCTCCCGGGAGGTGAGGCCGGCCAGCCGCTGCCCGGCGTCGGGAGCGAGGTCCCGCCGGTGGGCGAACTGCTGGATGACGCGGCGGGTGACGCCGGGAGACAGGAGCCCGTCTCCGGCGGCGACGGCGGCGACCGCGCGGCGCAGCTCGGCGGGCTCGACCTCTTTGGTGAGGAAACCGCTGGCCCCGGCGCGCAGCGCGGCGAAGACGTGTTCGTCGGTGTCGAACGTGGTGAGGATGATGACACGACAGCCAAGAAGAGCCGGGTCGGTGACGATGCGACGGGTGGCGGCGACGCCGTCCATGCGGGGCATGCGGATGTCCATGAGGACGACGTGGGGACGGGTGCTCGTGGCCAGTCGTACGGCCTCCTCGCCGTCGGCGGCTTCGCCGACGACCGTGATGTCCCTGGAACGGGCCAGCAGGCTGCGGAAGCCGGCCCGTACGAGTGCCTGGTCGTCAGCGAGCAGCACCTTGATCGTCACACTGTCGAGACTGCCACAGGGATGTCGGCCCGCACGGCGAATCCGCCGGGGACCGGCCCCGCGGTGAGCGTCCCCCCGAGCGCGCTCACCCGCTCGCGCATGCCGGTCAGGCCGTGGCCGTCGGTGACGCCCGAGCCGCTCCCTTGCCCGTTGTCGGTGATCTCGACGGTGACCGAGCCGGGCTGCCGGATGATCGTCACCTCGGCCTTGGTCGCGCCCGAATGCTTGAGCGTGTTGGCGAGGGACTCCTGGATGACGCGGTAGACGGCGATGGCGGGCGCGGCGGGGACGGCCGAGAGGTCGCCGTGCTCGTCGAGGGTCACGTCGAGCCCGGAGGCGCGGGCATCGGCGACGAGCGTGCCCAGGTTGGCGAGATCCGGTTGGGGTGCGGTGTCGCCGGGGTTGTCGCGCAGGACGCCGATGAGGGAGCCGAGGTCGGCCATCGCCCGGTTCCTGACGTCCTGGGCCAGGCGCAGCGCGGCGGCGGTCTCTGCCGGGTCCTCCTGGAGGGTGTCGGCGGCGACGTTGAGCTGGACGCCGACGACGGCCAGGGTGTGGGCGACGATGTCGTGCACCTCGTGCGATATGCGCAGCCGTTGCTCGGCGTCGCGAGCGCGGTCGTCGGATTCGCGCAGCCGCTCGCGCCAGCGCATCGAGGCGGCGTACGTGAGGCCCGCGGCGATGAGAATCGTCAGCAGCAGTCCTTCTCCTGCGACGGCGATGATGTAGCGGCTCAGGTTTCTGTCCAGGACCCATCGGAAGTCGACCGCGAAGTAGACCAGTTGGATCAGGCCCACGGCGGCCACCCACCGCACGCGGGCAGTGGTCGCGGCGGTGAAGTAGGCAACCGAAGCCGGCCAGATCCAGCCGACGGAATATCCCATGGTGAAGTGATGGAGGAAGATCCCGGCGATGGACAGCAGCAGCACGGTCATCGGCCAGCGGCGCGTGACCAGCACGAGGGTACCCAGGAACAGGGCAAGGGGGATCGTGCCCTCCCAGGGGCTGTGCACCCCCCTGGCGAGGGCGACGGCGACGTAGAGGACCACGGTGGTGGTGGCGAGCGCGACGTCGATGATCCACGCGGAGTTCCCAGGACGCGGGTGTTGATGCTGGGAAGCACGCTCCCGGCAGAATTGCGAGTCAGCCAATCAAGCACCGATGGGGAGCTCAGATAGTCGCTCAGGTATCGCGGGTCGACTCCCTCTCTGGGACGAATCCTGATCAGCCCCGTGCCGCACACCCACCCTTGGTGCGCGGAGGTCACCAGGGCATGCCGGCCGATCACTCCGGTCCGCTTGCAGACATTGATCCCCTGGATGCGCTTGCCGAGAGCGCGCGCCGATAGCGAGAGTCGGAGTGTGCGCACGAGCGTGTTCGCCAAGAACTGATCGCCGGCATCTTGGCCGCTCTCAGAGCCGGTGAGCGGTGCAAGGATGTCGCCGCGTCTTCGTCCTTCACGGAGGCGTACATACGCCGGATCGCGCGGGAGAACGGACTCCCGCCACGACCGCGCGGGGGACGTCGGAGACGGTAGTGCGGGCACGCGACGACGCCTCGTGGGCGGACTATTACTCGGTGCCCGTTCCGATCGGCGGAATCCAGCCCAGCGTGACCGCGAGGATGACGAAGAAGCCGAGGATGATTCGGTAGATCACGAAGCCGGTGAAGCGGTGGGTGCTGATGTAGCGCAGGAACCAGGCCACGGCCAGATAGCCGACGACGAACGAGATGA
The DNA here is from genome assembly GCF_015645445.1 of Nonomuraea cypriaca. Taxonomy (GTDB): domain Bacteria; phylum Actinomycetota; class Actinomycetes; order Streptosporangiales; family Streptosporangiaceae; genus Nonomuraea; species Nonomuraea cypriaca. Next base: position 13,691 of record NZ_JADOGI010000197.1, on the reverse strand, counting down.
TCGTCGCCAGGATGGTCGGCCCCCAGTCGGGGGCCGGGCCGTTGCCGATCTCGCTCAGCTCCAGCAGGCCCGACGCCAGCACCGCGGGGATGGCCAGCAGGAACGAGTATTTGGCGGCGTCCTCGCGGCGGTAGTCGAGCAGCAGGCCGGCGGTGACGGTGCCGCCCGAGCGGGACACACCGGGGATCAGGGCGAGCGACTGGGCGAAGCCGTACACGATGGCGTGGGTGAAGCTGAGGTGCTTCTCCAGCGTGAGCTTGTTGCGGGCGGTGTGGTCGGCGAACCAGAGGATCAACCCGAAGACGATCAGCGTGGTGCCCACCAGGCGCAGGTCGCGGAAGACGGTCTCGATCTGGTCCTTCAGCACCAGGCCGAGGATGCCGATCGGGAGCGTGCCGACGATGACGTACCAGCCCATGCGGGCGGCCCAGTGGCCGCGCAGGTCCTTGTCGAACAGGGAGCGCGTCCAGGTCGAGATGATCTCCCAGATCTCCTTGCGGAAGTAGATGAGCACGGCCGTCTCGGTGCCGAGCTGGATGACCGCCGTGAACGCCGCGCCCGGGTCCTCCCAGCCGGCGAAAGCGGAGAACACCCGGATGTGGGCGCTGGAGGAGATCGGCAGGAACTCCGTGAGCCCTTGGATCAACCCCAGAACCACCGCTTCTAGCCAGCCGATCACGACTACACCTTTCGAGCACGCGGGAGTGACCAGGGTGAGACTAGCGGCTACGGGGACCCGGCAGTTGCTCTCGTAGGTGGTAGGGCTGGTGGGAGCGCTCGACGTCGAGCGAACACGAGCGCTCAGGCCGTACGGCGAGGACCGGTCACGCACGGCCGAACTGCTCGACTCGGTGCCCCACCCGGCCGGGGTCGCCCGTCAGGGGTTCCAGACCGGGGCGGTGGCGGCGGCGAAGTCCGTGAAGTCGCGCGCGGGGCGGCCGAGGGCCTGGCGCACGCCGTCCGCCACCGAGGCGTTGCGGCCGTCGAGGATGTCGGTGAACAGCGCGGACATCCCCTCGGCCTCCTCCTGGGTCACGCCCTGCGCGACGGCCGCGGCCACGTACTCCTCCGGCGACACCCGGACGAAGATGATCTGCCTGCCGGTCGCCTTGGCCAGCTCGCCGGCCACCTCCGCGAAGGTCAGCAGGCGCGGCCCCGTCAGCTCGTACAGCCTGCCCGCGTGCCCGTTCTGGCTGAGCGCCGCCACGGCCACGTCCGCGATGTCCTCCACGTCCACGAACGGCTCGGGGACGTCCGCGGCGGGCAGCGCGACGACGCCGTCGAGCACCGGGCCCAGCAGGAAGTCCTCGCTGAAGTTCTGCATGAACCAGCTACAGCGGACCACCGTCCACTCCGCGCCCGACTCCTGGACGGTCCGTTCGCTCGCCTGCGCCTCCGGCTCGCCCCGCCCGGACAGCAGCACCAGCCGCCGCACGCCGGCGCGCACGGCCAGCTCGGTGAACGCCTTGATGTCGTCGTACGCGCCGGGGAAGGCGAGGTCGGGATAGTACGACAGGTAGACGGTCGTGACGCCGTCGAGGACGCCCGGCCAGGTGGAGCGGTCCTGCCAGTCGAAGGCCGGTACGGCGGACCGGGATCCGATCCGTACGGGCAGATCGAGCGCGGTGAGCCGGTCAGCGACGCGGCGGCCGGTCTTGCCCGTGCCGCCCAGCACCAAAATCGTCATACATCTAGTAAGTCCCGATACCGATAAGACTCTCCATGGTTGAGAAGCGCGTTCCCATATGCGATCGTCTACCCCATGGATCAGCTCGCGGCGCTACTCGACGGCCCGCGAGCCCGGGGCGCCTTCCTGCTGCGTTCGATCCTCGATCCGCCCTGGTCGCTGCGCATCCAGGACGAGGCCCCGCTGTCGGTGATAGCGATGGTCCGGGGGGAGGCGTGGGTCGTGCTCGACGACGGCGACCCCCTACCCCTGGAGCCGGGTCAGGTGGCGGTCGTCCGAGGGCCGGAGCCGTACACGGTGGCCGATGACCCGGCGACCAAGCCGCAGATCATCGTCCACCCCGGCCAGCACTGCACCACGCTCGACGGTGAGTCGCTCTACGAGGCCATGGACCTCGGCGTGCGAACGTGGGGCAACAATCGCGACGGCTCCACGGTGCTGCTCACCGGCACCTACAGCGTGGAGGGCGAGGTCAGCAGGCGGCTGCTCGAAGCCCTGCCCAGGCTGATCGAGCAGCCGGGCGGCTCGGTCGTCGCGCTGCTCGTGGCCGAGATCGCCAAGGACGAGCCGGGGCAGGAGGCGGTTCTCGACCGGCTGCTCGACCTGCTGCTCATCGCGGTGCTGCGGTCGTATTTCGCCACCCACGAGGCGCCGGGCTGGTACCGCGCCCTCGGTGACCCGGTGGTCGGCAAGGCCATGCGGATGCTGCACAACAACCCCGCGCACCCGTGGACGGTCGCCGCCCTGGCCACCCAGGTGGGCGTCTCCAGGGCGTCGCTGGCCAGGCGCTTCACCGAGCTGGTCGGCGAGCCGCCGATGGCCTTCCTCACCGGCTGGCGGCTGGCCCTGGCCGCCGACCTGCTGCGCGAGCCCGGAGCCACGATCGGCTCGGTGGCGCGCAAGGTCGGGTACGGCAGTCCGTTCGCGCTCAGCGCGGCCTTCAAGCGCGTACGCGGGGTCAGCCCTCAGGAGCACCGGGCCGGATGAAACCTCTCCTGCTGCTCGACGTCGACGGTGTGCTCAACCCGATGGGAGGGCCGACCCCCGATTTCCGGCGCTACCGGTGCACGGTCGACAACGAGGTGTACACCGTGCACCTCAACCCCAGGCACGGCCGCCGCCTGCTGGACCTGGCCCTGCTGACCGGCTCCGAGCTGGTCTGGGCGACCACGTGGGAGCACCACGCCAACGAGTGGATCGCTCCGAGGATCGGGCTGCCCTCGCTGCCCGTGATCCCGATGAGCCCGGACACGGCTCCGCCGAGCGAGCACGGGGAGATGTTCAAGACGCCGCACGTGGCGGAGTACGTGGGGCGGCGGCCGTTCGTCTGGTTCGACGACCAGGTGTGGGCCGAGGACGAGGAGTATCTCAGGGTGCGTCAGGGTCTCGGCGACTTCCTGCTCGTTCACGTGGACCCCAGACAGGGACTGACCAGCCGTCATCTGGGCATGGCACATGAGTGGTTGACCCTTACAGGGTTTTCTCAGGGTCCCTAGCGGGAGTCCTTCCGCCTGGCTCTTCGTTCTACAGGTAGGTCGTAACACACGGAGGAACAGCATGTACCGCTCACGAGAGCACAGGATCATCGCCGGGGTCTGCGGCGGCCTCGCCGACAAGATGGGCCTGCCGCCTACGCTCGTCAGGATCCTCTGGCTGCTCTTGTCCCTCATCCCCGGACCGCTCTGGGTCGTCTACGTCGTCATGTGGATCCTCGTCCCGGAGGAGCCCAAGGGCTACCGCGCGGCCTGACCGCTTAACGGGGGGCGCTCTCAAAAGGAGCGCCCCCGGTAGGGCTCGGCATAGGGCTTCGCGGACTGCCTGACGGACTCGAAGATGGGCCGCATGGCGGATCCGGCCACGTAATAACGGCCCCTCGCCTGCCCCTGCGGCGTCAACCAGCTCAGCCGGCACATCTCCCGGATGTCTCTGACGGCCTGCTGCGGGCTGAGCTCCGCGTCCTGCTGGTAGACGGTACGCCGGACCCGCGACTCCCAGAAGGCCGGCAGGAGAGCGAATACCGTGCGCTCGTCAAGGCCGTCTCGAACGGCCGCCTCGGCCAGGGCCGACCATGCCCGGCTCAGCAGATCGACCCTGCGCCTGGCCTGTTGCGCCTGAAGATGATGGGCGCGCAAACAGAAGGTGATCCACCCGTGCGTCGCCCGGCGGGGGCTCCATTCCGGACCGCCCACCCTGCCAAGGATCTGGTAATAGGCGTACGTGTTCTGCCCCCTGCCGAGCCACTCCTCGATGGAGCAGAATTCCGGCGGCAGCATGGCTTCCCGGGCGAACACCAGGGTGGACAGCGCCCTTGACATCCTTCCGTTTCCATCCGCCCAAGGGTGGATCTTCACCAGATTCAGGTGGGCCATCGAAGCCCGAACGTGGACAGGGACATCCAGGTCGCCTTCGTTGAGCCACTGAATCAACTCGCTCATGAGGCCGGGCACCAAGGTGTGATCTGGTCCGGTGTAGGCCATGACGACAGGATCATCAGGACTGGTGACATAAACGGGGCCTTGCCGCAGTCGGCCCGGCCGTTTCCGCCGATGCGGCTCCTGCATCATGAAGTGCAAGCCGTTCAACAGCCCCAAGTCGTAGCTGAACTCCGTACCAGCGTCGGAGAGCGCCTGAATGTAGGCCATCGCCCGGCGATAGTTCTCCAGCTCCCTGCGAGTGGTATCGCTGGTTTCCAGCGGCGCTTCGCCAGCCATCAGCGCCTCCACGTCCTCGACCGACGCCGCATAGCCCTCGATGGTGTTGGAGCCGACGATGGCCCTGGCGGTGAGGCTTCTGCGCAGCTGCTTCGTCCACTGCTCCTGTGGCCGGAGGTGCATACGCAGGTCATGCCGCATCTGCTCGATCTCCTCGACCACGCGGATGTCGGCGTCGCTCAGCTTCGGCGTTCCGTACAGCATGACTCGATGACACCATTATCGTGTCATCAAGTCAATCTGTCGGTGCTGATCGGCGGGCGCCGAGGTGCGACGACGTCCATACGATCCCGGACGACGATCACCAGCTGACTGTGTGATCAGCGGGTGATCGCCCGAACATGACAAGATCGTATTTTCAGCAGGCCACAGCCCCGGATACCGCACGGCCCCGACCTGGCCTCCCCAATGCCGATCACGCCCGAGGGCAACACCTGGCGAGGGTGGTTGGTGGTGTGTTCGGGCTGTGTGCGTGGTTGTTCCGGGGGCGGCTTATTCTCGAAGGCATGAGGGCAAGGCCGCTGACACTCGTTCAGGATGATCTCGTCGACTACGACACGGCGATGGAGCGCATGACCGACATGGTCGGGGAGCGCCAGCAGGACGCGCGGCCGGACACGCTCTGGCTGCTCAGCCACCCGTCCGTCTACACGATCGGCCGCCGCACCCCGATGGCACATCTGCCCGACCCGACGCGCGGCATTCCCGTGGTCGAGACGGGTCGTGGTGGACAGCTCACCTACCACGGGCCGGGGCAGCTCGTCGGCTATCTGGTCGTCAAGCTGGGCGAGGACCAGGGCATCGTCGACTACGTGCGCGAGGTGGAGCTGCGGCTGGTGGAGGCGCTGGGCAAGCTGGGGCTGCCGGCCGAGCGCAGGGACACGCCGCCGGGCTCGGAGCTGCTGACCGGCGTCTGGACGGTCGAGACCAGGCGCAAGATCATCTCGATCGGGATGCGGCAGAGCCGGGGCGTCACCAGCCACGGGTTCGCGCTCAACGTGGACGGCGACCTGACGCCGTGGGACTGGGCCATCGCCTGCGGAATGCCGGACGTGGACATGACCTCGCTCAAGCGCGAGCTGGGGACCATCTCGATGGACGAGGTCCGCACGGCCGTGGCCACCGCCTTCGAGGCGACCCGGGAAGGCGACGGCGCTTAGCGGCCAGCTACGCGGAAGACGTGCACGTCGCACGCGGGTACGGCTTGTGGGAGCCGTACCCGCGTGGGGTGGTCAGGGGATGGGGACCTCGTCGACGGTGCGGCGGGGGCCGGTGAACCAGTGGCGGGCCGACAGGGCCCACCACAGGGCGATGCCGATCAGTACGACGCCGACCGCGATCGGCGCGTAGTTGACCGAGGTCCAGGTGAAGTCCGGATTGCCGGGGACGCCGGCCGGCGAGAACGGCATGATGAAGTAGATCGAGACGATCACGATCTCCACGCAGGCGATCCAGCACAGCGCCTTGTACTTCTTGCCCAGCGTCCACGGGCCGGGTTCGAAGGCGTCGCCCATGCGCAGCCGGAGCCAGATGGGGATGAGGAAGGCCAGGTAGAGGCCGATGACCGCGATCGACACGACGGCGTAGAAGGCGACCGGTGTGGTCAGGCCGGCCGGGGCGTACAGCGCGGGCAGGGTGATCAGGGCGGCCACCACGCAGCCGGCGACGATCGCGTTGACCGGTGTACGGTTGCGGTCGATCTTGGACCACAGCCGCCAGCCGGGGACCGCGCCGTCGCGCGAGAACGCGTACGTCATCCGCGACATCGACGTCACGCAGCTCATCCCGCAGAAGAACTGCCCGATCGTGGAGATCGCGAAGATCGCCGTGGCCAGCGGGGACGAGAGCGCGGTCTCGAAGATGGCCCCCACGAAGCCGGCCTGGTTGTTGATCTCGTCCACGTTCGTCGCCGCGAACAGGAACGACAGCAGCAGGATCCACCCGCCGATCGCCGAGTAGAAGATCGACTGCCACAGGCCGCGCGCCGCGCTCTTCGCCGCGCCCTGGGTCTCCTCCGACACGTGCGCGCAGGCGTCGAAGCCGGTGATCGTGTACTGGGTGAGCAGGAAGCCGAGCGGGAGCACGTACAGCCAGAAGGGCAGCCCGTCGGAGCCGTCGCCGAAGCCTGAGTTGTTGATCGTGCCGCCGAAGACGAAGCCGAGCGACTGGTGGTCGCTCGGCGCGAAGATCAGGATGGCGACGATGATCGCGGCGCCGGCGACGTGCCACCAGACCGAGACGTTCTGCAGCAGCGAGATGAGCCTGTGGCTGTAGACGTTGATCAGCGTGTGCAGCGCCAGGATGATCACGAACAGCAGGAACGCCTGGGGGAGCGTGCCTTCCCACCCGCCGCCGGTCAGCCGGTTGAGGGTGATGTTGAGGAACGTGGCGCAGCCGTAGTCGACCGACGCGGTGACGGCGATGAGGCCGATCAGATTGAGCCAGCCGGTGAACCAGCCGTGGATCGGCTTGCCCAGCTTGGCGGCCCACCAATAGATGCCGCCCGCCGTCGGGTACGCCGACACCAGCTCCGACATGCAGAAACCGATGATCAGAATGAAGACGGAGATCAGCGGCCAGCCCCAGGAGATGGCGATGGGGCCGCCGTTGTTCCAGGCCTGGCCGAACGTGGTGAAGCAACCGGCGAGGATGGAGATGATCGAGAAGGAGATGGCGAAGTTCGAAAAACCGCTCCAGGTACGGGCCAGCTCCTGCTTGTAGCCGAGCTCGGCCAGTCGCCTGGAATCCTCTTCAGTGGACGTCATTGAGGTCTCCCTGGGGGCGCGGAGGACGCTCCATTTGGTCTACCTCTAGACCATTTCCCGCCAGGGGACAAGGCGTTACAGGCGAGTTTCGATCCCGTCAGTGGGGAAGGTGGCCACGTTCATGGTGATTTTTCCCGAAATAGCGGGATCTAGCGCGCACACGAGTGGGCGTGCGCGGCGGATGGCTGTCGCGACTCCGCCGGCACGCCCACATGACGGTGCCGATAGCTGGGCCGGGGCCGTCGCCCCGCTGAAAGGCCCGCGCCGGGCCGGTCTGGTTCAGGCGCCGAAGGCGTCTGTGGCGGCCTGGCAGAAGGCCTTGAGGTCGTCCGGCTTGCGGCTGGTGACCAGAGTGTTCGGGCCGTCCGTGGACACCACGAGTTCCCTGTCCACCCAGGTCGCCCCGGCGTTGCGCAGGTCGGTCTGCAGGCTCGGCCAGGACGTCAGCGTACGACCCCGCACCACGTCAGCCTCGACCAGGGTCCAGGACGCGTGGCAGATCGCGGCCACCGGCTTGCCCGTGTCGAAGAAGGAGCGGACGAACCGCACGGCCTGCGGCACCGTACGCAGGAAGTCGGGGTTCGCGACGCCGCCGGGTAGCACGAGTCCGTCGAAGGAGGCCACGTCGGTGTTGTCGACCGTGTCGTCCACGGCGAACGTGTCGCCCTTGTCCAGGTGGTTGAACGCCTGGATCTGGCCGGAGGCGGTGGAGATGAGCTTCGGCGTGCCGCCCGCCTGCTTGACCGCCTTCCATGGCTCGGTGAGCTCCACCTGCTCGACCCCTTCAGGAGCCACCAGGAACGCGATGGTCTTGCCGTTCAACATCAGAACTCCCCCTTGGTCAGTATGTCTCCTTCTCCCCCTATCCGAGGGGACGAGTTGTATGCGTATTTACCCCTCGGGGGTATAGTGCCTCCCAAGAGTACGAGAGTGAAGGGGTGAGGCATGACTGTCGCGACGTACCAGGTTGAGGGCATGACCTGTGGCCACTGCGTCAGCTCCGTGACCGAGGAGGTCGGCAGGGTCGCCGGGGTGCGCGGGGTTCAGGTCGATCTGGCGGCCAAGTCGGTGACCGTGACGAGCGAGGCGCCGCTGGACGTCGCGTTGATCGACGCGGCCGTGGTCGAGGCGGGCTACGAGCTGGCCGGCAAGGTCGAGTTGCTCCCGCAGGCCGGCGGGTCCTGCTGTGGCTCAGGCGGTTGCCACTAACGAAGGGGCTGCTCTCAAGAGCCAGGCCGGCGCCTCAGCCACAGGGTGTGGGCGGCCTGCATGGTGGCGGCGCCGACGGCGTACCATAGCAGGTCGGGTGGGTTGAAGGTGCTGCCGAGCAGCGGCCGCAGGACCGACGGGATCTCGCCGAGCTGGGCGAACTCTATCGCCCAGCTCAGCCCCGCCGACCCGGCGGCCACCGTCCACGGCCGGGCTCTCGGCAGGACGAGCACGATGAGCGCGTAGATCAACGCGGTGTAGAGCGCGTCGCCCGCGTACTTGGAGAACGGCCCGTCCCACAGCGCCCGCACACCGAGCCCGCATGCGACGATCAGGGTGGCGGTGAGGGCGACGGGCAGGCGGGGCACCAGCTCACGGTAGTGCCAAGGGCGCTGAAAATTTACACCGTAGAAGGAAACGAGAATGAAACAATTTTCCGCCGCTCGTTGACACGACGTCCCCGTATGGTGTGCCTTTCTCTACACAGGAACCCCCCGCCTGAAGGTGAGGCACTTAATGAGGAAATGGTTCGTACGCCTGGCTGCGCTGGGCGTCGCGCTATTAGTGGCAGGTCAGGGCACCACGGCCGCCCTGGCGCAGGACCCTGCGGCGGGGAAGAAGGTTGTACGCGTCGGGGCCACGCAGTCCATGGACTCGATGAACCCGTTCCTGGCGGTCCGCCTGGTCTCGACCGCGATCCACCGCTGGATGTACGGCTTCCTGACGGTGCCGGACTCCAAGACGCTTCAGCCCAGCCCCGACCTGGCCGAGTCGTGGACCACGTCGGAAGACGGGCTCACGTGGACGTTCCAGATCCGCCAGGCCAAGTGGTCCGACGGCCAGCCGGTCACGGCCGACGACGCGGCATGGACGTTCAACAAGATCATGACGGACGAGGCCGCCAAGACGGCCAACGGCCCGGCGGTGGAGAACTTCGAGAGCGTCACGGCCGACGGCCAGGAGCTGACGATCAAGCTCAAGGCCCCGCAGGCGTCCATGCTGGAGAACCCGATCCCGATCATGCCCAAGCATGTCTGGGAGTCGGTCACCGACATGGCCAACTACGACGCCGAGAAGTACCCGGCCGTGACCAGCGGCCCGTACATCGCGATCGAGCACAAGAAGGACCAGTACGTCAAGCTGCAGGTCAACCCCAACTACTGGCGGGGCAAGGCCAAGATCGACGAGCTGCAGGTCATCTTCTACGACAACCCGCAGGCCGCCATCGCGGGTCTGAAGAAGGGTGACATCGACCTCATCGGCCGGCTCAACCCGCCCGAGTACGAGGCCATCCAGGGTGACCCGAACATCGAGGCGTGGAACACGCAGGGCCGCCGCGCGGCGTACCTGCAGCTCAACCACGGCGCCACCACCACCGACGACAAGCCCGTCGGCGACGGACACCCGGCGCTGCAGGACCAGAAGGTCCGCCAGGCGCTGCACTACGCCATCGACAAGCAGAAGCTGGTCGACGAGGTCCAGAACGGCCTGGCCAAGCCCGCCGACGGCTCGATCGTGCCGCCGATGTACCAGGACTTCTTCTGGGAGGCCACCGGCGACACCAAGGTCACCTACGACCCGGCCAAGGCCAACCAGATCCTCGACGACGCCGGCTACAAGAAGGGCGCCGACGGCGTCCGTACGATGCCCGACGGCGACCGCAAGCTGGAGTTCCGCTTCAGCATCCACACCGACACCCCGATCGAGGACAAGCTCGCCGAATACCTGACGGGCTTCTTCAAGGAGATCGGCATCACGCTGACCACCAAGAAGCTCGACTCCAGCAAGTTCGCGGAGGAGACGGGCGTCACCGGTCTGTTCGACATCGCGATCAGCGGCTGGTCGGTCAACCCCGACCCCGAGGAGGTCATGGCCACGCACCTGTGCAGCCGCAGGCCGACCTCGGACGGCGTGGGCGGCGGCACCGAGTCGTTCTACTGCGACGAGACCTTCGAGAAGCTCTACCAGGAGCAGCTCAAGGAGCTGGACCGGCCCAAGCGCGCCGAGCTGCTCAAGCAGCTTCAGGAGCGCCTCTACACCGACGCCCCGGTCATCGCGATCTACTACCCGAACGACCTCGAGGGCTACCGCAAGGACCGGATCACCAGCATCACCCCGATCCCCGAGGACAAGGGCCTCCTGTACGGCGGCAGCGGCTACTGGCCGTTCTACACCGTGGACGTCAAGGCCACGGCGGCCACCGGCGCGAGTGCCGAGAGCGGTTCCAACACCGGCCTCATCGCTGGGATCGTCGGCGGCGTGGTGGTCCTCGCACTGGCCGGTTTCCTCCTGAGCAGGCGGCGTAAGAGCGTCGCCGACGAGCGCGAATGACAGCTCCGCTCGAAGCGGCAGAGCCCGCCGTCCAGGCGGCGGGCCCTGGTGACGAGCGCCCCACCGGCCGCGGCACGCTGCGGTACGCGCTGTCGAAGGCCGGTGGGGCATTGTTCAGCATCGCCATGGTGATCGTCGGCACGTTCTTCTTGTTCCGGCTGCTGCCCGGCGATCCGGTGCGCAACCTGGCCCAGGGCCGCAACATGACCCCGGACCAGCTCAACCTCGAACGTCGCCGCCTCGGCCTCGACATGCCGCTCATCGACCAGTTCTTCGACTTCGTCGGCAAGACGCTGCGCCTCGACCTCGGCACGTCGTACGAGTACAAGCGGCCGGTCCTGGACCTGATCGGCGAGCGGCTCGGCCCGACCCTGCTGCTCGCGGGGACTGGCCTGGTCATCGCGGTCAGCCTCGGGATCTGGCAGGGCACGCGGGCCGGATGGCGGCACGGCAGCAGGTTCGACCGGTTCTCCACCGGCGCGTCGCTGCTGCTGTGGTCCGTGCCGACGTTCTGGCTCGGGCTGCTGCTGATGATGGTGTTCGGCGTCGGCATCGGGCCGATCCCGGGCGTCTTCCCGTTCCGCGGGATCGAGAGCGTGGACGCGCCCGACGGGTTCGCGTACGTGCTGGACGTGGCCTCGCACATGGTGCTGCCGTGCCTGACGCTGGTGGCCGTGGTCTACGCGCAGTATCTCCTGGTCATGCGGTCGTCGCTGCTGGAGGAGGTCAGCCAGGACTACGTCACGGTGGCCCGCGCCAAGGGCCTGCGCGACGACGACGTACGCCGCAGGCACGCGGTGCCGAACGCCCTGCTGCCCACGGTCACGCTGGTGTTCATGCGCATCGGCTTCGTGGTCGGCGGCGCGGTCACCGTCGAGACGATCTTCACCTGGCCGGGTCTCGGACAACTGTTCTACGAGGCTGTCAGGGTGCCTGACTTCACTCTCATGCAGGGCACGTTCCTGCTGATCACCGTGGCGGTGGTCGTGATGAACACGCTGGCCGATGTGGTCTACCACATCCTCGACCCGAGAGTGAGGTCGGCATGACCGGGGTCGCCGCGGCCCGCAGGCGGCTCGCGCTGGGCCGCTTCTTGACCGACCTGCGCCGCAACCGGGGCGGGATGGCCGGACTGGTCGTCCTCGTGCTCGCGGTCGTGCTCGCGCTGGTCGCGCCGCTGTTCATCGGCGAGGACGTGACCAGCGTCGTCGACGCCCCCGGGGAGAAGTTCGAGGCGCCCAGCCTGGCGTTCCCCTTCGGCACCGACGAGTCGGGCCGCTCGATTCTGCTCATGGTGTGGTGGGGCTCGCGCACGTCGCTGCTCATCGGCTTCCTCGCCGCGCTGCTCAGCGTCGTGATCGGGTTGGTCGTCGGCGTCGCCGCCGGCCACTTCCGCGGCTGGCTCGGCGGTGCGCTCATGCGGGTCACCGACTGGTTCCTGGTGCTCCCGTCCTTGGTCACGGCGCTGGTGCTGGCGGCCATCCTGGGCGGCAACACGTTCACGATCATCATGGCGATCGGAATCACGACGTGGCCGTCGACCGCCCGGCTGATCAGGGCGCAGACGATGGCCGTGGAGGCCAGGCCGTACATCGAGCGGTCCAAGGCGCTCGGCGGCGGGCACTGGCACATCACCACCCGGCACGTGCTGCCGAACGTGGCGCCGCTGCTGCTGGCGAGCACCACGCTGGAGGTGGCCAGCGCGATCGTCACAGAGTCCACGCTCGCCTTCCTCGGCGCCAGTGCGAACAAGACCTCGTGGGGCACCATGCTGCGTAACTCTTACGACTTCGGTGCGGTCACCAACGCGGCGTGGTGGTACATCACCATTCCTGGCCTGGCCATCCTCATCGTGGTCATGGCGTTCACGCTGGTGGGACGGGCGCTGGAAGCCGTGCTCAACCCACGGCTCAGGAGGGCCGCGTGAGAGGCGTGAGAGAACGAACCATGGACGCAGCAGTCTGGCTCATGCCGGGGAAGGAGACCGCATGAGTTTGCTCGAACTCGACGACGTGTCCGTGACGTACCGCATCACCTCGGGCGAGGTGCCCGCGGTGCGCGGGGTGTCGCTGACCCTGGACTCCGGAGCGGCGCTCGGAGTCGCCGGCGAGTCCGGATCCGGCAAGTCGACGCTGGCCATGGCGCTGCTCCGGCTCCTGCCGAGGGATGCGCACGTCGGCGGCCGGATCCTGCTCGACGGCGAGGACGTGCTCGCCATGAAGTGGGGCCGCATGCGGGCCGTACGGTGGGCCGAGGCCTCGATCGTGTTCCAGGGCGCCCAGCACGGGCTCAACCCCGTACGCAAGATCGGCGACCAGATCGCCGAGCCGCTGCTCGTCCACGGCCTGGCCAAGCCGGACGCCGCCCGCAAGCGCGTGGCCGAACTGCTCGACCAGGTGGGACTGCCCGCCTGGCGGGCCCGCAGCTACCCGCATGAGCTGTCCGGCGGGCAGCGGCAGCGGGTGATGATCGCGATGGCACTGGCCTGCTCGCCGCGGCTGATCATCGCCGACGAGCCGACCACCGCGCTCGACGTGATGGTGCAGGCCCAGGTGCTGACGCTGATCAAGGAGCTGGTCGCCGAGCACGACATCTCGCTGATCATGATCTCCCACGATCTCTCTGTGCTCGCCGACGTGTGCGGCCGGCTCGCGGTCATGTACGCCGGCCGCGTCGTCGAGCACGGCCCCTCGCACGAGGTGTTCCACGACGCCAAGCACCCCTACAGCCGGGCGCTGGCGGCGGCGTTCCCGACGGTCGGCGACCCGGTCTCGCGGCTCGCGCCGAAGGGCCTCGGCGGCGACCCACCCGACCCGATGCAGTTGCCCGGCGGCTGCTCGTTCCACCCGCGCTGCCCGGTCGCGCTGGACGAATGCGCGACCCTGGACGTGGACCTGTGGCCGGTCGGCGACCGCCGCGCGTCCGCCTGCGTACACGTCCGGGCGAAGGAGGAAGCCCAATGACCGAGGTGCACGCGGGGGGCAAGCC
>NZ_JADOGI010000196.1 GCF_015645445.1 Nonomuraea cypriaca | reverse complement strand
TACCTATCGGAAACCTCCATGACCGAACTCCGCGCCAGCACCCCCGACTCCACACCCGCCGAACTCGCCCCACCACCAGGACCCCACGACTCGAGCACATGATTACACCACTCGGCGGGACGCCACCTTGCCGTGTGGCCGAACCTATATCCCATCGCGCTATATCAGCGTGGGATAGGTAAGAAAAGTATGGGCGTTCATGCTGTCCGGCATGACAACGCCAGTCAGATGTACAGAGTGCGATGGACGGGGCTGGAAGATCGTCACCCGGCGCGGCCATGTGACGGCTTCGGGGCTGGGTCTTGCGGCTTCCGCCCAAGAAGACTGCCTGTACTGCCCCGGTCCGGCAGAGACGCCGCACGAGCGGTTCGAGTGGGAAGTCCGCGTCGATGCGGGGCAGGGTGAGGCGCTGGGGCCGTGCGGATCCTGCGCGTTCCAGGCCACCGCGATGGACGAGCTGCGTAAGGCGATGCGGGCCATGCCGCGTGACGCTGCGATCCGGGGCGGCATCGTGCACAAGGTCTGCGATTTCGGCGCCGGCGCGGACGGCTGGTCGAGTCGCGAGATCTTCCGTGCCTCGCTGGACCCGGCGGGAGCTGTGCGGTTCGAGCGGGTGGCCACATGATCTCCGCTATTGCGATCACCGTGGATCCGTGCCGGTCGGCTGAAATCCTTCAGGAGGCTTTGCGTCGCGATGGCATCAACGCCGATGTCCATGACGGTTATGGGCTGGCGTTGGTATCGGTCTGGGTGGGCCTGGTCGTGTGGTGCGACGGCGCACGCTTTTGGTGGCGTACCGGCTGGAATTCTGAGCGTCGTCGTGTCATTTATGCCTGGCATCCGGCGAGTGATCCTTTTCGGGCGGCTCGGCGTATCGCCCTGCGTTACGCCGAAATTCGCGCCCAGCAACGCGCCTTCGATGTCCGCCAGTCGGGGCACCACGAATCTCCGCCGGCGGAGCCGCAGTGAACTGGGCGAGTATGCGCGTCGGGCGTCGGGCGGTGGTCATCGGTGCCGTGCACAGCCATGCCCGCACACGGGCCCATGCGCCGGCTCTGATCGGCCGTGCTGGGGTGGTCGTGGCGGTGCTGCGCGGCGGGTCGGTCGCCCTGCTCCAACTCGACGACGCCCCGCACGATTTGCCTGGCGGCACCCGGCGCTGGCCCTTCCACTGGGGTGACCTTGCCCTGGACAAGCCTGACGAGGTCACCGCTGATCCGGTTCCGGCGTATGTCGCTGGGTTCGAGAAGACAGCGGTCGGGATCGTTCAGCACGCCGTGCGCCCTGGTGAGGGTGTGGCCTTGTGCTCGTCGTCGGCGGGGCCGTCGCCGGTGTGCGGCTGGTCGCTCGCCTTCTCTGCGAACATTTCCCGTGCTTGCCCGAAGTGTGTTGCGCTGGCCAGCGGTTCTTGAGCCGAGGCCGTGAGGCGATTGCTCCTTTCTGGTCTTGGGTACGGGCCCTGACAAGCGCATCCTCAACCGGTACTGTACTTATGCGCACAAGTGCAAGAGTGAACGGGCGGTTGAGATGAGCATGGATTTCGCCCCTCCGAAATACGCCCAGGTGATGCGGGCCATTCAGGAGCGGATCGAGTCGGGTGAGTACGCCCCGGGTGACATGCTGCCGTCCGAAACGCAGTTGGTGCGTGAGCTTGGCGTCGGCCGTACCACGGTGGTGCGCGCTCTTCAGACCTTGGCCATGCAGGGCTGGATCGAGCGCGAGCACGGCCGCGGATCGTTCGTGAAGGGGCGGCCGGAGAGTGCGGCCGATCGGGTTCGGCCCAGCCAGGCGACGACCGAGCAGGGCGAACGCCCCGATGCCGTGGTGGAGGCGGGGCGTGTTCCGGCTCCCCGGCATGTGGCGCGGCTGCTGGGTGTCGCCGAGCGGACTCCGGTGATCATGCGGAAGCGGGTGGCTCGCCAGGCCGATGTGGTGTCGGCGGTAGAAACCGTGTGGGTCCCGCTGGAGTACGCGCTCGGCACGGACCTGGACAAGTCCGAACCGCTGCGGCGCGGGATCCGGCAGCACCTCCAGGCGGTCAAGCATCTGCGTTTCGATCACATCACTGAGCGGGTGAGCGCGCGCAAGCCCACCAAGGAGGAAGCCGAGTTGCTCGGCTCGTCCAACCCGGTGCTCGGCGTGCTCGCGACCGTGCACGACCCGGCCGGCGCCGTGCTGATGGTCGTCAGCGTGGCCCTGCCCGGGGGCCTGCACGAGCTTGAGGATGTCTTCAAGGTGAGCTAACTCTTACCGACGCCTTCGTCTCAGCCACTTGTGCGGACGAGTTGTGGTCACCTACTCTCAACTTAAGCGGACAAGCGGACGAGCGAACGAAGAGCCGTCCCCAGTGAGAGGAACCCCATGGCACTCCAAGGCCCCATCCCGATCACCTTCGAGCAAGCGTTCCCGCACGGCTGCTTCCTGGTCGGCCAGGTCGAACAGGTCAAGAACTTCGAGGCATCCACCAACGGCAAGACCGTCTACGCCAAGGACAAGACCACCGGTGAGCCCATCTGGCAGGTCCCGGTCATGGACGGCGACACCACCCTCAAGGCCGGCCAGAAGACTGTGGCGGTCAAGATCCTGGCCCCGACACCGCCCGTCGCACCGCCCCCGATGGCCGGTCTGCCGATCGCACCGGTCGAGTTCACCGGCATGACCGTCACCCCGTACGTCAACCGGGCCGGACGACTGGCCTACTCCTACCGGGCCACCGGCATGCGTCCGGCCCGCCCCAAGCAGCAGACGCCCTCGGGCGGTAGGGAGGCTGCGGCGTGAGCTCCAGCCCCTACACCTACGTCACGCTGTCCATGCGGCCCGAGTCCGCGCCACAGCTGGGCGTCTCGTTCTACACGCATGGACTGCGGGTCAGCGCCGGAATGCTGCACAGCAACCCGCGCCCCTACCTAGAGCTCAGCTCCCGCGAGGCGAACGTCCACATCTCCACCACCGCCGCCGGGCCGGTCACCGACGCCGACGTGAGCACCGCCCGCGAGATCTTCAACGCCGCCGCCCGCTACCTGACCGAATGCGAGCGGATGCACGCCGAACAGTCGACCGCCACCAAGGACGCCGACGACACGGCGGCCTGACAGGCAAGGCGGGGCCGCCAGAAGCGGCAACTTCCGGCGGCCCCCGATCTTCTCCCCTGACTTCCACATCACGAGAGGTACCAAGCCTATGTTCAGGCGGCTTCCCGGTGACCAGGCACGCGACCTCGTCACCACCACGCCCGACACGGCCGTCGTCTTCCGCCCGGCCGTCGTCACCACCCCCGCCATCCTCACCATCGTCATCCTCGCCGGACGCATCCTGGCCGGCCTCGTCCGGATGACGTGGCGACACCCCATCGCCACCCTCGCCGCGACCACGCCCGGCGTGCTCACCCTGCTGTACGGCTGGCACACCGCCCTCCTGCTCAGCGCACCGACCCCGGTAGGGCTGATCGCCTGGGCGCTCACCGACCGGGTCTCCTTCGCCCGGTTCGTCGGCTGGCGGCTGCTGGCCTGGTGGCGGCTGATCTGGATCTACCGGCGACATTGGCAACCCGTCATGATCGTCTCCGGACTCGGACGCCACATCCGGGGCCGCGACTACCTGCCCCGCCTCGGCAAGGTCACCTGCACCCCGTGGGCGGACCTGGTCAGTGTGCGCATGCTCAAGGGGCAGGCGGTCAAGGACTGGGCCGACCGCATCGACCACCTCGCCCAAGGCTTCGGCTCCACCTCCTGCCGGGTCGCGCTGGCCAAGCCCGGCCGGATCACCCTGACCTTCCCCCGTACCGATCCGCTGGCCGAACCCATCCCCGCTCGACCCCTGCCCCACGTGGCCACCGTGGGCGGCGTGGAGGTGGGCAAGCAGGAAGACGGACGGCCGTGGCGGCTCAAGGTGCACGGCACACACGTCCTGGTTGCCGGCGCCACCGGAGCCGGTAAGGGCTCGATCATCTGGTCCGCCATCCGCGGGCTCCTCCCGGCCGTGCGGGCGGGGTGGATCGAACGTGAGCACGGCCGCGGGTCGTTCGTCAAAGGCCGGCCCCAGACCGCGGCCGAGATCGTACGCCCCAGCCTGAGCACAACCGAGCAGGGCGAGAACGCCGATGCGGTCCTGGAGGCGGGGCGCGTACCGGCCCCTCGTCATGTCGCGCGCCTGCTCGGTGTCGCCGAGGGAACTCCCCTGACCGCACGGAAGAGAGTGGCACGGCAAGCCGATGTGATCTCGGCGGTAGAGACCATCTGGGTACCGCTGGAACACGCGATCGGCACCGACTTGGACAAGCCCGAACCCCTGCGGCAGGGCATCCGCCATCATCTCCAGTCGGTCAAGCATCTGCGCTTCGACCACATCACCGAGCGGGTCAGCGCACGCAAGCCGACCAAGGAGGAAGCCGAGCTGCTCGGTTCGTCCAACCCGGTCCTCGGCGTGCTGGCCACCGTGCACGATCCGGCCGGCAACGTGCTGATGGTGGTGAGCCTGGCACTGCCAGGAAGCCTGCACGAGCTCGAAGATGTCTTCAAGGTGAGCTAACTCTTACCAGCCACTTACCGCTCAACCACTTGTGCGGACGAGTTGCGATCACTTACGCTCAACTCGAGCGGACAAGTGGACAAGCGAATGACGAGCTGTCCTCCGCTATCGAGAGGAACAACATGGCCATCCAGGGACCCATCCCCGTCACCTACACCATGGTCTTTCCGCACGGCTGCTACATCGTCGGCGAGGTCGAGCCCGTCAAGGACTTCGACGCCTCGTCCAACGGCCGGTTCGTGCAGTCCCGCGACAAGCAGACCGGAGAGCTGGTCTGGCAGGTCGCGGTCATGGACGGTGACCCGACCCTCAAGCCCGCCCAGAAGACGGTGGCGGTCAAGATCCTCGCGCCGGTCCAGCCGGTGCCCCCGCAAGCCATGCCAGGGCTGCCGTTCACACCGGTCGAGTTCGACGGCATCGCGATCACGCCGTACGTCAACGCCACCGGTCGCCTCGCGTACTCGATCAAGGTCCGCGAGATGCACGCCCCCCGCCAGACCACCCAGCCCACCCAGAGCAAGGCTCCGGCCGGAAAGGACGCCGCCTGATGACACGACGCCGTACCCCGCGCAACAGCGTGATCCGGCTGACCACCGGGCACGCCGCCCGCACCATGAACCACCCGTTTGCCCGCCGTGAGCCCGTCCTGGCGCTCGACTTCGGCGCCACCTCCGTCCTGGTCACCACAAACGGTCCCGTGACGGTGGAAGACCTGGAGTTCGCGCGCCAGCTCGCCCACGCGGCCCACCGCTTCGCCCGCTCCGTGGAGCGCAGCTTCTACGGTCTCCCCGACGGACAGGCGGTCGCGGCATGAGTCTTCGCCCGTACACCTACGTCACCCTGTCCCTGCGACCGGAGTCCACGCCGCACGTCGGCGTCTCCTTCCACACGCCCGACCTCAAGGTCCGCGCTGGTCTCCTGCTCAGTAGCCCGCGCCCGTACCTGGAGCTCTACTCCACCGAGGCGAACGTGCACATCTCCACCACCGGAGCCGGGCCGATCACCGACGCCGACCTGACCACCGCCCGTGAGATCTTCAACGCCGCCGCTCGCTACCTGGCCGACTGCGAGCAGCTCCACGCCGAACAGTCGGCCGAGGACGTCACCGACCCGGCGACCTGACACAAAGCGGGGCCGCTGGAAGCGGCAACTTCCGGCGGCCCCTCGGTTCTCCCCTGACTCCACATCACGAGAGGTTCCCAGCTTATGTTCAAGCGGCTGCCTGGCGACGAGGCGCGCAACCTCGTCTCCACCACGCCCGATACGGCCGTCGTCTTCCGCCCGGCCGTCGTCAAGACACCCGCCATCCTCACCATCGTCATCCTCACCGGTCGCATGCTCGTCAGGCTCGTCCGTACGATCTGGCGTCACCCCATCGCGGCCATCGTCCCGGCGGCCCTCGGCTCTCTCTGGTACTTCTACGGCTGGCCGTTGGCGGCGTCCCTGTCCGGGACGGTCGTCTTGGCCCTGATCTCGTGGGCGTTCCTCGATCGGTCGTCCTTCGCCCGTCTCGTCGGCTACCGGCTGCTGGCCTGGTGGCGGCTCATCTGGATCTACCGGCGGCACTGGCAACCCGTCATGATCGTCTCCGGTCTCGGCCGTCACCTACGGGGCCGTGACTACCTGCCCCGGCTGGGCAAGGTCACCTGCACCTCGTGGGCCGACGTGGTCACCGTGCGCATGCTCAAAGGCCAAGCGGTCAAGGACTGGGCGGATCGCACCGATCACCTGGCCCAAGGCTTCGGCGCGAAGTCGTGCCGCGTGGCCCCGTCTCATGCTGGACGGCTGACGCTGACCTTCCCGCGCAGCGATCCACTCGCCTCACCCCTGCCAGCGCTCGCCATACCGGAGGAACCGACGGTGGGACCGGTCGAGATCGGCAAAGGCGAGGACGGGCGGCCGTGGCGGCTCAAGGTGCACGGCACCCATGTCCTCGTCGCGGGCGCGACGGGAGCCGGCAAAGGGTCGATCATCTGGTCCGTCATCCGCTCCCTGCTCCCCGCCGCCAGCGCGGGCCTGGTCGAGTTGTGGGCGCTGGATCCCAAGCTCATGGAACTGTCCTACGGCCGGGGACTCTTCGGCACTCGGTACGCGGCCACACCCGAGGAGTGCGCCGACCTGCTGGACGAGGCCGTCTGTGTCATGCAGAAACGGGCAGCCCGGTTCGCCGGTCTCCAGCGCTCCCACACACCCACCCTCGGTGATCCGTTCGTCCTGGTCGTGGTCGATGAGGTGGCGTTCCTGACCGCCTACCAGTCCGATCGGCAGCTCAGACAACGCATCTCCGCAGCGCTCGCCACCCTGACCACCCAAGGACGCGCGGTCGGTGTCGGTGTCCTGGCCGCACTCCAGGATCCGCGAAAGGAGGTCATGAACATCCGCAACCTGTTCCCCGACAAGATCGCCCTCCGACTCGACGAATCCGAACAGGTGGATATGGTCCTCGGCGACGGCGCACGCGATCGAGGCGCCCTCGCTGACCACATCTCCCCCGTTCCGGAGATCGGCGCGGGCGTCGGCTACGTCCGGCTGGAAACCAGTCCTGAACCCGCCCGGGTGCGCGCCGCGTACGTCTCCGACGCCGACATCTGCGCCATGGTCGACTCCTTCGCCCCGCACGGCGGTGCGGCATGAGGATCTGCTTCCACGGCACCGCCGACGAAATCGGCCTGGTCGCAGGCCGCCCGCTGCTGGTCCTGCTGACCACTCACGACCTGCCCCACATGCGGGTCTTCGAGCTCTACCACCCCCGGGTCCATGCTCACCCACATCTGGAGCGCTACCGGCTCTGCGCCGTGATGACCGAGACCACCGACGAGGGGAGGACCGCGTGACCCATCCGCACGACCGCGCACTTCCCCGGGCCGTCCGACAGGCGATGCCGATGGCCCGGGATGTGCTCGTAGAGGTCGCCAAGCTCCACGGCGTCTGCATCCGGCCCATCCCGCTCAAGCGCCTCGACGTCGTCACCGGCAAGTCCGAGATCATCGACGTACCGTGCGGGGCCACCCTCGACAGCAAGTGCCCACCGTGCGCCAAGCGCAACAAGCAACTGCGCAAGGCCCAGTGCCGCGAGGGCTGGCACCTCGACGCCGAACCCGCCATCACGCCCGACCAGGCCAACGAGGAACAGCGCTGGCTGGTGGAGTTCCGCGCCGACTACCAAGCCCAACGCGACGCCGCCGAAAAGGCCGGCGACGACACCACCGAACTCGACGCGATCATCACCGGCCTGGACGAGGAGATCAACGCCGCAGGCATGCGCGGCAACGTCCTGGGCCGCACGACCGCCAAGCGCTCCCGCTCCACCAAACGGCGGCAGGACGCACCCGACCTGCCCAAGCGCAAGATGACCAGCACCACCCTGGGACGCACCTTCCACGGCACGGACGGCAAGACCTACCGGCCGTCCCTGTTCGTCACGCTCACCTTGCCCTCGTACGGCAAGGTCCGCGACGGCGTCCCCATCGATCCGGACGCCTACGACTACCGGCGGGCCGCTCGGGACGCGCTGCACTTCTCCAAGCTCGTCGATCGCTTCGTGCAGAACCTGCGCCGCGTCGCGGGCTACGACGTGCAGTACTTCGCCTCCGTGGAGCCTCAGAAGCGGCTCGCGCCGCACCTGCACATGGCCATCCGTGGAACGCTCCCACGAGCGGAGATCAAGCAGATAGCCGCCGCCACCTACCACCAGGTCTGGTGGCCACAAGCCGATGAAGTGCTCTTCGAGGGCGAGCACATGCCCGTCTGGCAGGACGGCACCGGCTACCTGAACCCAGCCACCGGCGAAGTCCTGCCCACCTGGGGCCAAGCCCTCGACGCCCTCGATGAGGACGCCGAACCGCTCCACGTCATCCGCTTCGGCGAACAGGTCGATGTCCAAGGCGTCTTGGCTGGCACCCCGGACGCCGACCAGTGCATCCGCTACCTGTCCAAGTACCTCACCAAGTCCATCGGCGACGCCCTCGACGGCGGCCAGGCCCAGCAACAGCACGCGGCCCGCATGCTGGATGCACTCCGCTACGAACCCTGCTCGCCCACCTGCCCGAATTGGCTGCGGTACGGGATTCAGCCCAAGGACGCCAAGCCCGGCATGCTTCCCGGCCGCTGCCGAGGTAAGGCCCACAAGCCGGAACACCTTGGCTACGCCGGACGCCGCATCCTCGTCTCCCGCAAGTGGAGCAACAAGACCCTCGCCGAACACAAGCAGGACCGCCGCACCTGGGTCCTGGAAGCCCTCGGCCAGGCCGACGAGCCCACCGACCCACACCGCTACGTCTGGAGACCCGTCCCGGCCGGAGACGCCAACGTGCCACCGCTCGCCGTACGGCTCCTCCGATCCGTCCACGAACGCCAACGCTGGCGCGCCCACCTCCGCGAACTGGAGGCCAGAGCATCCGGACAAGATCTTTCGGCAATTCGAGGGGAGGCCGCCTAATGGAGCGCCTGTTTTACCGTCCCAAGGACGCCGCCACGGTTCTCGGCATGAGCCGTACGGCTGTCTTCCGACTCATCAAGACCGGCGAACTCAAGTCGATCAAGGAAGACGGCTACCGCTTGGTTCCGCACTGGGCGCTCCACGATTTCGCTC
This sequence comes from Nonomuraea cypriaca, assembly GCF_015645445.1. Taxonomy (GTDB): domain Bacteria; phylum Actinomycetota; class Actinomycetes; order Streptosporangiales; family Streptosporangiaceae; genus Nonomuraea; species Nonomuraea cypriaca. Next base: position 10,323 of record NZ_JADOGI010000196.1, on the reverse strand, counting down.
GCGCTCTGGAGGCCAGGGCAGGACTGATGCGGACGGAGGAGGTAGCGTGATGGGGAAGAAGCCGAACGGCCGCTCCTCCATCTACCTCGGCAACGACGGGTACTGGCACGGCTGGGTCACCGTGGGCATCAAGCCTGACGGATCTCCTGATCGTCGTCACCGGATGGCCAAGACCGAGGCCGAGGTAACCCGCAAGGTCGCCCAACTGGAAGGCAACCGCGAGACTGGACAGGTCACCAAGCCGGGACGTGTGCCCACGGTCGCCGAGTGGATGACCGAGTACCTCGACGTGATCTGTGAACGCCTGGTGGCCTCGGGCAAGATGGCTCCGCGCACGCTCACGGACTACCGTTCCAAGGCGCGCCACTGGATCATCCCGCTTCTCGGCCGACACAGACTGAACCGGCTCGCTCCGGAGCACCTCGACACCGCATACACGACGATGCTCGACAAGGGCTTGTCCACGAGCACGGTCCTCAAGGTGCACCGGATCATCTCCCGATCCCTCAAGGTGGCCGTCAGACGCGACAAGGTCACACGGAACGTGGCCACCCTTGTGGAAGCACCCACTGCCGCGGAAACCGAGATCGAACCGCTGACGCGAGAGGAGGCACGTCGGATTCTCGATGTGGCCAAGACCAAGAGGAACGGCGCCCGCTGGTCGGTGGCGCTCGCACTCGGCATCCGTCAGGGTGAGGCCCTCGGGCTCCGCTGGTCGTACATCGACATGGACACGGGGGAGATCCGGGCCTGGTTCCAGGTACAGCGCCAGGAGTGGCGGCACGGATGCGACGACCCGCACGCCTGCGGCGAGGAGTGGCATCGCCGGCCATGTCACGCGCGGTGCAAGATCCACAAGCATCGGCCGACCTGCAAGCCGAGCTGCACCCAGCCGGGTCACGTCTGCTACAAGCGGCCCTGTCTCAAGGACTGCGCCGGTCACGCGGACAAGTGCCCGAAGCGAACCGGCGGTGGCCTCATCTTTCGGCAGCGCAAGGGCAAGAACAAGCTCACCCTCCAGTGCCCGCCCGAACTCCTCGCCCAACTCAAGGCCCACCGCGAAACACAGGATGTCGAGCGGGAGAAGGCGGGAGATCGGTGGGAAGACCACGACCTGGCCTTCTCGACCAAGCACGGCACCGCCATCGAACGTACCGAGGACTGGAAGGTCTGGAAGACCATTCTCAAGCAGGCCGGCGTCCGGGACGTACGGGTCCACGATGCGCGGCACACCGCCGCGACGCTTGTCATCGAGCAGGGTGTGAACATCCGGGTCGTACAGCAGGTTCTCGGGCACACCAGAGTGACCACCACCGAGCGCTACACCCACGTGGCCACGCTCCAGATGAAGGACGCCAGTGACCGCATGGGGCAAGCCCTCTGGGGTTCTCCCTGAAGGGCAACTGCAACCCTGACGCCTACGGACGACAAAAGGCCCTCGACCCGAAATCGGGAGAGGGCCTTTGAGCTGCGGAGGATCGGGGATTTGAACCCCGGATGGTGTTGCCACCAAACCGCATTAGCAGTGCGGCGCCATAGACCTGACTAGGCGAATCCTCCTGGAAGCCATCGCGGCTCAGGACAGCGTACCGGCCTTCTGGCGAGGCGGCAAAGCGATTCCTCCTCCGCCTTCACCAAGAGTTATCAACAGCCTGTGGGTAACTGCCTGTGGATGAAGCCCGCCCAGTACCAGGGCGGGCTTCGGGGCTGTGGACAACGGCCGGTCAGGCGGGGTTGGCCTCGCCCTCGATCTCGACCTTGACCTTCTTGCCGACCAGGACGCCGCCGGCCTCCAGGGCCTGGTTCCAGGTGAGGCCGAACTCCTCGCGGTCGAACTCCGTGCTGATCGAGAAGCCCCACACCGGGACGCCCCACGGGTTGGTGCCGGCGCCGCCGTACTCGACCGTGAGCTCGACCTGCTTGGTGACGTCACGGATCGTCAGGTCGCCGACCACGGTGAACTCGTCGCCCTTGTGGCTCACGACCCGGGTGCTCTTGAAGGTGAGCTCGGGGTACTTCTCCACGGCCAGGAAGTCGTCGCTGCGCAGGTGTCCGTCGCGGTCGGGCATGCCCGTGCTGATGCTCTCCGCCTTGATGGTGAGCTCGGCGCTCGACTCCAGCGGGTTCTCGGCGACCGTGATCGAGCCGCTGAAGGTGTCGAAGTGGCCTCGAGCCTTGCTGACCATCATGTGCTTGACGACGAATCCGATCCGGGTGTGGGCGACGTCAAGGTTGTAGGTGCCGGCGGCGGGGAGGGTCAGGGACTCCCAGGTGCGGGTGCTCATGTGGGGTTCTCCTCAGAAAGACTGCTGTGCGGATGTCTGCGGCAACAGATTTCTACATGAGGAATATTCCATCCGTCAACTATCGTCCGCTAAGGTATGAGCGTGATGAACTTTGACGACCCCCGGCTCACGGCGATGGGCCTGCTGGCCGAGGTGAGTGCCGGCCTGTCAGCCAGATTCCAGCCGGTCTTGTCCGAGGCGCGGTTGTCGGAGATCGACTTCGAGACCGTCATCCGGCTGGCCCGCTCCCCCGGGCGGCGGTTGCGGATGAGCGATCTGGCGGCGCAGACCGGGCTGTCGACCAGCGGGGTGACCAGGGTCGTCGACCGGCTCGAACGCGAAGGGCTGGTGGCCAGGCAGGCGTGCGCCAGCGACCGGCGGGCGTCGTACGCCGTCCTCACCGAGGCCGGGCGCGAGCGGCTGGAGTCCGTGCTGCCTCGGCACCTGCAGGACGTCGACGACTGCTTCACGGGGCTGCTGGAAGCGGCCGAACTGGAGGCGTTCCTGGGCAGTCTGCGCAAGATCCGGGATGTCGTACGCCCCTGCGCCACCATAGGGGCAGAAGCCTCCGTTCCGTCCCAACCGTCGCTACCGGGGTGAGAGTCCCAGCGCGGCCCTGAGCTTGGCCATGCCGCGCGACACCGTGCTCTTGACCGTGCCGACGCTGATGCCGAGCGTCTTCGCGATCTCCGGCTCGGTCATATCCTCGTAATAGCGCAGCACGATCGCCGCCCGCATCCGCTCGGGCAGTTCGTCCAGCGCCTGTTCGAGCAGCTCGTGCACATCTCCGAAGGCCACCGTCTCGGCGGTCGTCTCGGGCAGCTCGTCCGACGGGTACTCCTCCAGCTTGCGCCGCCGCCACTGCGAGATGTTGATGTTCACCATGGCCCGCCGTACGTATCCGTCGAGCGCTCCCCGATCCTCGATCCGCTCCCAGGCCAGGTACGTCTTGGTCAGCGCGCTCTGCAGCAGGTCCTCCGCGTCCAGCGGGTGCCCGGTGAGCTGGTGTGCCGCGCGCAGCAGAGCAGGACCGCGGGTCCTGACGTACTCGCGGAACTCCTCATCCCCGTCCGTGGTCTGCATCAGTGGCCAGAATCGCAGCCGGATGCCCTATTCGGGCTGAACCGGTATTCAGGTTTCGGCCCGCCGACGACAAAGGAAGGCCAAGGTCGGTGGCGGATTGTTCGACGCCGGATGTCACCACCCATCCCCGGGGATGCGTATTTTGCTCCTCTCTGGACCAGTACGGTGTGAGCCGCCTCAAGTCGTGTGAATCTAGTAGGCGGACGAGGGAGGGCCGGATGGGGTATCCGAGCGTTGAGCGCCGCCGGGTGCTCGCCGCAGCCGCGCTCGGGCGCGAATCCGGCGTTCCCGGCCCTCATCCGGACAACGGAGAGCCGCTGCACGCCGTCGCCGGGGAGATCCTGGACGTCAGCCCGCACCTCATCACCATCGAGACCCCGGACGGCACCCAGGAGCGGCTCGTCATCGCCCCCTGGGCCACCGCCTGGCACGGCGCGGACGCGGTGCCCGCCGATCTCGCCGTGGGCGCCATGGTCATGATGCGGACGCTGCGCGAAGGGCGTGTGGTCGAGCGGATCTGGGCCGACACCACCCGCATCACGGGGACGATCCTCTCGGTCAGCGGGCGCAGGGACCTGACGGTCGAGCTCGACTGCGGGCCGCACCGGGGCCACCGTACGATCGTCATCCCCTACCGGGCCACGGGGCGGCTGCGGGTGCGGCATCCCCAGTTCGAGCCGGGCTATCTGTTCGACGCGATCGGGACCAGGCAGGACGGGGCCGCGCTGGCGCTGCTTCCTGCGACCTCGCAGCCCACCTACCCGGCGCGTTCGGTGCCAGCGCCGCCGCCCGCGTACGCCGCTGGGCAGTCGCGCATCTCGGGGACCGTGACCTGGTCGGACACGTTCGACGAGGAAGAGCGCGGCGCGGCCTATCCCATGCTGGAGCGCTCTGACGCCCGTTGCCACGAGGCAGGGACGTCGTGCGCGGGCCTGCCGTACCTCGCCATCGGCTCCCTCCTCCAGGTCAGGAACGTCTGCGCCGGCCGCACCGCGAACGTTCCCGTAGTGGCGTGCGGGTGCCTGGCCGGCCGGTTCTGCGATCGGTGCGTCGAGTGCGACACGTCGCCGCGCGGGCGGATCACGGAGCTGTCGCCGTTCTCCTATGTGGAGCTCGGCGGCGACTTGATCAAGGGGTGCTTCAACGCTCAGATCGGATTGGGGTGACCCGCGTGATGGAATCGCAGCTGCCGCTCCTGATCGTGCTGCTCGTGCTCGGCACGATCGCCAAGGTGGCCACGGTGTGGTCGGGGCGCGAGCCGGGAGCACTGTCCAAAATCGGCCCCGCGGTGCTGGTGCCCGGGCGCATGCAGGCCCCCGCGTTGCTGCTCTGCGCGGTGGTTGAGGCGGTCCTGGCGGCCGGGCTGCTGCTGACCACACACCCGATCTTCCGGTGGGGTACGGTCGCGTTCTTCGCGATGTCCACGTACGTGCTGGTGGAGCTGCGCAGGCGGCGGCCGGACGCGGGCTGCGGGTGCTTCGGCGAGGTGAGCTCGGCGCCGGTCGGGATGCGTTCGATCGGCAGGACGGTGGCGCTGACCGGGATGGCCGGATTGTCGGTGTGGGCCCCGGCGCCGGGCTGGCTGGCGGCGACCCAGCCGTCCTGGCTGATGGCCGCCGGGGTGGCGGTGCTCGCCGCGCTGTCGCCGGAGATCGAGGAGATGCTCAACCGCGTGCGGTTCCGCGCCCCCTGCGAGCAGCGCAGGGCCCCCGCCGAGTCGGTCACCCTCTCCCGGCTCAGGTCGAGCGGCCCCTGGCGGGCCCACCGGGGCGAGCTGGCCTCGCCCGAGCCGCACGACACCTGGCGCGAGCTGTGCTGGCGCTTCTTCGCCTTCCAGAACCACGACCAGGACGACGTGGTCTTCGCCGTCTTTCTGAGCGGCCGGCACCCGGCGGTGCGGGTGGCCGTGGTCAGCGCGGTGGACACCGAATCTCTGCCGGAATATACGCCAGTATCGGCCTGACGCTAGAGAGGCTTAGATTCCTCTCGACAGGCACGCCGATATGGCTCTATTGGGCTGTCTAGCTTCCCCACTAGACAGCCCAATAGAGGTCTAGGGGCGTCGCTCACACGGGTTGAGCGCGCAGGAACTTCCCGAAATGCGGCACCGTGAACGCGATCAGGCCGCGCTCGGCGCTGTAGATGAGCCCTTTCTTGATGAGACTGTCACGGGCGGGCGAGAGGCTGGACGGCTTTCGCCCGAGGGCGTCGGCCACGTCGGAGGTGGGCACCGGCTCGTCGCCGATCTGCGCCATGGCGTGCATGTAGTCGCGCTCGGCCGGGGTGGCGCGCTCGTAGCGGCTGCCGAAGAACCCGACCGCGAGCTCCTCCTCCGCCTCCGGTGAGGACACCCTGACGTCCTCGATGGTGATCGGGGTGTGTGGCGCGAGGTCCCAGGCCACCTTGCCGTAGGCCTGGACGAAGTAGGGATAGCCGTCGGCCGCCTCGTAGAGGGCGTCGAGAGCCTCCTGGGTGAACTCCACCTCCTCCTCGCGCGCCGGCAGGATCAACGCGAGATCGGCGGCCTCGCGATCGAGCTTGTCGATGCGCGCGTAGCGGAAGAGCCGCTCGGAATAGCTCTTGCTGGCCGACAGGACGCTCGGCAGGTGCGGCAGCCCGGCACCCACCACGATCAGCGGCCCGCCCGTCTGCGACAGCTCATGGCAGGCGGCGCAGAGCGCGGAGACGTCCGCGGCCTGCACGTCCTGCATCTCGTCGATGAAGAGCGCGATGCCGACCGCCAGGTCGGTGGCCACGCTCGCGGCGTCGACGAACAGCTCGGTGAGGTCGATCTCCAGGTCGCCCGAGTCGGCGCGCCCGCGGCTGGCGGGCACCTCGATGCCGGGCGACCAGTGCGAGGTGCCCTTGGCCGCGCCGGGATCGCGCATGGCGAACGCCTTGAGCACGCCGAGGAACTCCTCGATGCGCTCGGGCGCGCGGTGGCGCGGGGCGAGCTCGCGGATGGCCATGTGGAGCGCCGCCGCGACGGGCCGCCTGATCGACTGGTCGGGACGGGCCTCGATCTTGCCCGTGCCCCACAGCCGCTGCATGGCCATGGACTTGAACGTGTTGAGCAGGACGGTCTTGCCGACTCCCCGCAGGCCGGTGACGACCATGCTGCGCTCGGGACGGCCGCGGGCCACCCGCTCCAGCACGACCTCGAACTGTTGCAGCTCACGGTCGCGGCCGGCGAGCTCCGGCGGACGTTGCCCGGCGCCGGGGGCATAGGGGTTTCGCACAGGGTCCACGCTCTCGGACTTTATTGCCGGATATAGCGGCCGTCTTAGATTTGGGAAGAAAGTGCTACGGCGTGTCCGTGCAGGGGCGGTCGCCAGCACCGTCACCGGACACACCCCCTCTCACCAGGCCGAACCCTTGTTCGATTTCGATACCGAGAACTGTAGCGCGAACTCGAACACCTATGCGATGCTTTCGAGTAAAGATCTTCGCAACAGCGCGCCCCCATCGAGGCGAGGCGGTCCGCGAACTTGGCAGCCGTCCCACCCGAGCAATAGCGTTCGTGACCATGCGGACCTTCGCGAATGTTCAGGAGCTAAAGGCTGCCGTCGGCGAGACGTTCGGCCCCACGGAGTGGCGTACGGTCACCCAGGAGCAGGTCAACCTCTTCGCCGACGCCACCGATGACCACCAGTGGATCCACGTGGACGTGGAGCGGGCCAAGGAAGGGCCGTTCGGTGGCACGATCGCGCACGGCTATCTGAGCCTGGCGCTGCTGCCGTCGTTCATGTTCGAGATGGTCGAGGTTCAGAACGTCGTGATGGGGGTCAACTACGGCCTCAACAAGGTCCGCTTCCCCAGGCCGGTGCCCGTCGGCGGGCGGATCAGGGCCGCGGGCAGCCTGACCGACGTCAAGGGCACCCCGGCCGGCTACCTGTCCAACCTGAAGATGACGATCGAGCTCGAGGGCGAGAAGCGGCCGGTCTGCATCGCCGAGACGCTCAGCCTGTACGTCCCCGCGGAATGATGTTTCACGTGCAACAGTAACGAGCGCTCGTAGATCCCTGGGTTCGTGGAGGATTTCGACGAGTTCGTCCGAGCCCGGGGCGACGCGCTTCTCCGGTACGGCTACGTGCAGTCCGGCAATTCGGCCGTCACACGGTGATCGCCACGATGGCGACGATGGCCAGGAGCCCCAGGTAGGCGAGGATGAGCCGGGTGTCTCTGAGCAGGCACTTGCTCCGGGTCAGCCCGGCTCGGCGCGCCTTCCAGTAACCGGCGAACCCGAGCGCCGCGAACCCCAGCACCGCCCACGGGCCGAGTAGCCAGGCCAGGAGCGCCACGGTCGCGTACACGCACAACCGGAGCGGATCGTACGGCTCCGCCTTCACTGGATCACCTCCAGGCGCGGCCGCGCCGCCGCCGCCGACAACCGTTGCCTCGACAACTGCGGCCAGGCCTGTACGGCGCAGAACGGGGCACACTGGTCCTGCTCGGCCCGCGTCCCCACATGTACGCAGCACTGGGTGAGCCGTTCCTCGATCATGGTGGAGAGATCCATGAACGGTTTGACCGTGATGCGCACCACCCGCTCCCCCAGCATCCTGCGCAGCCTCCTGCGCCTGCCCGGCAGGGCCGACGAGGCGAGCGTGAGGAGGGTGGAGACGCCGAGGTCGCAGTGCTCGCAGATGTTCCGCCACAGGTCGCCGATCTCGGGGTGCGACAGTGAGGACTGCTCCGACAGCAGGCCGAGCAGGGACTCCTGTACGGCCAGGCGCAGCTCGCGCGGGATCTCGGTGTCGGCGATGCGGTTGGAGACCAGGCCCAGGTGCTCCTTGAGCCGGTCGTGGCCGATCAGCTCCACGAGCGATCGCCACTGGTTCGCGTCGTCGCGGATCAGGTAGCCGACCGAGCAGCAGTGGGGGTGGGAGCAGGGCAGTGCGGTGAGGTCGCGCCAGGTCACCAGGCCGTCGGTCTGCGGACCGAGGCGTTTGAGCACGCCCGTGTGGGTGAGCCGGTCCGCGGGGTAGATGACGCCCGATCTCCCCGACCCGAACTGCGGCTGCAACGACACGCCCGCCACGTACGGCGTGTCGAGCGCAACGCGTACGACCTCGCCGATCTCGCCGTCGTTGACGCCCAGCGCGGCGGTCATGACGAGGGTGGTGAAGATCTCGCGTTCGGACAGGCGGCTTACGGCCTGCGCCTTGACGCGGGTCAGGTCGCCGCCGCGGTGGTGTCGTGAGGCGTCCGCCGAGGTGCCGTCGTACTGGAGGTAGACCTCGGTCCGCTCCCGGTGCTCGGTGAGGAGGTCGAGAAGCGAGTCGTCCCTGGCGATGAGGACGCCGTTGGTGTTGATCAGGATGCGGGTGATCGGGCGGCTGGTGAGCTCGGTGAGGAGGGTTTTCAGTTCGGGGTGGAGGGTGGGCTCGCCGCCGCTCAGCATGAGGACGTCGAGCTTGCCGTTCTCCCTTTCGAGGCGCTGGTCGACGTTCGCGAGGATGTCGGGGACGGGGACGATCCCGGTCAGGTCGGGCGAGCTGTCGGCGAAGCAGGTGGGGCAGCGGAGGTTGCAGGCTTCGGCGATGTCTTCGAGGAGGATGCAGGTGTGCTGCGTCTGCATCTCGGGGAGGCCGTGGAGGTAGGCGCTGGGGATCGGGGCGAAGTTCCCCGACAGATCCGGAACGTGCTGCTTTGTGGGGGCGGTCCACTCCTCGAGGTACGCCAGGATTTCCGGGTCTTCGTCGTACAAAGTCCGGATGAGGCCGTGTTGGCGGCATCCGCGTTCCAGCCAGACCTTGCCGTCGCGCTCGGCCAGATAGCCGCTCAGCCGCTCGACCCTGTCGAGATCCTGGTCGTGGCAGTGGGGGCAGAACGCGTTGACGTACCTGAGGATGCGGTCACCCCGCAGACCCATCCCTGCACTCATGTCGTGACCTTCCGTTCGGGTCGCCCGAATAGGGCATCGTAGTAGCCGCGCCTCCAGCCGTACCCGAGCCTGATGGCGAGCAGCAGCAGGCCGGGGACCAGGAACCACTGCGGTCCGGTCAGATCGAGCCAGAGAATCTCGTTGGCCCGGACGAACTCGACGAGGAAGCGGAAGACGGCGTACCCGGCGACATAGAGCGTGAACAACTCGCCTGGCCGGGTGAGCCGCTTGCGCGCCCAGGTGAGCGCCACGAAGGCGGCGAGCTGGAAAATGATCTCGTAGACGAACGACGGATGCATGGCCTGCCCGGTGAGGCAGCCAGGGCATTCGGGGGTGGTCGGTGGCGCGTGTACGCCCCACGGCAGGTCGGTGGGCCTGCCGGGGGCCTCGGTCAGGTGACAGCCGATCCTTCCGACGGCCATGCCCAGCGCCACCGCCGGCGCGAACAGGTCTCCCGTGCGCTCCTTGTAACCGATGATCTTCTTGGCCGCCAGGACGCCCACGTAGGCGCCGGTCAGGCCGCCGAGGATGCTGCGGGAGCCGTACAGCCAGAGGTCCTGGAGGTCGCGCGTCTCCAGCCAGCCCGCCAGCCGCATCCCGATCGCGCCGCCGACCAGGGCGCCGGTGACGGCGATCAGCGACTGCTCGTTGAGTGCGCCGCGCCTCCTGGCCTCCCGTACGAAGACGACGGAGGCCACGAACACCCCCAGGCCGACGAATATCTCGTGATAGGGCATGGTCATCTCGCGATAAGGCATGGTCAGCCGTACAGGGCGGGGTTGAGGCCGGTGCAGATGCCGGCGGACAGGATCGACCAGAGCGCCCATCCGGCCATGAGCCCCAGTCCCAGGCCGCGCGTCCATGATCTTCGTACGAGGACGAGGCCGATCCCGGCGGCGAGGCCTATGAGCGCGAGGACGGCCGTGCCAGCGATCATGTAGGGGGTGTTGGCATGGTCGGCGTCCATGGAGGAGACGAAGATGAGGAATCCGATCACGATGTTGAGGCCGCTGTAGAGGGTCAACCCGACGAACAGCATCCCCACCACCATCCCCACCGAACCACCGC